>CAZNCM010000392.1:0-5195 GCA_964571155.1 uncultured Lyngbya sp. | reverse complement strand
TCAAAAGATTAATCAGCCTTTGACTACTCCCCCGAATAAATTCGGAGGAATCCCCGTAGGGTATTTCTGAACTTCTGACGCCGAAAGTTGTCAGACTCATAGGCTAAGTCAAATCGCCTCTAACACACCAAACAAACAAGTTGGATAGTTTACTTTTTAATTGAAGACTTTCTTAACTTCCAACACAGAGCCAGTTCGGTACGCTCAGTTTCCTGCCGTTGCTGTATCTCGGAGCTGTAATGCAATATTACGCTTTCGGATTACCGGGGTTTCTCCGCACTAGGAAAACTTCAACACGCAGTTGGTAAAGTTTTAATTGTCATCACTATTTTACAGCAACTAAAGTTGCTCGTGGCAAGTTTCCAGAGGGGCTGTCTGCGTGGGTTTCCCGCGCAGTTTATACGCCCCGTCCCCTGAATAAATTCAAGGGGCTACCACTCTACCGGATTGTTTACCGTGTATTTGGAGTAAATATACAGGCTCTATCGGATTTTAGAGAAAGAAGTCTGTCTCTGTCAGGGTGATCACAGAGCCACCTGCACCGTTCAAAACCGCGACAGTTTCAGTGTAGTCCGGTAAGCCTTCTGGAGAACCATCATTGAGAACGCTTATAGTTACCTGAGACGTACCGTTACCACTAATGATCAATTCACTGAGATCGACGACACCGGCAGCAAACTCATACTCGATCAAGTCCGTACCATCTTGGAAATCGGCAATAATGTCCCCAGAGGGTTCGGGAGGAACAGGTTCTGGCGGGAAGGACGGTTCGACAGGTTCTACTAAAAAGCCTGTGGCTTCTAATACGAAAAGATCAGCGTCAGCACCCCCTGTCAGCGTATCGGCAGCCGTTTCGCTTTCTCCGGTTGAACCCCCAAACAGAATGTCAAAACCCGCACCACCGAAAATGCGATCAGCACCGAAGCCGCCATCGAGGAAGTCATTTCCCGCACCTCCCCGGAGAACATCGTTTCCAGATAAGGTGTCGGCGATTCCCAAATCCCCATAGAGGGTATCGTTGCCACCCGCACCGAGCAGGCTGTCTGCGCCTTCTGCACCGTTGATGACGTCATCTCCGAGGCCACCGTCGATAGTATCGTTGCCTGTACCGCCATTGAGGGTATCGTTGCCGGATGTGGGAACACCTCCACTACCGCCCGAACCTCCGCTAAGACCAATCGTGTCAACTAAAATTGCCCCGGTCAAATTTGCCCCCTCTAAATTCGCCCCGGTCAAGTCGGCTTTGCTGAGGTTGGCGTTGCTCAAATCGGCTCCGAGAGTATCGGCATCGGGGCCATCGCCGAAGTCGGCATTGGTTAGGTTGGCAACTTCCAAGTTGGCACCGCTAAGGTTAGCATCCTGGAAATTAGTTCCGATCGCAATCACTTCTTTGAGGTTGGCAGTGACCAAACTAGCTCCGGTCAAGTTGACCCCGGACAGGTCTGTTTTCTCGACGAAAGCATTATCTAAAATGGCTCCATCGAGTTCGGCTCCGGTGAGAATCGCGCCGCTGAGGTTGGCTCCATCGAGTTGGGCGCCGGTGAAGTCGGCCCCGGTGAGGTTGGCACCGTTGAAGTTGGCGTTGCTGAGATCGGCTCCGGTAAAGTCGGCGTTGCTCAGATCTGCACCTTCTAGGAAAATACCCTCGGCTGATACACCCGCAAAATTGGCATCCCCGAGGAAAGAGTCGGCAAAGGACGCACCACTGAGTTGAGTATTTGTGAAGATCGCTCCCCCCAAATTGAGATCCTCTGCGCTGAAGTTGGTTAAATTTGCCCCGATGAAGCTGGCATTGGTATTGATTTCAGCAGTCGCAGGATCGACATCTGTCATATTGACGCCTGCTAAATTCGCGCCATTGAAAATAGGACTACTAATCGTGACATCGGTGATGCTCGTTCCCGTGAAATCAGCGCCGGTGAAATTGGTGCCGACCATGAGAGTTGATTCTAAAGAAGCCAGTTGCAGGTTGGCATTGGTAAAGATTGTATTTGTTAAATCGGCCGCTTTTAAATTGGCTTCTGTTAAATTTGCTGCGGTAAAATTGGCTCCGCTCAGGTCGGGTCGGTTGGACTGTTCACCATCAAGACCTGCTTTAAAGAGGTTAGCATTTTGTAATTGGGCATTGGAGAGGTTGATGCCATTGGTGCTAATTTCTGATAAATTTACCTGTCGCAGGTTGGCACCACTGAGGTTAACATTTTCTAATGTTGCTTTAAAAAGGCTTGTTGTTGGGAAGTTTGCACTGGGTCTGAAGTTTGCTCCGCTAGCATTAACATTCAGCCAATTTGTCTCTTCAAAGTTCGTTCCTCTGAGCAAGGTGTTAACGAATGAGACATTGGTCAAAGTTGCTTTAAAAAAGGTAGAACCGTTCAGATTCTGACCGTTAAAATTATTTCCAACGAGATCCTGTTCGCTAAAATTGAAAACTGCCATAACAGAAATTCCCCTAAAATAAATACACTCACTAATTAACTTAAATCTTTTGAGATTTAAGCTAATTAAAACAAGTCAAATCTGAAATTTGACTCAAGATCATATCCCCAAATCCGATTCAATATACTCGCTTTAAGCAAGTCAGTATACTTTCAGATTAGAGCTTTCATTCTTGTTGAAGTTCAAGGCTTTAATCTACCGGATTTGGTACAAATCCAATATAATTTACTGCTCCCTGAATTGGCATGAAACAAAATTAAGAAGATTCTAAGAATTTTCTCATCATTTTCGCAGTCGATAACCCACACTTCTCACCGTCTCAATTAAATTTTTGTTAAGTTTTTTGCGGAGATATCCTATGTATACATCGACAATATTAGAGCTTGAATCATAATCGTAGCCCCAAACGTAGTTGAGAATTTGGTCTCGACTCAAAACTTGATCGGGATGGCGCATCAAGGTATCTAAAAGAATAAATTCATGGTTGGATAACTCAACCTGGCGATCGCCCACCATCACAGTACGCGATCGGATATCAAGGGTAATATTACCCACTTTCAAAAACCTTTCGGCCTTCGGTTCGAGTTTACTCGGCTGTCGCAATTGCAAGCGTATCCGGGCCAGCAATTCTTCAAAGCTAAAAGGCTTCGTTACATAGTCGTTGGCTCCCCCTTCTAACCCGCTGACTTTATCGCTGACTTCATCCCGAGCCGTCAGAATAATAATGGGGATTTCTTCTCCCTGACCGCGTAATTCTTCGAGAACTTCTGTTCCTTCTATACCCGGCAAACCCAAATCGAGAATTAAGAGGTTATATTGTTCGTGGCGAACTTGATTTAGGGCTTCGTAGCCATCCTCTGCGATTGTCGTGGTAAAGCCATTTTCCCGCAGTTTTTTCTCTAGAAAGGCAGCGATGCGGGGTTCATCTTCGGCAATCAGAATTCGTTTCACTTTTACTGTCTCCTCCAAAAAATTATACAGGAATAACAATCGTGAAAGTAGACCCAATACCCACTTGACTTTTTAATTCGACCCAACCTTGATGAGCAGAAACAATTGCTTTCACAATCGCCAATCCTAAACCCAAACCTTCAGAGCGATGACCATTGACATCTCGCTCAAAACGCTCGAATATCTTTTTCTGGTGAGCAGTATCAATTCCTTCCCCGGTATCTCGCACCCACAAAGAGAATTTGCCTTTACTTAAAGTCGCTCCCACCGCAATCACATCATCTTCTCTGGTGTACTTGGTGGCATTGTGAGCTAGATTGAGAAAGGCTTGAGTGAGGCGCTGGGGGTCAGCAATAATGCGACCCGTACCTTGAACTTCCAGACACCAATTTCTCTGGGCTAAGGTCGTCGCCTTAGCATACAGTTCCTCTGTCAAAGAACCGATTTCGACAATTTCGCGATTTAAAAAATCAGGTCGCTCGGCTTTTGCTAACAGCAGAAGATCGTTGACTAAGCGATTCATCCGATTCAACTCGTCTTTGAGCAATGTTACGATTTTCTTCTGCTCCTGAGAATCGGTTGGGAGTTGTTCTAAATAGCAATCAATAATTGTAATTGGGGTTCGCAGTTCGTGGCTGGCATCATTAATTAAGGCTTGCTGACTCCGAAAAGCCGCCTCAAGGCGATCCATCATGGTGTTAAAGGTCATGGCGACTTCTGCCATTTCTCCAGAGCCTTTTATGGGAATTCTTTGGCTCAGGTCTGACTCACTAATCGCTAGGGCTGTGGTTGAGAGCGATCGCAATGGAGCTAATATTTTCCCCGATGCTATCCATGCTAAAATTAAAGCTAAAAAAAGAACAATAAACAAGACTTTAATAACTGTGGTTTCCGATTCTACTATTTCTTCCCGTTCGCCCGCCGTTGTATGCAGCACCACAAATAAACCTCGGATTTGCCCTTCTGCAATAACGGGTCTAGTGAGATACATAATTTCCCCAATATTGGGGTCAGAAGTTTTATATCTGTCCCGTTCACTTGTGTTCAGTTGCAGGAAATAATTCATCAGTTCTGAATCCTGCCGTACCGTTGTGGGCAATGCTCTGGGACTGGAACGGAAAAATTTACCATCAAGTATCGTGAGCAAAAATGTATCGTCTTCTGGAATTCTAACGGATAAAAAATATTTTAAAAAATCAGGAAGGTTTTCATGGGTGAGACCTTCTGCTGTTCTTTTTTGTTCGTCTATTAAGGTATCAAAGGCTTTCAATTCTTCTGCTAACTCTTGCTCGACTCTAGCATTGACTGTCCGCAGGATAAGTATAGAAAAAATTGGGACTGATAGCCCGATGAAGACAGCCATCACAACTAAATACCAGAGAAAAATATAAGTCCGGGTTTCCCAGAATATCCTGCGAATTTGAGAAAAAGGGTTGGCTTTTACCCGTTTAGTTGTTAAGCTTCCAATTGTAAAGCTTTTCATCGTCTCAGGCCCGATTTGACAATTTGACTTCGACTTAAGATAAAAGGCATTATAAACCGGATGTAGACTTATATGCTAGCATCAAGTGAAATTGATTTGATATAACTCAATCGTATTTTTACTGAAGCTTTACAAAAGCTTTAAATTTTCACCCCGATCTGTCAATCTAGCTTTACATTAGGGGGGGTTATGTAAAGAATGACCTCGGGAGTCAGGTCTTGGAGCCTTTTAAAAACCCGGTTTTTCTGGCTTACCGACTGATTTCACCGCTTGACGCTCCCTCGCTAAAAGCGAAGGATTCTCAGTTCTTTGAGCGAACTTACCA
>CAZNCM010000391.1:246-5215 GCA_964571155.1 uncultured Lyngbya sp. | reverse complement strand
CCCGAAGGGTCTTGGTGGTTTCCATCAAGGAGCGCGAACTCGCGACTTGGCGGTTTCCGTCGAGAGCGAAGTTCGTAAGAGAGCAACTGCTGAACCCGAAGGGTAAAAGGTAAAAGGCAAAAGGCAAAAGGCAACAGGTAAAAGGCAAAAGGTAATTCTGAACTCCTGAACTCCTGACTCGGTGACTCGGTGACTCCCCATCTCCTTTTTCCTTCCAGGTTGCACTAGAATTCTCGCAACCGACTCCCCATAGAAATTTCAGCAAAAATCTGGATAGCGATGTAGACTATGTACGGCGACCTCACAACTCAGATAACTCAAACCAAATCGAGACGGTAGTATAAGGGGGAAAGTTGGCATTCAAGCAAATGAGTTCAAAAGCTGAAACCATCCTGAACAATGGCCAATACAAGATTGAGCGTGTATTGGGTCGGGGAGAGTATGGAATCACCTATGGCGCAGTCGATACTCGTCGCCAGCAAAGGGTGGCGATTAAAACAGTTAACCCAAATTTACGCCATCATACCGAGTTTGCTCAGTTTCAGTATCATTTCAAGGCTGTCGCTCGACGTCTAAGCCAATGTCAGCATCCAAACCTAGTGAGGGTTTTGGCAGTGTTTGAAGATCGAGGCTTACCGTTTATGGTAATGAACTATGTTTCAGGTCAGCCTTTAATCGACTCGCTGCGGCTAGGTTCGCAACTCTCTGTCACTCAAGCGGTTCGGTATATTCGTCAAATTGCGGTTGCTTTGAGCGAGATTCATCAACAAGGAATCATTCACTGTAACCTCACTCCAGAAGTCATTATGCGAGCCGAACAAACCGATCAGGTGATTTTAACCGATTTTGGAATCGCCAGTCGGTTAACAGATGCAATAGCTCAACCCTATCTCGGAAGCCGTAGCCTATCGGGAGGATATGCAGCTTTAGAACAATATTTACCTCACGAACAGTTAACAACAGCCACCGACATCTATAGTTTGGCTGCCATCTTATATTGCTTATTAACAGGTACACCCCCTTTAGAAGCGCCATTATGTTTGTCTCAAGTGACAGAAACCTTGCTGAGTCCGTCCAAACCCAGTTTGAGACAACTGCGACCCGATCTGAGTCCAACCTTAGAGCGAGTAATTTTATGGGGATTGGAGTTAGAACAGCAACATCGACCCCAAAGCCTAGAGCAATGGTTGGCTTTTCTCCCCGAATTAGAAGATTACACTGAAGTTGAATCTGCGGTTACTGAAAATGAATCCGAGCAGCTCACACAGTCATCTGCGGGTTCTAACTCCTGCGATCATCATCAAGAAACATCATCCGAGTCATACTCGTCTCGGGAGCAGACCGACCATGAACGATTCACTCCTATGTCTAGATTCTCCTCAATTCCGGGGTTTGTTCCGTTTGTGTTTGTGATTACCGCCATGTTCTCCGCTTGTATCGGATTTTATTTGACGCGAGTTTATGGGGGAGTTCAGCTACAGACAACCGTTTTACAACCCGAAAAAACTTTTGATCAGCAATTCCCCGACTATGACCCCTCAAAGCCAGTATTTCAAGAGCCATCTGTTAAGAGTCAACTGGTTAAAGACTCCATCACCGGGGAGAGTGAACGAGATTTTGACTACCGCGACGCGGATATATTGAACGGAAAAGAATCGACACGACAGATGGCCTCAGAGGAAGCGTGGACAGAAGATTATGCGAGTGATTGGGAAGTCGAATCAGACTACAATACTGTTGTCGAATCTCAACCGAGTTCTATTGACGGTTATTACTCAGAATCGCAACCTTCAACGACCGATTCCTATTCGTCCGATGCTGATGGCTATTCTTCTGAGTATTCTACAGATCAAAGCTATCCGAGTTCTTATTCCTCCAACTCCTCGCAATATTCAACACCGAATTATCCCCAGAGTTCCTACTCGACCCCAGCTCCGGTGAGAACAACTGCTAATGATTATCCCGCTCCGGCGACTTTAGACTCACCCCGTTATTCTTCAGAGGAATATCCTGGCCGTGAGATCGAGTCTACAACTTCTCCCTCGTCGGTGGAGTCGAATGAATATGATTCTCCGAGTTATCCGGCTTCGTCTGAGCTATATAATTCAGTAGAGACCGACTCCAACTTCCCAAACGATCTCCCGACCTCTTCCGAACAGTCATGGGAAAGAGAGTCTGTTCCTGCGAGTTCCTATCCTGACCCTTACTTAGAAACAGAGATGGAATATAAGGTTCCTGATGAGACTCTCTCAATTCCGAAATTTGAGACTCAATCAGAACTTCCTCGCTCAGAGTCGCAAACAGAATTTACATCTGGGGGTTCAACATAAAATTAAGTTTTTTTGACACTCCCATCGCTAAAAGCGAGGGATTCTTAAGAGACAAAAATCCTTAAAGGGTTAGCCAAAAACCCGCTAGACACTCGCTCAAAACTGAGTCTGTGCTTACTTTTAACCAAAATATTGGCACTTCCATTAATATCGGCGGAAACCAAGTGTTTATCTTTTGTTTTATACAATCCTCGTTTAACTCTTTTCCCAGAAAACTTCTGCTTACTGGGGTTGTCAGCATTATAAACAGGGATTTCATCTTGGTCGTAAAAACTAGCTTTAGAGGTGTAAGACTCCTCTTGTTCCAAGTATTCAATTCCGTATCGAGAACACAAAGCTTTCAGCTTTTGCTTCAACTGCCAAAATGGAATCTGAACAAAGTTTTGATTGTTAGAGCGTCCGATATTGATCTCTTGCTTAATGCCTGGATTGTAGCCAACTATCAACTTGCAAATTTGATAGGTCAAACAATGGTTGATTATTATTCCAGCCGATTTATTGAGATAGTCTCGAATCGAGTCATTACGCCATTGATTAAGTCTGGCTTGCTTATTTGTCAACCCTTTCATCCC
This sequence comes from uncultured Lyngbya sp., assembly GCA_964571155.1. Taxonomy (GTDB): domain Bacteria; phylum Cyanobacteriota; class Cyanobacteriia; order Cyanobacteriales; family Microcoleaceae; genus Capilliphycus. The sequence continues at coordinate 2,313 of CAZNCM010000391.1, read as the reverse complement.
CTGCTTGTCTTTGGCAGATTGAAGTTCGGCGTTACGCTTGTTGTACCACTGATTAATGCTTTTAAGTCTTTTTCCATCAATCAAAAATTGATGCCCTTCAGTGTCAAAACAAGCTGCCAAATTATCAACACCTAAGTCAATCGCAACAGCTTGATCGGAATCAACTAATGTTTCTATTTTCTCGTCTTCATAAATGTACTCGACTTCAAACCATCGAGCCAAGTATTTTGGATGTATTCTCACCTCCTTAATGTTTTTGTCTTTCAATCTTTCTGGAAGTTGGACTTTTACCTCACCATACTCCTTTTTAAACTGACTAGACATAGGGATGTTAAACATCCCGTTTTTAAGTTTAATTCTCGGAATAATTAGAGGAAAGTATCCATCTTTAGGTAAGTATTTAGGAAGTTGTGGTTTTTGTTCACATCTACCGATACTCAGAGCTTTAAGCAGTCCCAAAAAAGACCTCATGCTTCTATCTACTACCTTCATTGTCTGTTGAGCAATATCGGTATTAAGAAGTCGATAGTTCTCGTTAGACTTGCAGATCTGGTAGTTAGATTCATAGCTCAATCGTTTTCTTTCTGCAAAGAAATACTGTCTGCTTTCGTACAATGCCACGTTAAAAAGATTCTTGCTCAAACGACACAAAGCAGTCAGGGCGTTAAATTCCTGCTTGCTGAGTCTTCTGAGTTGGTTTTTTTGAGTGGCGTACATACGGAAAACTTAAATTCGCTGTATACTGATTATGTAGCGAAACGCTCAAATTTTCAAGTCACATACTTGGAGGAATGCCCGTCCTCTCAACGCTAAAAGTGCTTTGCTCCGGCCCGATTTAAGATGAGCAATCGCTAGCGCGAAGATAGAGGGATTGGGTTGATGATCGATCAACAAACTCAATCAATCAGTGATCCAGTTTGAAGACTTGTCTTGTCTTGTTTGCAGTCAACTTTGATCCTCATCAAAACTTCACTCGAACAGTCTGAGTTTATTATCTCCCTTTCCGGGAGTCAGCACGTTATAATTTGTTACGGAAGTTAGTAAAACTTTTTTATGAGTAAGCCAACAGTTAACGCATTTTTCGTAGGCCGAGCAGTTGCAGAAGGCCTTTACGAACAATTAGAAAATCTTTTTACCAATGCTCTGAGTGAATTGGGTAAGTTTGATGCAGAGCAACGAGAAAATCTGCGACAATTTACAGAACAAGTCTTAGAACGGGCCGATCAAGAAGCCCAAATGACCAATCAGGGAACAACTTCTTCTTCCTATGGAAGTAGCCGAGTCAATTCCCAATCGATTGATTTGCAAGCGACGATCGACGAACTCCGAGCAGAAATCGCCGAACTGCGCTCAGAACTGCAACGTTATCGTAATCGCAATCAGTAAGTCGATAGCAGACTCCACTGATTAATATGACTTATAAAACACGAAAATTACCGGAAACAAAACTTGGAAACTCGAGTGTCTGTCCCTATTGATAACTCGACTTACCCCAAGCGGCACGCCGAGCGTGTTGCTGCTTCTTCCGTCGGAGCGACGAATCGGAAGTTAAATGGCGGTAAAGCCTATCGTTGGAATCGCAAAAACTACTCTCGTCAGCGGCGTTTTGTTGACATCTGGACGTTTGTCCTCACTTGGTTAACTTGGTTGTGGCTCGATAAGCAGCAATGGAGCTATTGGGGAGGCTACACCAAAGAAAAGAAGGATAATCGACGCCGCGCTCAAGCCGTTTGGGTACGAGAAACGTTCTTAGAGTTGGGGCCAACCTTTATTAAGCTTGGACAGCTCTTTTCAACTCGGGCGGATTTATTTCCCGTTGAATACGTTGAAGAACTCTCAAAGCTACAGGATAAAGTTCCGGCGTTCAGCTATGAACAATCTCAGGAAATTATCGAGCAGGATTTTGGCAAAACCGTTGACCAGCTTTTTCGCAGCTTTGACCCGATTCCCCTAGCAGCCGCAAGTTTGGGTCAAGTTCACAAGGCCCAACTGCGTTCGGGTACTGAGATTGTCGTCAAAGTCCAACGACCCGGACTCAAAAAGCTGTTTGAGATCGATTTAGCGATT
>CAZNCM010000391.1:0-236 GCA_964571155.1 uncultured Lyngbya sp. | reverse complement strand
CGCTACTTCCAAAATCATCCGACATGGGGTAGAGGTCGAGATTGGTTAGGTATTTATGATGAATGTTGTCGCATTTTGTGGCTCGAAATTGATTATCTCAATGAAGGTCGCAATGCCGATACCTTTCGGCGCAATTTTCGCTCCTGTGATTGGGTGCGGGTGCCGCGAGTTCATTGGCAATATTCATCCCCCCGTGCATTGACTTTAGAATATGTTCCTGGAATTAAAATCAGCAA
>CAZNCM010000390.1:4879-5241 GCA_964571155.1 uncultured Lyngbya sp. | reverse complement strand
CGCTCGACATTGCTGGTGGTGACTCTGATACTCTATCACAGGGAATCAAAGTCACCGAACTGGTTGTCTGTGAACCCCGACGAGGAATGCTCCCGGCAACCCCTCCAGCACCCATCAGACCCGCCCCCATTAAACCTAAATTTCTCGGGGTGAGATCTTCATCGGGAGTCGAAGTAGCCGGAACTCGAACCGAGTTAGAACGACCCAAGCTTAACCATTCACCATCATCGGTCACATAACCGACTTCTGTTAAATAATCGCGATCGCCGGAGAGTTCCAATTGCCAATCAAACGTAGATTCATCAAAGTCACATTGCTCGACAATCCTAGTCCCTGGCTCATCCCCATTGATGTTTGTCACA
>CAZNCM010000390.1:3114-4786 GCA_964571155.1 uncultured Lyngbya sp. | reverse complement strand
TCGTCCGCCTCGTTGTTTGGCGACATCTTTGGCTTCGTCGGAAATATCCCAACGAACATCCACTGTTCCCTCACCTGTCGGGATTAAAGTCATGTAACTGGGAAAAGAAGATAAAGGCGCAAGTGTAGCGACTTCTTCTATCGGAGATGGAGTATCGCTATCCTGACTGGGATGCAAACCGCCTTGCGCCCCGGTATTGATTCGGACTCGGTTAGAACGAGCCAGCATGAACCATTGACCTTCATCGCTCATGTAACCAATTTCTGCGAGATACTCACAGCTAGAGTCTATAATCGGCACTCGTCGCTCTTGTATTGATTCTTCACAGTCATATCTGCGGACACGGTTTGGGCTTTGAGTCTCAAGATCCTCAACATCAGTGACATCATAAATTCGCAGTTGCATTTGCTGTCCTCCCCTTGCACGCACGGCGGTTTGAGCAGCATCTGGAATGTGCCAACGAGCATCTGCGGTTTGATTATCTCTGAGCGTCAGTGTAATCTGACTTCCCAAGTCTGTTAACAAGGGAATTAGGGCCGCACCGCCTGCACCCAATCCGAGAACCGCTCCAGCCTCGGGTGTGACTGTATCTGGTATTGTCTCAACCCCTGGCATCCGAACTCGGTTAGAACGAGCCAACCTCAACCATTGATTTTCCTCCGTCAGATAACCGATTTCAACTAAATAGGTGTGATCACTTTTTAGGTTGTGGAATTGTTGGTGTTGAGTTGATTCATCCCAATCGTATTTTTGAATACTGTGAGGGGGATGACGATCAAGATTATCAATATCGGTGACATCACAAATTCGCAGTTGGGGATATTGTCCTCCATGTTCAATAGCAGCACTTTTTGCGTTTGTGGGAACTTCCCATTCAGCATCTGCGGTGTGATTGTCTCTGAGTTTGAGCGTTATGTGACTTCCAAAAGCCGTCAAATAAGGAATTAGAGCGGCTGCTAGACCTCCAACACCAGCTAATCCGGGGACAATAGCCGCATCAGGTTGGACTTTCGGTGTGACGGTATCTGTTGTTGTTTCTACCCCAGGTGTGCAAACTCGGTTAGAACGAGCCAATCTCAACCATTGATCATCTTCGGTTGCATAACCAATTTCCACTAAATAAATGCGATGGCTTTCTAAGTTCGGAAATTGTTGCTGTTGACTCGATTCATCCCAATCATATTTTTGAATACTGTGAGGCGGTTGAGCATCGAGATCATCAATATCAGTCACATCACAAATTCGCAGTTGGGGATATCGTCCCCCATTTTCAATTGCAGCAGCTTTAGCCGAGTCGGGAACTTCCCATTCAGAATCTGCGGTGTGATCGTTAATCAGCCATAGCGTTATATGACTTCCAAACGTCGTTAAAAAAGGAATCAGAGCCGCAGCACCGCCTGCACCCAACATTCCACCGACTAACCCGACATCGGGTGTGACGACCGGGGTAACTGCATCTGTTGTCGTTTCAACTCCGGGTGTACGAACTCGGTTAGAACGAGCCAACCTCAACCATTGATCATCACTGGTGACATAACCAATTTCTACTAAATAGATGCGATCGCTGTCTAAGTTCGGAAATTGTTGCTGTTGAGTTGATTCATCCCAATCATATTTTTGAACACTGTGAGGCGGTTGACGATCAAGATCATCAATATCAGTCACATCACAA
>CAZNCM010000390.1:0-3066 GCA_964571155.1 uncultured Lyngbya sp. | reverse complement strand
CATTTTCAATTGCAGCAGCTTTAGCAGTGTCAGGAACTTCCCATTCCGCATCTATGGTGTTATTGTCTCTGGGTTTGAGAGTAATATGACTCCCAAAAGCGGTTAAAACAGGAATCAGAGCCGCAGCACCGCCTGCACCCAACATTCCACCGACTAACCCAGCATCGGGTGTGACGACCGGGGTGACGACCGGGGTAACTGCATCTGTTGCCGTCTCAACCTCTGGTGTACGAACTCGGTTAGAACGAGCCAACCTCAACCATTGATCATCATTGGTGACATAACCCATCTCGGTGATGTAGTCCCGGTTGCCTTCTAAGTTGGGGACAGATCGTTCTTGAGTAGACTCGTCACAATCATAGATCTGAACCTTATGAGGTGCTTGTTGGTCAGGATCATCAATATCGGTGACATCATAAACTCGCAGTTGCAGGCGTTGTCCTCCATTTTCTTTGGCAAAATCCTGGTCTCCCTCGGGTACAACCCAATAGGCGTAGGCATTTTGATCGTTACTGGGGGCTGCCAGTGTGATCCGACTATTTGGTTGTCGTCCAGCCCACCATGCGGCTCCTAATCCCAGTCCACCTGCAAGGATTCCCACTCCTAAACCCGAAGGTGTTGCCCCTCCATTTCCAGCAGCAACGGAAGTACCACTAGGGGGTGCGGGTGTAGCGGTTGTCAGATTGGTTCCAGGAGCGACTGGTGTTCCGGTTCCAATTCCTGTCGCGGGAGTGGTTGGTGTTACTGTTCCGGTTCCCGTTGCTGGAGTGGTGGGTGTTGGTGTTGCTGTTCCGGTTCCCGTTGCTGGAGTGGTGGGTGTTGGGGTTCCGGTTCCTGTCGCGGGAGTTGTGGGTGTTGCTGTTCCAATTCCTGTGGCTGGAGTTGTGGGTGTTGGTGTTCCCGTTCCCGTTCCCGTTCCCGTCGGAGGAACTGCGGTGTCGTCAATCGGTTCTCCTTGACCTCCGCGAAGTAACAACCAAATTAATCCCCCTAAGAGCGGAATTGCGAGGAGTAATAGTATCCACCAGGGAAACGCTGCGGTTTCTTCAACTTCTTCTTCAACTTCTTCTTCAACCGCAGGAGGTACTTGGGCGATTTGTTGGGGAGTCGTCGGAACCACAGCAGCAGATCCCGTCCCTCCAACGGGTTGTTCGGTTTCGGTTGCGGCGATAATTTCTTGACCGGGTTCAGAAGTGGCAAAAGCTAGAAACGCGAGAACTTTGGGAGTTTTGTTATTTTCGTTGTAAACGTAGCTACGATACTGAGAATAGGGATAACGCGGATCATCCGGTAGCGTGTTGTGCATCGGGATAATTTTGAGATCATCCCGGTTTAACACTTGATCGGCGATCGCATAACCAATGCCATCATTACCCAGTTCGCCAATAACCGCATCAGTCCCGTCTTCTGAGACTTGAATTGTATTTTCTCCACTTTCAAAGGGAGCGCTTTCAAAGACATCATAGGTACTCAGTGCGCGGCGGGTATCACTATCATCGGGTCGATCAATAAAGCGGATTTCTTCATCTGACCCCCCAATCTCTGACCAGTTGGTAATCTCACCCCGAAACATTCGGGCAAATTGTTGAAAGGTTAGATTGCCTTCAAAGGAATTATCCGGGCCAACAATAATTGCGAGTTTCTCCCGACCGATGGGAATTGCAACTAACCCTGCCGCTTTTTCTTCCTCGGTTAACGGACGTCCAACGGCGGCTAAATCAAGTTCTCCGGCTTGTAAAGCTTCGATGGCTTCATTGGTTCCGGTGGCGGCGAGTTCAACTTCGGCGTTGGTAAATTTTTCTTCAAAGCGTTGCTGAAGTGCTTTGTTGATTTCGCTCATGCTACTCGAACCGTTCACCGTGACTCTTGTCTCCTCTGCTAAGGATTTCGGAACAGTGAAGGTCGGTTTGGTGTTAAAAGTTTCAGGTAGAGTGAGTGTGCGATCGGTTTCTGATCGGGAAGGTTCCGCTTCTGATGATTGGGCGAAAGCGGCTTGATTGATAAATGATGCCAGAGAAACAGTAAATAGTCCAGGAGTGGATGCTAAGGCGACTAGCACCACTGGTATTTGAAGTAATGCTTTTCGAGAGCGAGACATTGTTTTTTGGAGTGATATGATTAACAACTGTCAATACAAAGTCAAATCTTGGAGATTTCAGCCCATTCTGAGCGAAAACTTTGACTCCTGAGTTAGCTTCAGAGGAAGAACTACAACGAGTTATTTTCAAGTCTAGAAGGAATTAAAGATTAGAGCCGTCAAAATATTAATCACTGTGGATTTCGATCAAGATTCTCAATCTTTTGATGCTTCTAGTCTCTACTCGGGCGTAATTTCGTTAATACATTGAGTAATCGTTTTCGAGGCTATCATCTCTGTGAGTTTGGGGTTAAATAGGGTTAAATTTTGACGACTGAAATGGTTACTTCTCCGTTGTTGTCTTCGAGGTAGGTATCGAAAAAGAAAGCACAAAGATTACAGGTTTGTAGAACTTCGAGTGTGAGTGTATCGTCATCTCCATTCAAGGTTGACCAGCTTGCTTCTATTTCAACGTTGGTTTTTTTATTAATAAATCGGCCACCATACATCCACAGTATCACCAGAGGTTCGCCAGAATGAGCCACGTCTGAGCGATAATTAAATGAACCGTTACGAATCCTAACGATGTAGGTTCCGGGTTCGAGTGTGGTCGAAACACCCGTTTCTTCTTGGATGCGTTGCATGGTTGCTGCATCAAGGACAAAACAGTTGTGCTTGCTATGAACCTTTAAGTCTGTAACTGTGCAACCTTCCATATTGTTTGCTCCTGAGTGTGGTAATTTTGCTAAACTCTTGAGAATATCTGAGATCGTCAGTCTTTTGTGACTGGCTCGTATCTACTATACAAAAATTTGTTGTTCTACTCACCTTGAGATCTCACCCGCAACCTGGACACTGTTGGACAGGGTATAAACCAAGTGTAAATCTTTGTAACGAGGGCTTGCCTATCTCTGCTGTTGATGGGTTTGTGATTCGCCTTGTTCAACTCTTATGGCGCTACGCGCAGGCAAAAGGCAAAAGGCAAAAGG
>CAZNCM010000389.1:3495-5265 GCA_964571155.1 uncultured Lyngbya sp. | reverse complement strand
GCCAATTTGTGAATTAACCAGGGATAACCGTGGAAGTTGAAGATTACGGGTTTATCAGGTGTAAACAGGGTATCAAAATCCCGGTTCGATAAGCCGTGAGGGTGTTCTGACTCCGACTGAAGTTTGAACAGATCCACAACGTTGATAAACCGAACCCGTAACTCTGGAAACTCCTCGCGCATGATGGCGGTGGCGGCTAAGGCTTCGCGAGTCGTGATATCTCCACAACTAGCCATCACAACATCGGGAATATCCGGTTCAACCCCGCGATCATCGTTACTGGCCCAATCCCAAATTCCAATCCCTTTGGTGCAGTGTTTGACAGCATCCTCCATCGTCAAGTATTGCAGGTGCTTTTGTTTGTCAGCCACAATTACGTTGACATAATCTTTACTGCGGAGACAGTGATTGGCAACCGACAGTAAACAGTTAACATCGGGTGGGAAGTAAATCCGAGTTACACTGGCGCTTTTATTTGTAACGAGATCAACAAAACCGGGATCTTGGTGAGAGAAGCCGTTATGGTCTTGACGCCAAACCGTTGAAGATAACAAAATATTCCAGGAAGAAATCGGCGCTCGCCAAGGGACTTCTTTAGAAATATCCAACCATTTGGCGTGTTGGTTGAACATGGAGTCGATCACATGAGCGAAGGCTTCGTAGGTGTGGAAGAAGCCGTGACGTCCGGTGAGAATATAGCCCTCTAACCAACCGATCAGGGTATGTTCACTCAACATCTCCATGACACGACCATCGGGAGACAGTTCGCTCCCATCAAGGTCTTCTTCTTTGAAGTCTGCCAACCAGGTTTTTTTACTGACTTCGTAGATAGCTTGTAGACGGTTGGAAGCGGTTTCATCGGGGCCAAAGACTCGGAAATTGGTCATGTTGTTTCGCATCACATCCCGGAGGAATTCACCTAAAATTCCGGTGTTTCCCGCTTCGGTACGTCCGGGATCGCGTACTTCTACGCCGTATTTCCGGAAATCTGGCATTTTTAGGTCTTTCCGCAACATCCCACCATTGGCGTGAAGATTAGCACTAATGCGGCGATTTCCAGTGGGTGCGAGTTCTTTGAGTTCAGATTTCAGTTTGCCGTTTTCATCGAACAGTTGATCGGGTTTGTAGCTGAGTAACCAATCTTCTAGAACCCGCAGATGGTCGTTATTTTTGCTGACATCGGACATGGGAACTTGGTGCGCCCGCCAGAAGCCTTCGACTTTATGACCATCAATTTCTTTGGGGGCTGTCCAGCCTTTGGGAGTGCGGAGAATAATCATCGGCCAACGCGGGCGTTTGGCTTCTCCGGTGCGACGGGCTTCTTCTTGGATGGAACGAATTTGGTTAACGCAATGTTCCATTGTGGCGGCCATTTTTTGATGGGTGATACTGACATCATCTCCATCAACGTGTTCAACGACGTAGGGCGTGTAACCATAACCCACAAACAGACTTTCAAGTTCTTCGGCGGAAATGCGAGCCAAAATGGTCGGGTTGACGATTTTGTATCCGTTCAGGTTGAGGATGGGGAGAACGGCACCGTCACGGACGGGGTTGAGGAATTTGTTGGAGTGCCAAGCGGTTGCCAGTGGCCCGGTTTCGGCTTCTCCATCTCCGACAACTGCCGCAACAATCAAGTCAGGGTTATCAAAAGCAGCACCGAAAGCATGGGACAGGCTATAGCCTAACTCTCCGCCTTCGTGAATGGAACCGGGTGTTTCTGGGGTGCAGTGGCTCCCAATGTGGCCGGGGAAGGAAAACTGCTTGAAG
>CAZNCM010000389.1:0-3408 GCA_964571155.1 uncultured Lyngbya sp. | reverse complement strand
ACCATGACCGGGGCCTGCCATTAAAATCACATCGAGATCGTATTTTTTGATCAGGCGGTTGAGATGGATGTACACAAAACTCAGGGCGGTACTCGCTCCCCAGTGACCCAATAAACGCGGTTTGGTATGTTCGGGTCTAAGAGGTTCTTTGAGCAGAGGATTATCCATCAGATAGATCATGCCCAATGCTAGATAATGACAAGCATTCCAGTAAGCCTGAGTTTTTCGTAACTCGTCATCGTTGAGGGGATTGGTGATTTCTGTAGGGATGTTTGGTGCTGTTACCATAATGTCCTTATTCCTTGAGTTGTTTATCTTTTAGATGGGTTTTACTTATCGAGGAAACTTAGGCGTCGTAGGATCTCATTCTTTCAAATTGCTATTTGTAGATCATCAGTTAAAAGTTAGATCTCCCACAGCACCAGCACTAAGGTTGTTGATTGATTCAACTGGTATTTAGACTTTGATCGCCTTATCAAGATCAATTAAAGTTCAAGTTGTAACAAATCGCAAGGTTTTTCAATTTTCTTTATGTTTTAGCAAGAGATTATTAATGTTTAACCTCAATTTAATATAATTTTAAAAATTAATTCTCTAAATCTTGCTATCTTGAAGCGAGTCGTTAAACTGATCGCAGTTGTCTAGATCAATTTTTCAACATATACGATATTTTTATGACTTTAAAGCTCTATTTTTTGCGACATGGGGAAACCGTTCATACTAAAACAGGCGGTTACTGTGGCGAACTCAATCCCGAACTGACACCTGAAGGTGAAATCATGGCACAACAGTTTGCTGAGGCTTACCGTAATTTACCTTGGACTGCCGCCTATGTTAGCCCCATGAAACGCACGGTAACAACTGCACAACCGTTGTGTGATGCTATCAATTTGAAAATGGAACTGCGAGACGGACTCAAAGAATTATACTATGGAAAATGGGAGGATGAACGTCCGGAAACGGTGAATGAAAAATATCACGATGAATATGTTCGCTGGTTAACCGATCCGGGTTGGAATGCTCCCACTGGCGGCGAAAAAGGAATTGATGTCTCCCGACGATCTTCTGTCGTCATTCAAGAAATAGAAGAAAAACACTCCACCGGGAATGTTTTGATTGTCTCTCACAAAGCCACCATTCGCATTATGTTGTGTCGCTTATTGGGGATCGATGTTGGCCGTTTTCGCGATCGCATTTCTATGCCTGTGGGGGGAGTCAGTATGATTGAAATGGGACCGCACGGGCCATTAATGCACTGTTTAGCGGATCGTTCTCATTTAGATCCCGATCTGCGTTCAGTAGTCGGAGGGTAATGTCAGTGACCAGGGGACAGGTTTGCTAGTGAGATAATATCTGATAACTGTTTTGACTGCTGATTCGTGACTGATAACTATTTTCACTGGTGAATGGTGACTGCTTACTGCAAACTGATTTAGCTTCCCCTACTCGATTAGGTCTGTTATAGTGTTAGGCGCAAACCTTTTATTGAGCGTCCGAATCAATGGCAGATAGTAAACCCCAACTTAATATTGATAGCTATTCTCCTTCTCTATTAGTTGCTAAGTTACATACCTATTTCCGAGATTTCTTAGATTATTATGAAATCGAGAAAGGCAGACTTTTGAGTTCAATGGAAACGGTCGAAGATGAACGTAAACTCAAACAACTGAGAGAAAAATTGCAGCAATTGAGTGAACAAGCGGCTTATATGGGGACTTTGAGTGATTCTCTCTCGGCAGCAAATCGATTGTTACACGCAAAAGGAGTCGTTGTTGATCTGGAGTTGGACGATGAAATTTATAAGATCTATCATTCAACAGAACCATGAAAATTCTTGTACTTAATGCAGGTTCTAGTTCTCAAAAAAGTAGTTTATATAATATTGAGGGAAATGTACTTCCTCAGCAACATCCTGAACCGATCTGGGAAGCCAGTATTGATTGGACAGCATCGAATGATTTCGGCACCTTGAAAGTCAAGGCTAATAATACGAAACAGGAAATCAAGTTAGACCCCAATCAACGGGTTGAAGGAATTTCTAAAGTATTGGAAACTTTGACTCAAGGGGAAACTCAAGTGATAGATCAATTGTCGGAAATTGATGTTGTGGGTCATCGGGTGGTACATGGGGGTTCAGACTATTCAGAAGCAACCCGCATTACTTCAGAAGTTAAAGCCGAAATTGAGCGTTTAATTACCCTCGCCCCCAATCATAATCCGGCACATTTAGAAGGAATAGAAGCGATTGAACGGGTGTTACCCGATGTTCCGCAAGTGGCAGTGTTTGACACGGCTTTTCATAGTAAAATGCCCCAATCTTCGGCTGTTTATCCCATTCCCTATGAATGGTTTGAACAGGGAATTCGTCGTTATGGATTTCATGGAACCAGTCATAAATATTGCGCCCAACGGGCTGCACAATTGTTAGATAAACCTTTAGAGTCTCTACAGCTTATTACTTGTCATTTAGGCAATGGTTGTTCTTTAGCTGCAATTCGAGATGGAATCAGTGTAGATACCACAATGGGATTTACTCCGTTAGAAGGATTAATGATGGGAACTCGTAGCGGTTCAATTGATCCAGCCATTTTAATTTATCTGATGCGAAATCAGGGGTTTAATGCCGAGGAATTAGATAAATTATTGAATAAAGAATCGGGTATAAAAGGCATTACTGGAAAATCAAGCGATATGCGTTATGTACTTGAATCAATGAAAAAAGGGGATGATCGCGCCCAACTTGCATTTGATATGTTTATTCATCACCTAAAAACATCTATTGGTTCAATGTTAGGAAATCTTACCCGTTTAGATGCACTGGTGTTTTCAGCAGGAATTGGAGAACATTCCGCCCCAGTGCGAGAAGCAGCCTGTGCAGGGTTTGAATTTTTGGGCTTGAAAATTGATGTCGAAAAAGATACAAATTCTCCGGTTGATACCGACATTGCAACAGAAGATTCTCAAGTCAGAGTATTCGTAATTCACACCGAAGAAGATTGGGCAATTGCCTCTGAATGTTGGCAGATGATGCACTAAAGATCAAACAAATCTTTAACGCTAAATTGTCAGACATCATCAAAGGAAAGGATTTGTGTTTTTTTATCGAGCCATTCTAACCGTAATGGCTTAGTATTTTTTTAGTTAACCTATTCTATTCTAACGATAAACATTTATTATTTTGATCGCAATTTTATTAATTGATCACCAACTACACGGTTAATTAATAATAGAGCTTGGTACATCTATATTGACCGTCAAAATAAAGGTTGTAGAAATCTTTAATTCTTCCATCTGGATGCACTGGGAATAAGTCCTGAGAACCCAGTTAGTCTAAACTTCAGTTCGACCACAACCCAACCTCTGTTCAAAAAAATCTCGAATTTCCGAAAAAAAGTCGAGCAAGTTCAG
>CAZNCM010000388.1:0-5269 GCA_964571155.1 uncultured Lyngbya sp. | reverse complement strand
AAGTCCCTGCTGAATTTCCCCTTCAGCTAGATCCATAATTACCTTAGACAACAGTTTGACGACTTCCAAATTATCGAGGTTTGCTAGATACCAAGAAGATTGAGCAAATAGAAAGTCTCCTGCTAAGACCGCAATACGGTTGTTAAATAAACTATGGACTGTGGGCGAGCCTCTCCGCAGTTCCGACTCATCAACGACATCATCATGTACCAAACTCGCTGTATGGATCATTTCGGTGATTTCTGCCAGCCGTCGATGCTTGGGAGTGATCTCCTGGTTAGGCATCGTGGTTCGCGAAATGAGCAAAACAATTGCAGGGCGCACCCGTTTCCCGTGAACACTGAAAAGATGCTCTGCTGCTGCATATAAGATGGGGTGACGAGCACCCACTAACTGTTTGAGGTTGTCTGTTAACAGTTGCAGATCTGTTTCAACCGGAGAAAATAAAAGAGTGCTTGAGGTCATGGATCAGCCAAATTAGGCAATGGGTTTAACAAAATTTTACATATTATAGTTTTATTTTAAGCTAACCCTCTAGGATAGTGAAGTCAAACTTCGCTGAACCTGAAAATAAACCCGATTACCTGAAGGTAAATACCGGACAAGATGAGTTGGACAATAGTGCTGAACTTTCTTCTGTGTGGGAAATCCGATAGGTTTGACTCTCCTAGACACTACACACCGACTACCCAAAACTCTGTGGTTTAGAAATGTCCCGTTCATTTTTGCGGTCAGTTTTCACCCCTCGGTCAAATTATCTCAAATTATTAAGGAAATTCCTTTTGAGTCTCTCACAATAGAGCGTTTTATGTTATTTTAGTAAGTAAGAGTTTAAACAATTCTACACATTCCGGGCTGTTGGTCTAACGACTGAGTATTAACTACCTGTCGTTGCAGAGTCTATCCGTAGGTAAGTGGATCTTTGCTCAAGATTGATAAATAGTTCAAAGCTCATTAGAGTGAACAGTTTAGGCCCTTATGTAAGTAGATGGCTTCTGAGCTTTAGATTGCAAAGTACAATCTAACCCTTCAGTTTATAAGTCTGTAATTTGAGTAAAGTCCTGACAACGTTTCCTGGAAGAAGAAGTTTCCAGTTAGTGCTTTGAGTAAAGTGATCTAAGTTAGACCTTAGCTCTGTATGCTGGCCCGACGTAGCTAGTCTTAAACTCCCTATCTATGCTCCTCCCTATTATCTGTTTGGTTGTACCCGTTATGATTTACCAAGAAACTCCACTGATGATTCCCGTTTTAGCCGCAGGTTATGTTTTAACTGTTTATTTATTGTTAATGATTGCCAAGCGTACCGCCAAAATTTCTAGATCTAGATCCTAGCCAATAATGAATCATCGACAACTTGATTACACCCGAAATTCAGCTTTAAGATTGTAGCGCAATTGGAATCCGGAGTCAAGGGAAACCTTTAAGCCAATGTTGTCGTATTTCAGTTAGGTTGGAGATTGTCCCACTTCCCTTGGGCGGTGGGATTATTTCGTTTGAGGTCTTTTTTACATTGAGTAAGTTTATCGTTATTAGATTATTTATCTAATAACTGTTGAGGTATCCAGTATCCAAAATCTGTAGAAATTCCATAATTACCCCATCCGATATCATAATATTCATTGTATTTTTTAAAGTATTTCTGCGGATCAAGCTTGTTAAAATAATTTAGATGAAACTCAACTATTAAGTTTGGATATCTTGACTTGAGTTCTTCAAAAAAATTAAGTAACTTTTTTTTGCCTATTTCTAGAGCAATTCCTCGATCAATGTAAAATTGAATTTTCTCTAATTGCAATCCTTCACCTTTTAGCTTTTTGACTAAACAATCAATGATTTCGTTGGCCGCTACAGAGGAAAAATAGCAACTTACCAACGTTAAAGTTAACGGTCGATTTTCATCAAAATCTCCCGTAAGTAATAAATCTATTAAATTTTTTATTTTGTGGTTTTGAAAAATTAGAGAACCCATGAATTTACTGATTTGATAAATAGTAAGCCAAGCCGTTACGTCGTCAAGCCGCGATAATTTAACCTGAAAAATTATTTATATTATTCTATCTTACACTTGAGTCGCTTGGTAGAAGCTTGAAGCCTCTAGATTCAATATTATGCTAAAAAATCTTAGATATCAATGTGGGAAATACGGGATTTTAAAAAAATTATCAGCAAAAAAAAATGATTTTTAGTATAAATACTGAGATATTATCCCAAGCGGTGACAGGCTAAAGTTTTGATTTAATGGTTGAATAAATGATCAGTTTTTTTATAAAAAAATGTTAATCAGAGAAAATAAACACGGAAATAAAAGAGGAATTTGGAGAAGGAAAAATCAGCAAGGAATTTGGTACAACCTCGAACTGATCAAAAACTACTTCTCCGCAACACTTCGCGATCGCCAAGAGAAAAAGGTTAAAAGTGCAATAGGATCTAAAATGGGCCTAAAAGTTAGACCCATATCCTGAAAGCGTTTAACGCAGAAGGATTTAACCCCCTAACCCCTCTCTCAGGGAAAGATAAGTCATTTCAGAGGTCTCTAATACAGGTAAAACCGTTGCTTCTACAGCCGGAGTATAGCCCAACCACTGCACCGATACACTGGCAAATTGTTGGGGACAACCACTGACACAAAAACGAGTGGGTCGAGGGAGATTGGGGTTTCGCAGTCCCAACAGTTCCAACTCTTGAGTAATTGCTTTGACTAAATGCACAGCCGGATCAACTAACCGAACACGCTGCGGAAGTAGCGATCGCAACACAGGCGCCAAGTGAGGATAGTGGGTACACCCATAAATTAAAGTATCAATGCGTTGATCGAGTAAAGGGGCGAGATACTCCTGAGCAACTTGATAGGTATAAGGATCGTGAATGCGATTTTGTTCAATTAAGGGGACAAACTCTGGACAACTCACTTGCCAGACTTGAACCGTAGCATCCATTTCCTGAATGGCTTGACGATAGGCATTGCTGGTCACGGTTGCGGGAGTGGCAATTACTCCAATGCGCCGACCCTTTTGGACAGCAGCTTTCGCTCCCGGTAAAATCACTCCGAGAATGGGTATATTAAATTCTGATTGTACCGTTTCGAGGGCGAGGGCTGAACTGGTGTTACAAGCCATGACGATCATTTTGACATCTTGATCGATTGCCCAAATGATAATTTCACGGACAAACTGTAAAATTTCGCTTTGGGAGCGAGTACCATACGGTAATCGGGCTGTATCGCCAAAATAAAGGATCGATTCATTTGGGAGTTGTTGGTATAACTCTCTTAAAACGGTTAACCCTCCCACACCACTGTCAAAAACTGCAATTTTTCGCGCTTTTTTATCCGTTGTCATAGAGTCGAATGTCTTTGATTGTTGATTAGTTGTCCGTACGACAGGTAAATCTCTGACTCAATTCAATTTTTAGTGAGTTCCCCGTGTCAGAGAACAAGGGATACTACACTTTGTTCAACATCCATCCGGAAAGATCCGATATTTCACAATACAAGTCCCCGACTACAGATGAGGATTGTAAGTAATATATCGTGAGTGTTTTTTACAGCCAACTTCAACGAAGACAAAAGATAGAAGCTAGAAAGCAGATTAGATCGTGTTCTCTGGCTTGCGGATGCGGAAAATGTCAGGGTTTCTTAACAAAAGTTGCTAAAACGAACTCGTTATGAGTATGATTTAAGAAGAATGCAAATCAAGGAGAAACGATCAAAATGCAAGTTCAGGAGGTTCCCCTGAAACAGATTCGGCGTCCACTCCCTCGGGCGACCGATCAAGCCAAAGTCAAGGCGTTAATGGAATCTATTCAAGAAATCGGCTTACAAGAACCCATTGAAGTCTTAGAAGTAGACGGCCAATACTACGGATTTTCGGGATGTCATCGCTTTGAAGCCTGTACAAACCTCGGTTATGAAACCATTCGTTGTAAAGTGCGGAAAGCACCTCGATCTGTTCTCCAAAAGCATCTAGCTTGAGATAGATTAACCAAAGTTCACAACAGAGTAAAATTCACTCAGACATTGTAATTATTTGTTTGTTAAATCTTAAAACCAATCAACCTTAAAGGAGTATAAATCCATGAGTACCCAGAACCCTAAAACCCGTCTCTATCCCTCTCGCATTGATTTTTCTGAAGGAACTCGCCAAGAAGTCGCAGCAATTCTCAATGCCACATTAGCAACCACCTTGGATCTGAAAACTCAAGTCAAACAAGCCCACTGGAACGTTAAGGGAATGCACTTCTACTCCCTGCACACCCTATTCGATGAAATTGCAGGTGAACTCGAAGGCTACGTCGATATGGTCGCTGAACGAGTCACCGCACTCGGAGGGTTTGCGATGGGAACCGCTCGGGTTGCTGCAACCGATTCTATTTTACCCGAATATCCGTTTGATATCCTCGATGGCAAAGATCATGTGATCGCCTTAGCTGATCGTTTAGCGATGTACGCCCAACACGTTCGCGAAGCCATTGATAAAACCGATGACTTAGGAGATGCCGATACAGCAGATTTGTATACCGAAATCTCCCGGACTGTGGATATGCGCCTGTGGTTCCTCGAAGCCCACTTGCAAGGAAGCGATGGGAATGCTACCAATGGAAGCAGCAGTACAACTAAAACGACTGCCCAGGTGAAATAGCATCTATCCGTGAATGAATCCATCAGACTTTCGCCGGGGTACTGCCACCATAGCCAGGTAGGGTTTGGTGGTATGGGGATAGGCGGGAAATCGGAGGGACGGAGATTTCCAATTAATTTGCGTTTTCACATTTAACCTTCTTTTTGAGACTACGAATGTATGCTCTTAATACTTCTGATTGTGTTCTGTCTTCCTGCTCGCAGAAAGCCTTGAGTATCTTGAGCTACTTGCTCAGGAAGCCTTATTGGTAGGTGTTTCATCAACTTGTATTGTGTCGCTACTTGCGATACCATACTATCATGATAATCACCTATCAGTACCGTCTCAAGCCAACTCTCGAGCAGGCGTCCACAATGGAAGTCTGGGGAGAGTTGCTGCGTCGGCACTATAATTACGCACTCGGTCAAAGACTCGATTGGCTCCGACGTACTCGATGCCAGTTTGACCGATGCAGTATTGTTTCTGAACCGATAGGTGATCTCCCCGAAAAAGTTGATTATTACTCACAAGCATCAGAGTTAAAACAAACTAAAGAACTGTTTCCTGAGTACAAAAACATCTATGCCGACTGCCAGCAGCAGAACTTGATGAGATTGGACAAAGCGAGTAAGCGTTGGTTAATTCCCGATAAG
>CAZNCM010000387.1:0-5279 GCA_964571155.1 uncultured Lyngbya sp. | reverse complement strand
CTCAGATCTGTCCGCCGTTATAGCCCCCGTTGCCTTTATTCCTCACGGACATTGCTATTTGTGGAAGTCAAACCTCGTGACTCTACATATTGCTTCTGACGCTTTGATTGCCTTATCTTACTATTCGATTCCCATTACTTTATTTTATTTTGTTCGTAAGCGGGTTGATTTACCCTATCCTTGGATTTTTATTCTGTTTGCCGGATTTATCATTTCCTGTGGAACAACTCACCTGATGGGGATTTGGACGCTTTGGCATCCTGATTATTGGGTATCGGGTTGGATTAAATTCTTTACCGCAGTTGTTTCTTTTTACACGGCGATAGAATTAGTTCCTATTGTTCCTCAAGCTTTAGCTCTCAAAAGCCCAACTCAACTCGAAGCCGCCAACCTACAGTTACAACAGGAAATCGCAGAACGTCACAAAATAGAAGCCGCATTACGACAAAGTGAACAACGTTATCGCGCAATTATTGAAGATCAAACCGAACTGATTGCTCGCTTTAATCCTGATGGTACTATAACCTTTGCGAATAAAGCTTACTATCGATATTTTAACAAGACTGTAGAAGAAGTTATTCATCAATCCTATCAACCCCAAATTTTCCCCGAAGATCAAGAAAAAGTTGAGCAATGTGTTCAGTCATTGAGTTTAGAAAATCCTGTGGGAATGGTCGAGCATCGAGTTATCGTTGAAGACGAAGTACGGTGGATGCAGTGGATTAATCGAGCGATTGTTAATGATGTAGGTGATATCGTCGAATATCAGTCAGTGGGCCGCGATATTAGCGATAGTAAAAAAGTCGAAAAACTGAAGCAGCAAGAAACTTTACTCAAAGAAATTCATCATCGGGTTAAAAATAATTTACAAGTTATTTGTAGTTTGTTGAGGTTGCAGTCGCGTTTTGTTGAAGATCCGGTGATTAAAGCTAAATTTAAAGAGAGTCAAAATAGAGTTAAATCAATGGCTTTAATCCATGAAAAACTCTATCAATCCGATGATTTTCGGCGGATTAAACTCGATGAATATATTCAAGATTTAACGAAAACACTGCTAAGAACCTATACAGTAAATACCTCTCGTATTTCTATGGAAATAGATATTGATCAAAATATTTTCTTAGACTTTGATATCTTAACCCCTTGTGGATTAATCATTTGTGAATTAATTTCCAACTCTCTTAAATATGCTTTTGAGCCAAACCCATCCGGAAAAATCTGGATTCGAGCAACACTTGATGACAAACAACATTTAACCTTGATGATTGGAGATAATGGTCAAGGTTTTCCTTCTGATTTGAATTTAGAGAATGTGAAAACATTGGGACTGCAATTGGTTCAAGATTTAACCGAACAATTGCAAGGAAAGTTAACAATTAACTCAGACAATGGAACTGAGTTTAAGATAGAATTGTATCAGCTCAAAACTGATTAATAATTTTAAAAAACTAATATATAGCAATCGGAAATCATTTGAAAATGATCTCGCCCCCAAACCCCCCAATTCTGAGGGCTTTGAACGGGTTGAACTTTTGCGAATTATTTCACACTGCTATATATATAAAATATTTTTAATAATTACCATACCATGAATGAAAAAATTATGATTTTAGTTGTTGAAGATGAAAGATTGGTGGCTCGGGATCTACAAGCTACATTAGAAGATATGGGTTATCAGATACCGGAAATTACCGATACTGGAGAATTGGCGATTCAAAAAATTGCTGAAATTCAACCCAATTTGGTGTTAATGGATATTCGGTTAGCCGGGGAAATGGATGGTATTGAAGCCGCAGAAATCATTAAAAATAATTATCATATCCCTGTGATTTATATCACTGCTCATGCTGATGAAAATACACTTGAGCGAGCTAAATTGACTGAACCTTATGGTTATATTGTTAAACCCTTTGATGAACAGGATTTAAAAACAACAATTGAAATTGCGCTTTATAAACATCAAATCGAACAGCAGTTGCGCGATCAGTCTCAATGGTTGTCTACCATTCTTGATAGCATCGCTGATGGTGTAATTGCCACCGATAAAATGGGTAAAGTTAACTTTATGAATCCTGTTGCCGAAGAACTCACAGGTTGGTCCCTGCAAGCAGGAATTGGACAAGATATTAACAGTATTTTTAATATTATCGATGAGGAAAGCGGTCATTCTCTACAACCCTTGATTTTAAAAACAATACAACAAGGTCAAGCCATTAAGCTCACCGAACCGACTTTGCTTATCTCAAGAAACAGCCAAGAATTTCCCATTGATGATAGTATTTCACCGATTGTAAATTCTAACAATGAAATTCAAGGATCTGTATTAGTTTTTCGAGATATTACCCCTCAAAAAATCGCCACAGAAAAGCTTCGATATCAAGCCTTTCATGACCCGTTAACAGGTTTACTGAATCGTCATGGTTTTCTGCAAAACCTCCAGGAAGCAGATAACCGTCGCCTGATGAATCCTGATTTTACATTTGCTATTTTCTTTCTCGATTTAGATCGCTTTAAAGTGATTAATGATAGTTTAGGTCATCAAGTTGGTGATCAACTTCTACAAGTTATTGCAAATAAATTAATACAATCCGTCCGCAATATTGATGAAGTCGCTCGATTGGGTGGAGACGAATTTGCAATTTTAATCGAAAACTTAGATGATCTCCATGAAATTTGTCAAATTGCTCAACGAATTCGCAATGAAATTATTGAGAAAGTTTATATAAACGAGCATGAAATATATACCAATGTTAGTATTGGTATTGTTTTAAGTTCAATTGGCTACAATCAAGTTGAAGATTTAATTCGAGATGCAGATTTGGCTATGTATCGTGCGAAAACATTAGGCCGAGGACGCTATGAAATCTTTAACGCGACTATGCGGGAACAAGTTCGATTCATTCAAAAATTAGAAAGCGATTTAAGACGAGCTTTAAAGCGAAAAGAATTTCAAGTTTATTACCAACCTATTGTCAATCTCCAAACCTCTGCAATTTATGGTTTTGAAGCTTTAGTGCGGTGGAATCATCCTCAACAGGGACTCCTGAGTCCCGGTGCTTTTATCCCTATTGCTGAAGAAACAGGCTTAATCACACAACTCGATTGGCAGATCATGCAAGAGGCTTGTCAGCAAGTTTATCAGTGGAATGAAAACTATAAAAATCGCCCTCCTTTTGTGATCAGTGTCAACCTGTCAGCCAAACATTTTACTGAAGACAATTTAGTTGAACAAGTGACAAAAATTTTAAATGAGACAGGTTTAGAAAGTCCATGTCTGAAAATAGAAATTACAGAAACAGCTTTGCTCGAAGAACCGGAGAAAGTCGCTGTAACTATCTCTCAGTTAAAATCAATTGGAATTGGTTTATCTTTGGATGATTTTGGGACTGGATATTCCTCTTTAAGTTATCTGCATCGTTTTTCAGTTGATAATCTCAAACTGGATATGTCTTTTATTCGCAGCATGAACTCAGAACCTCAAAGCTTTGAAATTGTTCGGACAATGATTTTACTGGCTCATGCTCTTAATATTAATGCGATCGCAGAAGGAATAGAAACCGCAGAACAACTCAACACTTTACAGCATTTAGACTGTCTACTCGGACAAGGTTATTATTTCTCTAAACCCTTACCTGCGGAGAATATTCAACAACTTTTCTAAACTTTTACTCCTCAAAAAAGTTGGATTTTACCTTGTATAACCCAACCCACAACAAAATTTTTAAATCAAATTAGTTCCGACGAACAGCTTGAGTCAAACGAGCCAAGGTTTCACAACAATCAAATCGATCTAAATGAACCTCAATAAAACACAACTTATCCCGATTTTGAGCCGCCATTGCTAAAGCTTTTTCTAAATCTCCCTCAGTTTGTACCTGACAACTGAGACTCTCCCCAAAAACTTGCGGAAGCTGATGATATTTCCAGGGTTGAATATCGTTGTAAGAACCATCATGGATCATTCGTTCAATCGTATAACCATCGTTATTAATCAAGAAAATAATTGGATTTAACCCCAAACGAATCAGAGTGGAAAGTTCCTGACAAGTCATTTGAAACGAACCATCCCCAATAAACAGAATCACTCGATTTTGACGACGAGCCAATGCAGCACCCAAACAAGCCGGGAGAGAATAGCCAATTGACATATAAAATGCCTGTCCAATAAACCGAGTATCAGCATGAATCAATAAGTCAATTGTAGCAATAATCGCATCTCCGGTTTCGGCAATCACCGTGCTATTATCACCAACAAAATGATTCATCCGCTCATAAAATCGAGCATTAGTAATTTTCTGCTCAGGTTGAACCTCAAAAGATTTAGATAACAGTTGAGCCGCAGGTTGGATATCTAAGTTCTCAGAAGATTTACGAGAAAGTTTAGCAATCAAACCGTCGATAAAATCTCCTAAATCAATCGGAGAATAATAATGATGCTTGATTTTAACCTTGTGAGAATTAGCATTAATTAACTGACTTTCTTTGAGTTGAGCCGTATAACCCCCTAAATTAGTATCGGACATGATCGCACCCAAACACAAAATACAATCGGCTGTTTCAACTCGGTTTCGCACATAATCTCGACTCAACGCGCCGACATAATTCCCAATAAATTGAGGATGAAGTTCAGAAATACTCGACTTCCCTAACAATGTACTGGCAATCGGATATCCGGTAATTTCAACTAATTGATGTAGTTTCTTTTGGATGCCGTAGCGATGCAACTCAACTCCTGCTAAAATAACAGGGTGTTCTGAGTTTTCTAGCCATTCTACTGCTTCGTTGATCGCTTCCTCAAGTGCTTGAACATCACTCACTACAGGATTCGGACGCTCAAAACTCAAAGGCATCGTACAGGGTTGAGCCACCATATCTACCGGAATTTCGATATAAACCGGGCGTTTGTAACGCAAACAAGCCGCAATGGTTCGATCAATTTGGGCGGGGGCTTGTTCGGCGTTGGTGAGAGTCACAGCCGCAACCGTTACTTTTTCTAAAATCGAAAGCTGAAGGTTGTAGTCTCCCGTTGTGTGGTGCATTAAGAGGTTATTTCCTTTAGCGGAAGTTCGCGGCGCCCCACTAATGACAATGACCGGAACTTCTTCTGCATAGGCACCTGCCAAAGCGTTAACGACACTCAACCCCCCAACGCCATAGGTGACACACAACGCACTCACTCCATTTAAACGGGCGTAGGCGTCAGCAGCATAACCTGCATTCAACTCGTTACCGAAAAATGCGAAAAGCCCCTGCCTTTAGGCATGGGGATGGATAGCAGT
>CAZNCM010000386.1:1395-5285 GCA_964571155.1 uncultured Lyngbya sp. | reverse complement strand
GGAAAGCCCGATAGGAAATGAGAGTCGCGCTTGTGAGTAAAAAAGCAAAACCTGGACTCACCACCGGCACCCAATAGGCGTTTAAAAACAGCATAAACGATAGGGCAAATAAAATCCCCAGTAAAAGGGGACTCCCCAAGACTAAAATCAACGGATGACGACTCAGCCAAGCCAAAGTTGCCCCGATAATTGCCCAACTACTGATCCAGATAATTTCAACCCATTGCGGCCAAAATTGAAATAAGGGTCGCTCTCCTGTGGCAGCATCGAGAATTTGGCTGACCATTTGGGCGTGAATAATCACACCTGGCGTTCTTGGGCTGTTTTTTTCAGCGGGACTGTAGGGGGTAAGAAATAGATCTTTACTACTGGGGGCGGTTGTACCAATTAAAACGATTTTGTCTTTAACCCAGTCCGGTTCGATTGATTCATTTAACACTTGCGAAACATTCACGGTGCGTACACCATCCATTCCTGAACGGTAGTTTAAGAGGATTTGATAGCCTTTAGCATCAATATTTTGATATCCTCCAGAATCGGTTTTTAAGGGGACAAATATTGCTTTTCCTAACCGAATTCGATCCGGATCAGCGGGATCATTTTTGGGTTGGATACCTTGACTTTTTAAGGAGTAGAGAGCCAACTGAAGGGAAAAGGAAAATGAAGTTCCTGTTGATGAATCTGCAAAAAACAAATTGCGGCGAACAACGTTATCGTAATCTAAAGGGATATCGTTGAACCCGACCCGACTTGGATCAATCCCAGAAGGAGCGGGAACGCCCTTAGTATTTGGATCACCCAAGTTTTTGATCGCGATAATATTGGGGGATTGAAGTTGCTCAACCAGTTGTTGATGTCCAGGTTCGTAGGGAATATCGCGGTAGAGGTCAAGACCAATCACACGGGGTTCAAGTTCTAATAGCTTTTCGAGGAGTTCGGCGATCAGTTGATCAGAAAGGGGGAAGCGGTTATAGGTTTGAATATCTTCTTCGGTAATGGCAACGACTAAAATACGAGGATCGGGCGGTAAACTGGCTCGCAACCGCATCATCTGATCGTAGACAACCAGTTCAAAAGGTTGGAGTCCTCCGAGATGAATGACTCCCAGTAACACAATAATCAACACAAAAGTTGCAGTCGCAACAATGGAGAACGCTGTCACGTCTGGCCACTTCCGTTTGAGGGTTCGTAAAAGCTTATCGATCACAGCAACCCCTTAAGTGGAGTGGAAAAGGGGGGGAAGATGCCAGACTGCTGGCTCGAACTGACTCGAATGACAGAGACTCAGCTTGAGGTTGACTGTGAACAGGTGGAACTTCTCAGCCCGACTCAAACAAATAACTTAGCTATCGAGACTAACTTTCCCGAATTCTAGGCTAGGATATCAGATTAGACAGTCGAGATGCAAGTCTGTCATGCCGCAACGGTTACGAACTCGATGAACTTACCGCTTTGATCCCTTTAATGCCTTTGTAAAATTTTTCCGATAAGATCGGTTAGCCGTGAAGAATACAGGCCACAGCAACGACAAGTAGAGACGATTTCCGAAGCTTTTGACAAAGTTAGTTTGCTCAAACCCACTCCAGAACTTCCAGACTCCACCCGCGTAGAGAGCCAGTAAAGCAATTGTGATGAGCGAACTCATAATGTAGTTACTCTCTAAATATTTGTGTAAATTTAAGCAAGCGGTGCTTGACTACTCCCCCGAATAAATTCGTGGGGAATCCCGGAAGGGTATTTCAGAACTTCTGACAACAAAAATTTATCAGGCTCTTAGGCCAAGTCAAATTGCCTCTAACACACCGGACAAACCGGATAGCTTACTTTTAATTAAATGCCTTTCTCAACCTCCAACACAAGTCAGTGCGATACGCTCAGTTCCCTGCCATTATCAATCTCGGAGTTGCAATGCAATATTGTACTTTCGGATTTTCGGGGTTTCTCCGTACTAGGAAAACTTCAACGCGCAGTTGGTAGAGCTTTACTCAGTCATTTATCTAGTATTTTACGGTAACTAAAGTTGCCCGTGTCACCTTTGGGCCCATGAATAAATTCAAGGGGCTACCAGTTTACCGGACTGTTTCCCGTGTTCTCTATATATTAGCAGTTTTATTCAACAATCGTAAGTTTCTTGATCTCTGGTCAAGTGAGTTGATGAATCGGCACAATTGTACACCAACACCGGGGATGCACAACGACAATGATAAAATTAACGCTAGGAATAGAGATGGATCGTATGCTAACAAGCCCTCTGGCTTCTTGACTCGGGAATCGAGTCCGAAGCAGGCTCCGGCGATCATCACCGGAGTACCGATGACAATAGCACTTTGAAAGCGATTCGGATGCAGTCGATGCTTTTTCCCTGAGCTTTCCTCCTGCGTCTTTCGCTCAAGGCACGGTCAGTTTAGAGGTTTTAAGATCTTAACCAGCACAGGGTCAACGTCGAACGTAACCGTTTCCGAACAATAGAGATGCTTTCAGGAGTCTGGCTCTACCTCAACATCTCACTGACTGTTCAATCAAAGTGAGAGCAGGTTTGGCTAATTTTCAGAACACCTACACAACTTTTGGAGGATCTATGCGAGCAGTGCTAATGGCTGGTGGATCGGGAACACGACTAAGACCGTTAACTTGTGATCTCCCTAAGCCGATGGTGCCTATTTTAAATCGCCCCATTGCTGAACATATTATCAATTTACTCAAACGACATCAAATTTATGAAGTAATTGCCACCCTGCATTATCTCCCAGATGTGATGCGGGAATATTTTCACGATGGTACGGACTTTGGCGTGCAAATGACTTATGCGGTTGAAGAAGATCAACCTTTAGGGACCGCAGGTTGTGTAAAAAATATTGCAGAACTCCTTGATGATACCTTTTTGGTGATCAGTGGGGATTGCATCACAGATTTTGATCTCAGTGCGGCGATTGATTTTCATCTCAAACACAACTCCAAAGCAACATTGGTCTTGACTCGGGTGCCAAATCCCCTAGAGTTTGGTGTGGTAATTACGGATGAAAATTATCGCATTCGGAGATTTCTAGAGAAGCCTTCAACGAGCGAAATTTTTTCCGATACCGTGAACACGGGAACCTATATTCTCGAACCGGAAGTCTTAGAGTATCTTGCCCCCAACCAAGAGTCTGATTTTTCTAAAGAGTTGTTCCCGTTACTCCTGGAAAAAGATATCCCCATGTACGGTTATATTGCAGAGGGATATTGGTGTGATGTCGGTCATCTCGATGCCTATCGAGAAGCTCAATATGATGCTCTACTCGGTAAAGTTCAACTCGATGTCTCCTATGAGCAGCGATCTCCGGGTTTGTGGTTGGGAGAAAATACTTACATTGATGATACGGCTCAGATCGAAACTCCGGTTTTAATTGGTCATAATTGTCGGATTGGGCCGAGAGCCGAAATCGCTGCCGGATCGGTGATTGGAGATAATATTACGATTGGTGCTGATGCCAATATTAAACGGCCAATTATCTGGAATGGGGCGATTATTGGAGATGATGTTCATCTACGCGCTTGTGTGATTGCCCGAGGAACAAGGGTAGATCGACGCGCTCATATTCTCGAAGGGGCGGTGGTGGGATCGCTCTCGACGGTTGGCGAAGAATCACAAATTAGTCCGGGTGTACGAGTCTGGCCAAGCAAAAAAATTGAATCGGGCGCTACCCTCAACATTAACTTGATTTGGGGCAACACGGCTAAACGGAATCTGTTTGGTCAACGAGGGGTTCAGGGGTTAGCGAATATTGATATTACGCCTGAGTTTGCGGTGAAACTGGGGGCTGCTTATGGTTCGACTCTCAAGCATGGCGCAACGGTTGCGGTTTCACGGGATCAACGCCGTATTTCTCGCATGGTGACGCGATCGCTGA
>CAZNCM010000386.1:0-1385 GCA_964571155.1 uncultured Lyngbya sp. | reverse complement strand
GTCGGTGGGTGTGAATGTCTTTAACCTCGAATCTACGGCGATTCCAGTCGCTCGGGCGGTGATTCCCACGCTGAATGTTGCCGGGGGATTACACGTTCGTCTCTCTCCGGATCGAGCTGATCAAATTTTAATTGAAATTATCGATAGTAAGGGGATTAATATTACCAAAGCCAAAGAGAAAAAAATTGAGGGGGCTTATTTTAAGGAGGACTTACGACGGGCGCAAATTCCTGAAATTGGGAACATGGTTTATCCGGCTGAAGTGGTGGATAACTACAGCATTAGTTTTGAGAAGCATCTCAATGTTGAAGCTCTGCGCCACAGTAACGCCAAAATTGTGATTGATTATGTTTATGCGGTTTCGGGTGCTATTTTACCTCGTTTGTTGTCTAAGTTTGGCTGTGATGCAGTGGTTCTCAATGCCAGTTTGAGTCAGACTTCGGTGTCTAACCGAGAACGAGAAAATCTCCTCGATCAACTGAGTCGGGTTGTCGAAGCCCTTCGAGCGCATTTTGGGGTTCAGGTTTATGCCAATGGTGAACAGTTTATTTTGGTTGATGAAACCGGAAGCCCGATTCGAGGTGAACTGCTGACGGCTTTGATGGTGAATATGGTTTTAACTTCTAATCCGAGAAGTTCGGTGGTGGTTCCGGTACAGGCTTCTTCTGCGGTTGAACAGATTGCTCGTCGTCACGATGCGAAGGTGATTCGCACCAAGGCCAATCCGACGGCTTTGATGGAGGCTTGTCACACGAACCCGAATGTGGTGATGGGGGGAAGTGGAGAGATGGGTTTTATTTTTCCCCAATTTCATCCGGGGTTTGATGCTATGTTTGCGATCGCCAAGATGGTGGAGATGTTAACGACTCAAGAGCGATCGCTGGCCCAAATTCGGGCGGATTTGCCTTATGTTATTCACCGTTGTCATACGGTACGCTGTCCCTGGTCGGTGAAGGGAACTTTAATGCGTCATTTGGTGGAAACTCACACCACCGAGAATTTAGAATTAATAGATGGAGTCAAGTTGTTGAATTTTCAAGATGATAACTGGATCTTGGTTTTACCTGATGCGGGTGAACCTCTGGTTCATCTCTATGCCAATAGCCACGATCGCGATTGGGTAGATACGACTATCAGAGAATACCGCAATCTCGTACAAGAGTTTGTTAACCAATCTCAAGGAATCAATCGAGGGGATGAGCATTACCTTTAAAGTTTGCTACACTCAAAAGGTTGACTCAAAAATCATTCTGATTGTTTGGAACTTTAGCTTGACAAATTTAATTGACAAATCACTGACGAATATTGAATTAAATCCATGAATAATTGCATTTTAATGGTAGAAATTGTCCAACCGCCTCAACTGCGCTACACGGCTGATAATC
>CAZNCM010000385.1:0-5297 GCA_964571155.1 uncultured Lyngbya sp. | reverse complement strand
GATCGGTCTCAGTCGGAAACCGAACCTTTATCGGAAAAAATAGGGGATTTAATTGGGGCGATTGATAGTAAACTTGAACCTCATCATCAGTTTAAGCCAACTGATTTTGGCGAACAGATTGCCACCAAATTATCTAAACAAGGACTGCGACGACCATGATTTTAGTTGACACTGGGCCTCTCATTGCTCTGATTGATAAAGGCCAGGGAGAAGCCCATGTTAAATGTGTTCAAACTTACAAAACACTGACAGGTTCTCTCTTGACAACATGGCCTTGTTTTACTGAAGCCATGTATTTTTTATCAGAATTGCGAGGTTGGTCAGCGCAGGCTATCCTATGGGAGTTTATCAATAGAAAAGCCTTGTATCTTCACGCAATTAGTGAAGCAGAATGTCAACGCATGAAAGTTTTGATGGAAAAATATCAAGATATACCTATGGATTTAGCAGATGCTTCTCTGGTGGCTGTGGCAGAAAGTCAAAAGATTAAGCGGATCTTTACATTAGACAGTGATTTTTATGTTTATCGATTATATGATCAAGATGCTTTTGAAGTCATCCCAGGATAAGAGCTAAAAGACTTTCCCGAGGGGTTTCTATTTCAATCTAGGTTAGGATGTAGAAACTCTCAGAGAAACTAGGTTTCTGAGTCTCAGGCGATCGCCTAGACGGAACAATGAATGAGCGATCGCTTTCACATTTCCCAGGGAATTGTTAAGTTTATAGACCGGAAAATGCTTGTGATGGTTGGGTTTTGTCGCCTCAACCCAACCTACCAACCTTAAAGTTAAATTCCAAA
The DNA here is from genome assembly GCA_964571155.1 of uncultured Lyngbya sp. Lineage (GTDB taxonomy): Bacteria > Cyanobacteriota > Cyanobacteriia > Cyanobacteriales > Microcoleaceae > Capilliphycus. The sequence continues at coordinate 4,498 of CAZNCM010000385.1, read as the reverse complement.
CAATATAAAAATTGTGATAAACCCAAGCTTTAAAATCCATCCAACCGTTGAGTTTGGAGTCAACCACAAACCAGCATAGCAGAGAAAAATGACCGCAATCCCCAAGGAAAATCTAGCCAAAATTTTGTAAGTTTTTTGCTGAATCCATATTTGAAGTACCGCAGGAATATACAGTAAAACCCCCAGATAAAGTAAGACAAAAAACGGTAAATTCTTTAAAATTATCACAGAAGGAATTAGTAGAGTAGCTACAATCATTCCAGAACCCATCATCGAACAACCCAAACATAGGGGCAACTACTCAACGAAATTGGACAATTAAACCACAACAGTTGTCTACTTCTCCTCAGTTGGGAAAAACCATTAGAAATTGCGACTTTAGAAGCTGAAAATATTTACTGCAAAACTCTGCAAATTCCTGGGTTAGGAAAATCAGCCAGCCAACAACTTTTAACCGCCAGAAAACTCCAAGATAAGAATCAATGGTCACGGCTGATCGACTTTTACAACGGCAACCCTTTATGGTTAAATATAATTGCCACTGCGATTCTCGATTTATTTAACGGTAGTGTTCAACAATTTCTCTCCTATTCTACCCTATTTTTAGGAGACTTAGAACCAATCCTCAAACAACATTATCAACGTCTATCAGAATCAGAGAAAATCCTAATTAACTGGTTAGCAAACCAAGACAAACCCGTAGATATCAGCCAGAAACCCCCCAAACTTTTATCAGACTCCGATTTTTTAAAAGCGATACAATCTCTTAGAAAACGCAACTTACTTGACAAATCTCCGAGTTTAACACTACAACCTGTAATTAAACAATACGTCAATAACTTGAGTCTTTAGGGTTCTAAAAAACGGGTTTTATCGTTCAATATCTGTGAAACAGAACTTATTAAAACTTATCAATTTAGCTATTGAGTCTATCTTGCTAACTTTGATAAAATAAAAGTAGTAAGTCTATGCTGGTGCTAGATGTGTCTACATCAATTCAATTTATAGAAGGCTTAAATGAAGATATTAGTGGGGTTAGTCTTCGCAAAACTCGCAACTCCGATAAAAAAATCGTAGTGTTAACCTTTGAACGTTTACAAGCCGTTGAACAACTGCGGGCTTATCGCAAAGAAATCAAAAATTTATGGTTGCGGGATGACGAAGGCGACATTAAAGTTACCCCAACCGGAGTGAAATTTTTTTATGTCGGAGATGATGAACTTTCCAAAGTCGAATGTACGTTTGAAGTCGAATCAGAAGAAATCTTTGAACGGGTGATGCGATTTTTAAACCGTTACGCCGAAGAAAATGGCTTTGAATATCAATCGAGTTCAAATCAAGCGAATTAAAATAAAATTCTGAGGAAAAATTAATGCGTGAATCAATTACCGTTCAACAACTCACTGCTGAATGGATTACTCCTGAAGCTTTTCAACCCTACGGACAAGTTATTTCCGCCTCAACAGATGGCAAAACCTACGATGAAACCGATGCTCAACTGAATCTCAAAAACGGTATACCGAGATTTTACATCATGCGGCTAAACAAAAGAGGTCGCCAATTTAACAAAATTACCCGTCACGTTCAATGTACTCAATGTTTGGGGTCATTAGAAGGAAAAGAGTGGTTAATGGCGGTTGCACCCCCTTCAGAGGGCAATGAACCCGATATCGAGAAACTCAAGGCATTCCGTATCCCTGGCAACTGTTTTATTAAGCTAGAAGTTGGAACTTGGCACGCGGGGCCATATTTTGACGATGAACAGATTGATTTCTACAATTTAGAATTAAGTAATACAAATATTGTTGATCATTTCAGTTACGATTTTAGCAAAAGTAAAAACTTACAATTTGAAATAGTTATTTAAACCTATTCGTATAAAAATAGAGCTTTAAAACTCAATCAAACGGTGACTTTAGATACCATTATTAAATATTTATTATCGAAAGATAAACCAAACGTTATAGATCCCAATTTTCTCCGAGTCAATCAATTAATATAGAGATAGAAGCTGTCAGACTCGAACAAGAGCTTAAAACTATGGGTTGGCTAAAATCTCTCGCCTTAAGTATTGTGCCTGCTGTATTGGTTGCCTTACCTGTCCCTGTAAAGGCTGCTGAAACGATTGTGTTTCCAGTCGGGAAAATGAATTTAGAGATTTCCCTCAACACCTTAGAGAATTATGCTGAAACTGGTTTACTCCCCGATAATCAACCTCTAGAAACCTATCTCAATTGGTTCACCCCGAGTGAACAACGACAAGTCCGAGAATTATTACGAACTCGTTACTCTTTTGATAGTGAAGCGACAGCCCGACTGTTAAAATCTCCGATGGTGGCTTCTTTTCTAGAATATCTGGGGGGTTTGATTAAAACTGACTCTGGAGAAAATGGTTCAGAGGCGATTTATGATGCAATAATTGCAGCAACCGCTACCGATCCTGAAGGCTTCAATATTATTGAGATTTTGCGCCAATTCCCCACAGAAACCATTCATCTCGATCTCGAAGAAGCCCTCGATACAATGGTACGAGTTGTCTCTTTAGTTCGCCAAACAGACACTGTGATTACCTCTTTAGAACAATTGGCTTTATCAGAAGTCACGGCTTCTAGTGGAGTTGATTTTAATCAGATGGCTGACTTACGCCAACGCGGATCAATTGAGGTTTCCAAACAAACATTATCTTTATTTGATTGGCAGAGAAATCGTCAATTTGAGGCGGATCTTTATCTCCCCAATCAGGTTGCAGAAAATACCGCAACAGAAAAATCAACTCCAGTTATTGTTATTTCTCATGGTTTAGCTTCTGAACGTTCTCGCTTTGAAGACTTAGCAAGACATCTGGCTTCTTATGGGTTTGCGGTTGCCGTTCCTCAACATCCGGGTAGTGATTATCAAGCGCTACAACAACTACTCGCAGGTGAGAGAAACGATATCTTTGAAGTGAATCAATTTATTGATCGTCCTCACGATATTTCCTACTTGCTCAATCACCTAGAACGGTTAAACAAAAAAGAACTCAAGAATCAGTTAAACCTAGAAAAAGTTGGGGTTTGGGGTCATTCTTTTGGGGGATACACAGCCCTGGCGTTAGCAGGAGCAACGATTGATTTTGAAAAATTACAAGCCGATTGTACACTGGAAAATAAAATTGTTAACCCTTCGATGTTTTTGCAATGTCGTGCTTTAGAATTGCCTCAAAGTGAGTATCAATTCCGCGATCCGCGTGTGAAAGCAGTTGTCGTTCTCAACCCAGTTAATAGTGGGGTTTTAGGTCAATTAGGATTAAGTCAAATTTCGATTCCGGTGATGATGGGGGCTAGTAGTGCAGATTTGCTTGCGCCTGCTGTCTTAGAACAAATTCAGTCTTTTACGTGGCTAACGACATCGAATCGTTATTTAGTGATCAAACGCGGCGATAGTCACTTTTTTGATGTCAATCAATCGAATGTGAGTGAAATTCCTGGAATGGGTGGATTATTATCGCCAGGAGTTGAAGTCACACGCAACTATATGAATGCTTTGAGTGTTGCGTTTTTTGGAACCTATGTGTCTGAAGATCTAGAATACAAACCCTATCTGCAAGCGGCTTATGGTCAAGAAATTGGGGAAGCCCCCTATACGTTGAGTGTGCTAAAGTCTCTAACTCCCACAGAATTTTCTAAGGTGGTGAGTGGGAATATTCCGAGGAATTAGCCGTTATATTTTGCCCAGTGAAAGTGAGCGATATCCTGGGCAGTTTGCGATCTTCAAGGGAGATCGAGAAAGCAGAAAACACTTTTTGACTTTTGACTTCTGCCTGATGTTGATGGGGAAAAATCAGCAAAAGGGAGAAAGCAGAATGAAGGGTATTTCTACTCTCTCCCGATTTGATCACAAGATGGGAGTCAAGAGGAACTAAACGCTAACTCCCTGACATTGAGGACAGTTACAACCCGAGTAGGGAGTTTTGGATTGATGAGCGTTAGTTTGGGCGATTAAGGGGTGAGTGTTAAAAGAGGTTGAATTCATCGCAGATTGACTCAACTCAGCCGACATTTGGTTTAGACTCACAGCAGGGGTTGAGTTTTGATGTTCCACAGAGGTTGAATTGGAAGTCCCAATCAGTTGAGCGACTAAACGAGGAGTATGCTGTAAACCTAGCACCGTCTGCGCGATCGCCACGACAGAAGCCAAAATAACGGTCAATGTTAAAGCCAAGATGCGGGGGAGTTTTAAAAGTTTCATAACCAGGATAGGGGTCTAGTGGGTCTATTAATTGGTTTTCTTTTCCCAGGATAGCTTCTCAGGAGGCTCAGTAGAAACAACTCAAAAAATGAATTCGTTCCTGTCGATTGAAGCAGTGTCCAGTACACTAGATCACATCTCATCTAATATTTGTGGATTCTAACGACGAGGAGAGTAGATCTAGATGATTCGATTCAATTTCTTGTCTCAAAGTTCCGTCCGATTTTGGGGTTTGTTGTGTAGCAGTCTTTTGATTGGGTTCACGGCGATC
>CAZNCM010000384.1:5069-5318 GCA_964571155.1 uncultured Lyngbya sp. | reverse complement strand
GAGAATGCCAAGCCTATCCCCCCCTCTGATAGACTTTAACACTGGGAGTACCTAATAGAATTTGGCAAGCTCAGATGTTGGGAGGATAAAATCTGTGGATAATGTCATTGGTTTAGAAATCATCGAAGTTGTTGAACAGGCGGCGATCGCCTCAGCTCGATGGATGGGAAAAGGTGAAAAAGATACTGCCGACCAAGTGGCTGTTGATGCCATGCGTAATCGGATGAATAAGATTCACATGAGAGGTCG
>CAZNCM010000384.1:304-5021 GCA_964571155.1 uncultured Lyngbya sp. | reverse complement strand
CCAGCTTTTGCGACCCCGAACAATTAGTCGAAATCGATATTGCGGTTGACCCCTGCGAAGGTACAAACCTAGTTGCTTACGGTCAAAATGGTTCAATGGCAGTTTTAGCAATTGCCGAGAAAGGAGGACTCTTTGCCGCACCAGACTTCTATATGAAGAAGTTAGCCGCTCCACCGGTTGCTAAAAATCATGTTGATATTCGCAAATCAGCAACCGAAAACCTGAAAATTCTTTCAGACTGCATGAACCGCAGTATTGAAGAAATGGTGGTTGTGGTGATGGATCGCCCTCGTCACAAAGACTTGATTAATGAAATTCGTACAGCCGGAGCGCGAGTTCGACTGATTAGTGATGGTGATGTCTCGGCGGCAATCTCTTGCGCGTTTGCAGGAACTAATATTCATGCTTTGATGGGTATTGGTGCTGCACCAGAAGGAGTAATTTCTGCGGCGGCTATGCGCTGTCTGGGTGGTCACTTCCAAGGACAACTGATTTATGACCCCGAAGTTGTAAAAACAGGTTTAATCGGAGAAAGCAAGGAAGGCAACATCGAACGCTTAAAATCGATGGGAATTAATGACCCCGATCGCGTTTATAGTGACGATGAGTTAGCATCTGGTGAAACAGTGTTATTTGCTGCTTGTGGAATCACACCTGGAACACTGATGGAAGGGGTTCGCTTCTTCCACGGGGGCGCACGGACTCAGAGTTTGGTTATTTCTTCTCAGTCCAAGACGGCTCGCTTCGTTGATACAATTCATATGTTCGACTCGAAACCCAAAGCTCTACAGCTACACTAAAGGTAGAGGAGTCAGGAATGGGGAATCAAAAATTACGGAGCGAAACGGCTCTATAAACCAATTCCTCATTTCTGTCTGAGGGCAAGTTTAAGAATAATCTCTAGCGATCTGGAATTTAGAGCTAGGAAGGTTCTGCCCGTGATCAAAGCAAATCACTAACAAAAAAGAATTAACAAACAACCGTTTTATGAATATTGCAGTTGTAGGTTTAAGTCACAAAACGGCTCCCGTTGATGTTCGTGAAAAACTGAGTATTCCAGAACAAGAAATTGAAAGTGCAATTGCTCATTTATTGAGTTACCCTCATATCGAGGAAGTCGCGATTCTTAGCACTTGTAACCGCATGGAAATTTATGTGGTTGCTTCTGAAACTCAACCGGGTATTCGGGAAGTGACTCAGTTTCTCTCGGAGTTGAGTAAGTTAACGTTACACCAATTACGTCCTCATTTGTTTACGCTACTGCATGAAGATGCCATTATGCACTTGATGCGAGTCGCCGCAGGTTTGGATAGTTTGGTGTTGGGAGAGGGACAAATTCTCGCCCAAGTTAAACAAACCCACAAATTGGGTCAACGTCATCAAGGGATTGGTCAAATTCTCAACCGCTTGTTTAAACAGGCGATTACCGCCGGAAAACGGGTGCGTACAGAAACAAATATTGGGACGGGTGCGGTTTCTATCAGTTCGGCGGCGGTGGAACTGGTACAAATGAAATTAGAAGATCTCAGTGGCTATCGGGTGGCGATTATCGGTGCGGGGAAAATGTCGCGCTTATTAGTTCAGCACTTACTGTCAAAGGGTGCAACTCAGATTGCGATTATCAACCGTTCAACAAAACGGGCTGAAGAATTAGCCAATCAGTTCCGTGAAGCCGAATTTAAACTGCATCCGCTATCGGAAATGATGACTGTTATCGGTCAATCCGATATTGTTTTTACGAGTACAGGTGCAACTGATCCGATTTTAGATCGGGCTAAATTAGAAGCGACTTTAGATCCTCATCAACTCTTAATGTTGGTTGATATTTCTGTTCCTCGTAATGTGGCGGCTGATGTGGTGGAACTCCCCAATATTCGGGCGTTTAATGTTGATGATCTTAAAGCAGTTGTGGCTCAAAATCACGAAACTCGCCGTCAAATGGCTCAAGAAGCTGAGGTTTTACTCGAAGAAGAAGTGGAAGCCTTTGATGTCTGGTGGCGGAGTTTAGAAACAGTCCCGATTATTAGTTGTTTAAGACAAAAAATCGAAGGCATTCGAGAACAAGAATTAGAAAAAGCTTTGTCTCGTTTGGGTTCAGAATTTGCTGAAAAACATCAAGAGGTAATCGAAGCTTTGACTCGGGGAATTGTCAATAAAATTCTCCATGATCCGATGGTACAACTACGGGCGCAGCAAGATATTGAAGCTCGACGTCGAGCGATGACAACTTTAGAAATGTTGTTTAATCTTGAATCTGATAATTCTTCTAGCAAACTCTATAGCTAGTTAATTTTTGCGGGTTTTATCTCGGTATTTTCTGAGTATTAGTTCTCTGAAATAACCGCGATCGCGTTAACGCTGGATTAGGCAATCAACCCGAAAAACTTACCCTAAAGTTGTCGGTTTTGTTCGGTCTATCGTTAGCGCGATCGCATTGAATATTTTTAATTTAGTGTTCAAAGATGCTTGTCTTCTGAATCTAAAACTTGTACATAGGTGAGGAGAGTCTCAGGTGAAGAAAGTTCAGTTTGCATGATTTCATAAAGACGTTGGATGCGGACTTTTGTGTGATAAAACTGGCTTTCGTCTTTCTTAAGTACGCCCTCTTGATCGCAATATTCAGGCGCACAAATTGCATGAACTTCTTTATCCATTAACGCTCGTTGCAAAGCCTGGAGATTGGTATAGGGAACCAGTTCTAGCCGAACATAGTGTTGACTTAAAATTTTGATCAACTCCGAAACCAGTTGGGTTAAATGGGGTTCAGTGATATTTTCAGGGAGAAATTTGTCGTTGGCCAGAGAATCCCCCTCAACGGGGATCAACTCATCTTGAATCACACCCAAGCGCATAATTAATGATGAACGCACGGCGACAGCATACAGCGTAATCGAGAGCATCGTCCCGACGAGGGCTTCCGTTAAAGCCACATCCGCCGCCCCCAAAACAGCATAAACCAATGCCGCTACAGCCCCCAGAATCCCGCGAATCACGAGGGCATGAAAAGGATTCCGCTGGACAACGAGCATAGAAGCCGCTAACGGGAGTAAAGCTGTGATCACATAAATATAGTTATCATTCATAATCATCCCCACTGCTCGAACAGTAGGCTAACACATACCCTAGCACTGTATTCCAAATGGCTAAGGAGATGATCGCGAGGATCAGAAGCGGCCATTCACTGGGAATTTTCAGCAGTAGCCCCATGATAATACTCATCGAGCCGAGAGTATCGGCAACCGAAAGACTATGTAGCTTGAATAATACAGAGCGATTGCCGATCAGGGGAAACGTTCCCCAAAACCAAAAAACAATTCCAACACCGATACAGATATTACTGAGTAGGTCGATCATAGTCTAAGTTCACTCATTCGTTTAAGTATATTGGCGAGCAACATTAATCCAGCATTTCCCACGCTGAGGACGATCACCCCCACTACTCCAATCATCCAATCATCGCGTAAGACAGAAACCACGAGGATCATAATAGATGTTTTGGTGGCAATACTGGCAAATGCCAACATTTTTTGCCAAATATTATCATCCTGACAAGCCTCATAAATGGGAATCAGCAACGCTAAAATCATCGCAATTAGTGCTAGGTTCATCACTTGTTTCTCGATCTCCGTAGAACTCGGTGGACTTTAAACCAGCCTTTTTCGTGGTATTTCACAACAATAGTCTTTGGGGTAAAAGTGATTAGGAAGATGTCGAGGAAGATCAAGCCAGGTGTCCGCTGAGGTTTGACTCGTTCTGTAACCACCTCTTCGTCATTATGGGGACGGATGATAATTTCCACCGCCTCAATGTAGGCTTGGGGAATTGCCACCAGGATTTCTCCCAACACCCGCAACCAATCGCTGAGTTTTTCGGGAGAGGTGAAACGACGGGGTAATAAGAAGGCGACACCTACCCCGATCACAATATTAGTCACACTCAAATCCGAGGTGAGTAAAAACCAAATCGTCAGTCGTAAGATTAGATTGAGATACCCGATCATGCCAACACCATCCAAAACAGCGCAATCAACATCAGACTCATTACCCCGATCAAATGCTCAAATTGTTCAATGACACGTGGAAGTTTGAGTGATGATCGTTGAAAGATTAAAAAATACGCCGACCATCCCAAACCAATCGTGATCAGTGCTTTGGTGACATTAACGAGGCTGTAAAGCTCTAAAGAGACAATATCTGCCACCATTAACCCCGTAATTAATAAGATCAGTGCAGGCCACAAACTGGGTCGGATATTCTTTTGGTTCTTATGGGGCAAAAATATAAATTTAGCAAATACAATGGCGGTTCCGACAGCGGCGATGTTCATGGCGATCGCTTGAGCGGTTGGGAGAGTTTTTAAGGTCAATGTCTTTGCTGCAAAACCTGGTAATAAAGGCAGGCCAGAAATAGACAGGCTCAGAATTAGTAAGGCAATCCAAATGGGGGTATTAATCGGTTTATTTTGGAGTTCTTTGAGGTTGCGGCTCGGTAAAGATCCTGCGATTAAAAACAGTCCAGATTTAGCCAAGCCATGGGTGAGGGCATAATAACCGCCAGCGATGGGATTAGCTAAGATAAAGCCCAACTGAGAAATCGTACTTAAAGCCAATATGCGTTTTGTATCCTCCTCAAAGAGGGCATAGGCTATTCCCAAAAACGCGGTCCCCACCGCAAAAATTCCGATGATGGGAGCAACCTCCTCGACCATCAACGCACAA
>CAZNCM010000384.1:0-294 GCA_964571155.1 uncultured Lyngbya sp. | reverse complement strand
GGGGAAAAGCTCCGGCTTTGATAACCACTCCCGACAATAAAGCAGAGACGGGTGTTTCCGATTCGGAGTGAGTCAACGGTAGCCAAAATCCGGAGATAAAGATGCCTCCTTTGGTTAGCAGTCCCATAAAGATCAAGGCGATCGCTTCTGGGGGTGCGTTTCCTAATCCAGTAAATGCAAAGGCATGATTGGCTTGATAAACCAGTACCGCCCCCACCAGATAAAATAGCATGGCGGTGTTACTGATACCCAAATACCGCAAGCCTACCCAAATGGAGCGATCGCTTCGAGGAT
>CAZNCM010000383.1:1658-5369 GCA_964571155.1 uncultured Lyngbya sp. | reverse complement strand
CTGGGGGAGTCCATGTATCCCAACACCGACCTGAGTACAGGTACGATTTCGGTCATAGCTCCCCCAAACCCCCTCAAAAAGATAATCCCAGCATAATCGGCTAGAATTATGAACAAAGTAACTCTTAAACGCCTCATTATAGGAGAATTTTCACTCCATCGCTTGCTGATCTCGACAATGATCATTTATGCTTGCGTTGGGATCTGGGCCTATTTTGGGACTGATCGCCTAATTTTTCTCCCACCACCGTCGAGTTACACCCAGACGAGCGAGTTGATCCAACTCAAAGCCACAAATGGCGACGATATTACCGTCCTCTACCTACCCAACCCAGAAAGCCAGTATACAATTCTCTACAGCCATGGCAATGCCGAAGACATCGGACAAACTCGCTTCCACTTGCAAAAGCTACAAGAAACAGGCTTTTCAGTCTTGGTTTATGACTATCCGGGATATGGGACTAGCAGTGGAAAACCGACGGTAAAAGGCACTTATCACGCCATTAACGCTGCCTACAACTACCTCACCCAAGACTTAAATATACCCCCCCATGAAATTATCGTCTATGGTCGTTCTGTTGGGGGAGGGCCGTCTGTGGATTTAGCGTCTCGTCAACCCATTGGGGGGTTAATCATTGAAAGTTCGTTTGTGAGTATTTTTCGAGTCGTTACCCGCATTCCTCTATTTCCCTTTGACAAATTTTCCAATCTGGCTAAAATCCCAAAAGTTAACAGTCCCATCTTAATCCTGCATGGAAATCGTGATCAAGTGATTCCTTTTTGGCATGGACAACGACTTTACGCCAAAGCCAATGAACCGAAAATGTCTTTCTGGGTAGACGGCGCCGATCATAACAATGTGTTAGATGTCGCCGGACTGCGTTATCAAGAAACGCTTAAAAAGTTTACCGAATTAGTCGAAAATCATCATAGCTCAACTTAGCTCGTTCAGTGTATAATCAGTCAATCCAGAATTTATGTGGGGGTGCATTTACCGTGTTCACATAACACGAGGACGTTTACCCGATGAAACTCACTAAATTTTTGGGAAAATCCCTATTGATTCTGACTGGAATTGGCTTCACTTGGGTTCCCCAATTTTCTGCCATTGCTAGCCTAACTCCGGTTAACCCCACTTCTGAAACTGGACTCAACCCGATACATCTACCTCAAGCCGAATTTCAACTTGCAAATATTCGTAGTTGTTCCGTTGCTGACCCGACAGATACTCCGCTGAATGTGCGTTCAACTCCCAACGGTAAAATTATCGGCAGTTTACCTGATGGCGTAAAAGTCGAATGGCTGAAAACTTCCGATAACAACAAATGGGCGTTTATTCGCACTTCTATTATGGAAGGTTACGTTTGGGCAGCTTATCTCAAATGTTAATTCACATTTAAACCGGGATTAACGGAGATTCAAAATACCCCAAAGACACAGAGAAAACCCAAAAACAAATCTTTGTGTCTTTGTCGGTTTGGGTTCGATCTCAAGTTCAGCTAAAAACTCTGTTTTCTGCATCTACTTACTCCCACTTCTTATGTCAATTATTGTCGCCCAACAGTTGAGCAAAGTCTATCCCGTCGCTGTTAAAGAACCGGGGTTAAAAGGAACCCTTCGTCACTTTTTTAATCGAACCTATCGCCAAGTTCAAGCGGTGTGTGAAGTTTCTTTTACCCTCGAAGCGGGAGAAATTGTGGGGTTTTTGGGTGCAAATGGGGCGGGAAAAACCACAACTTTAAAAATGCTCACCGGACTAATTCATCCGTCTAGTGGTGTTGTTAAAGTCGCAGGCTATACCCCTTTTAAGCGCCAATCTTCCTTCTTACATCAGATTACCCTAGTTATGGGTCAAAAGCAACAGTTAATTTGGGATTTACCCGCCTTAGACTCTCTGCGAATTAATGCAGCCGTTTATGGGATTTCTGACTCAGAATTTCGCTCTCGTTTGGGAGAGTTAAGCGAGATGCTTTCCCTCAAAGAAGAATTAAAACAACCTGTGAGAAAATTATCTCTAGGTCAACGGATGAAAGCGGAATTATTGGCAGCTTTGTTACATCGTCCCCAAGTGTTATTTTTAGATGAACCCACACTCGGTTTAGATGTCAATGCCCAAGTTGCTGTCCGCCAATTTTTAGCCGAATATAATCAACGATATCACGCCACAATTCTGCTAACCAGTCATTATATGGCAGATATTACCGCTTTGTGTAAACGGGTGATTTTAATTCATCAGGGCGAGTTGATTTATGACGGCAGTTTGGACGGATTACTTGAACGATTTTCCCCCTATCGAGAAGTTAAAATTGAGTTGGCAAATTCTCCCCAAGAACAGCCCGAAGTCTTCAAGACTATTTTATCAAAATTTGGGGAAATCGAATCGATTCAAGGGCAATCTGTACGGTTATTAGTGCAGCGAGAAACCCTAACCCATACCGTTGCTGAAATTTTAGCGCAAATGGAAGTATTAGACTTAACCATTAGTGATCCTCCCATCGAAGAAGTGATTGGTCGAGTGTTTAGTCGGGGTATCGTTCGATGAAAAAGATAATAATTTTCATTCTAATTCACTGAACTATTCCTTAAGGCTGAAATTCTCGAAATTGGCAAGGGAGGAATGTCAACCCTTCTAGAGTCGAGCTACAATAGGAAGAATATTATTAAAAATAATGCGTTAATAGTAGATATAGACTGTCCCATGAATACACCCAGAAAAATTTTATCCCTTCTATTGGGAGCAATATTAATAGCAGTTGTCGTTAGTAGTTGCGATCAGATTAATAATACTCAGTCAACAGCACAAACCGATAACGGCGATCAAATTGTAGCGGTTGCGGATATCCAAGGTGCACCCGATTCTAATTTATCAGGAACCGTCACTTTAACAGAAAATCCACCTTCAGAGACCACAGAAATCTTACCCACGGTAGAAGTCAAAGCCGAAGTGAGTGGCTTACCTCCGAATACCAGACATGGATTTCATATTCATCAAACCGCCAAATGTGAACCCGATTTCGGGGCGGCAGGTGGACATTTTGATCCCGGCCCTTATGGAGAAACAAACCCCGACGCCAATCATCCTTTTCACATGGGAGACTTACCCAATTTAGTTGCAGATGCCGAAGGTAATGCCACTTTAACCCATCGTACCAACCGCGTCACCCTTTCACCCGGGCCGTTAAGCATCTTTGATGAAGATGGCAGTGCTTTTATCGTACACATCGATGAAGACCAAGGCACAACAGGCGTTCAAGGCGGTGCAGGCGGCGGTCGTTTAGGGTGCGGTATTATCGAGAAACAAGCCTAAAACCGTTATCAGTTATCAGTTGTCAGTTGTCATGGTACTGGTCACTGAAAACTGGTGACTGTTTACTGAATTCCTAACACCTGACTCATATAATCTTTCCACAATTGAGCCGCATTTGCACTACTCCCATTCGTGGGTGAATTATCATCATTTCCCAACCAAACCCCCGTCGTCAACTTATAGTCCGGTACAAACCCAATAAACCACAAATCCACATTATCATCAGTTGTTCCTGTTTTCCCCGCTTCTCCGACTCCAAGAGAGGCATTTTGTCCGGTTCCATTTCTGACGACACCCTGCAATAATTGAGTCATGGTACTGGCAATTAAGGGCGGTAAAACTTGAGGGCGAACCGGATTTTCGCGATCATAAGAATAAATCCCTCGACAGGTGGTAATATCATTA
>CAZNCM010000383.1:0-1626 GCA_964571155.1 uncultured Lyngbya sp. | reverse complement strand
CGCTACTATCTAAAATCCGTTTAACGGCGTGGGGACGATTAAAAGATCCCCCGTTCGCGATCGTTGCAAACGCCCCAGTCATTTCCAACAACGTTACTTCGCTTTGACCAATTACTAACCCCGGCACCGCTTTCAGTTGGGAACGAACCCCCAATCGTTGGGCCATACGAATTACCGGATCTAAACCCACTTCTTGAGCAATTCGCAAAGCGGTAACATTTTCCGATAATGCCATCCCTCGATACATATCGACACTCCCGGCCGAGCGATCACACCCTCGAAAGCTTTGACCTCGCCAAGTTAGAGGCGCACAGGAATAACTACTTCCAGGGGGAATACCTTGCTCTAAAGCGGCGGCATAGGTAAAAATCTTAAAGGTCGATCCGGGTTGACGTAGGGCTTGAGTCCCCCGGTTAAACTGACTTTGTTGATAGTCTGGTCCGCCCACCATCGAAACCACTTCCCCGGTTATCGAGTCTAAGGTGACAATCGCGCCTTGAGAAAAGTCAGCTGTTGCACCTGTAGAATTTAAAGTATTACGAAGGGAATTTTCCGCCTGTTTTTGTATGTTTGAGTCTAAAGCTGTTTCAACAATAAAGTTTCCTTCTCGGGCCAGTTGTTCGCCTAAAAGTTCTTCAATTTCGGTAAAGACATAATCATAGAAATAGGGCGCAATCGTGCTTTGTAAAAGTTCTTTCGCTTTGGGGTTAATCTCAATTCGCGATCGCCTGGCTCGGTCTGCTTCTTCTTCGCTGACCATTCCCAATTCTAACATCCGGCTAATGACGCGATCGCGATATTGTACGGCTAACTGATAATTTTGAATGGGGTTAAACGTGTTGGGGGCTGGTAAAATTCCAGCCAGGGTTGCGGCTTCCGAGAGGGTTAACTCTTTGGCGGATTTGTTAAAATAAAACTGAGCAGCATCTTCAAAACCGTACAAATCTAAGCCTAAATAAACCTGATTCAGATAAGTCAATAAAAGCTTTTCTTTGCTATAAATCGTTTCTAACTTTAACGCAACAATTGCTTCTCGTAGTTTCCGACTCGCTGAATCTTCTGTTCCGACATAATCGCGAAACAAAGTTCTGGCTAATTGTTGAGAAATCGTACTTCCCCCTTCGCGAATCGTTCCCCCTTCCACGTTCGTCAAAAAAGCCCGAGTAATCCCGATCGGATCAACTCCTAAATGCCAATAAAAACGACTATCCTCAGAAGCAATCACAGCTTGAGGGAGATATTTAGAAACATCTGAGAGTTTTTGAACTTCTAAATGAGCGTTATTACTCGGTTGACGTAAAGGACGGTTATCCTCAGAAAACACAATCACAGGGCCAGTCACGGTTTTAGGAAGGGGGCGCACCGTAAATTTTTGCCACTCCACCAACACCAACAAAGTCGCCGAAGCCGTCATCCCACACAGACTGATAAAGCCATACCACAACAAACGACTGTACCAAGGGGGCGGATCAACATACTGGAGTCTGACTCCATTGGCGAGTTCAGGTGGCCCTAAGGTGATGGTATCTCCATGACGTAGAGGAAGTTGACCAATCCGCCGCCGCCTTAGATAGATGCCGTTGGTGGAATCTTCATCTTGAATAAAAAATTTTCGGGATCTTGATC
>CAZNCM010000382.1:0-5374 GCA_964571155.1 uncultured Lyngbya sp. | reverse complement strand
AAAAGAATTATTAAAGGGAATTTTGTAATAAGATCTAAAAAAGATGACCACAATCAGCTTAGACACACGGGAAAGAATCAAAGGTTACTTAGAAGGTTTTATTCAGGGTTTAATTGATGCCTATAAAATTCGTTTAATTGAACAAACAGTAACGATTGAGGAGTATCTATCTCGAAAGTCTACTAAAGGTGAATTAAAGCCTTTTCATGCTGCTATGATTCCACCAGAAATTCTAAACATTAATTTATTTGAGCGAGGATTTAGCACTCGATTAGGTAATTCTCTGGAAGAGTGCGCCCGTTTAATTGCTCTCGAACATCATCGAGAAGTACACAGAGGCTACGATTTAAAAGTAGAAGTTAGTCAAGCCGCCTACGCAGAAGCTGAGCGTCAAAAAGAACGTTATGAGTCTACTACAAATAACAAAGAATCTCAGCCCTCTTTTGAACAAATGATCGCATCAATTTTGAATGTTCAACGTTCTGATAATTTAGTTCATAAAAAAGTGAGAGTTGATCTTTTTATTATTACTCACAATGGTACGGAGTTGCTTTTTGAAATCAAATCTCCAAAACCGAATAAAGGACAATGTTTAGAAGTCACACAACGCTTACTCAGATTTCACTTACTTCGAGGAAAAAATCGTCCTGATGTACAAGCTTACTATGCAATGCCATATAATCCCTACGGTTCACAAAGATCTGATTATAAATGGACATATTCTCAGAAATATATGCCTTTCGATGAAGCGGTTTTAATAGGAGATGAATTTTGGCAGATGATTGGTGGAAATACAACTTATCAAGAGTTACTCGAAATTTATCAAGAAGTTGGACAAGTTAAAAGTAAATCTATTGTTGAACAGTTGTCTTTTTAAGTTAAGTATGAACCTAGTTCTTGAGAAAAAATATTATTTTTTTGATTTTAATGAAGTACAAACTTGATTCAAAAAAATTTTGGTTGGGGTTAATGATTGGAAATTCTCGGCTTCATTGGGCTAAATTTGAGGGTTCACAACTCCTAAAAACTTGGGATACAGAACATTCTGATTTTGAGGAAAATCGAGGTAATTGTTTAGATTCACTCCCGATTAAATTAGCTTCTGTTGTTCCTGAACAGACAAAAATTTGGCAACAATACTCCAATGTTGAAGTCATTACCTTAGAACAAATACCGCTCAAAAATCTCTATCCAACTTTAGGAATTGATCGGGCTTTAGCTGTATTAGGAGCGGGAACAAAACTCGGTTTTCCTGTTTTGGTGATTGATGCGGGTACGGCGTTAACCTTTACGGGATGCGATCGTGATCAAAGTCTCGTAGGTGGAGCTATTTTATCCGGTTTAGGGCTACAATTTTCGGCTTTAGCAAACAAAACTGCGGCTTTACCTCAAATCTCTCAACCTCAACATCTTCCCCAACGTTGGGCGATAGAAACACCCGGAGCCATTCACAGTGGTACAATTTATACGCTGTTAGCTGGAATTCGAGATTTTATCGAAGCTTGGTGTCAAGATTTCCCAGAGAGTCAAATTGTCTTAACCGGAGGTGATGCTTCTATTTTAATGACCTATCTACAAGAGTATTTTCCCTCTGTTTATACTCAAATTCTTGAAATTCCTGACGTTATTTTTTGGGGAATATTAGTCTTTAGACAAAAACAACTTGAGTCAACACCCTAAGCAAAATAATCAGCCAGACTCAACAGGGTGAGACTGACTGATCAAGATTTAGTTCTCAAAAGAGAGTCTAAATGAAAATAGAATGGTTAATCAAAAAGCGAGTTCATCTAAATCAATTTTTAATGAACCTTTTCAATGATACGACCCGCTCGTTCGGATTCAATTGCCATAGCAATTCCTTCAGGAACTTCTTCTAAATCCGTGGTAATCTCTGTAGGCAAAATTGGCGATATAAATGTATAGCAGGGGTCACACTCTCCATTTTCATAGACTTGAATTACCCATTTATCGGGTAATCCTTCGACTCCCACTTCTACGACATACCAACCGTCGTTGATTAAGCGACTATCGAGAACACTGAGCCATTCTCGTTCTTCATCGGCAAGGTCAAAGTCATCTCCCAAAAAATTGACAGCGAGTTTTTTAGCATCTAACTGAGTAACCATTTTTTTACTTTTTTACTCCATAATTAGCTTTCCGAGGCAGTTGGAGAAGGTTTAGAAGCTTCGGGATACAAACCCAAGGCTTTAGACAGTTCGCGAGCAACATGAATTAAAAACTTGGCACCATCTTGATTATTTTCATGTGCCATCATGGTAGCAACCTGCATTAAACTTTTAATGAAACCTTCATCTAATAAATCCTCATGGTTCGATAAAACTTCCGGTTCTTGACCATTTGGACATTTCATTAATTCATCGATCAGATTGTAGTAAAGATCTTCACGTTTGGCTGTCATTGTGTTCTCCTGATTTCAGAATGTACCATTGTCAAGACATCTAGCAATCTTTCTCGATATTCAGAAACGTAGGTGTTTCTTCATTGTCAGCCCAATTTTACTGAACTCATTGATTGCTGTTTGAAACTTGGGCCGATCGTCGCTTAAAAACGACTTCTAATAATTTCTTAGGTTCATAATAAAATGGGGGTGTTCTCCAACTTTGATACAAGTGATGAATCTTAACTGTTTCTTTGTCTTTCGTTTCAACTCCTAAATACAAGGACTGGGCTTGTGAACGATCGCATTTTCCTGAGTTCTTAGCTTTTTGCATTCTTCAGTATCCTCAAAACTTCTACGGTACTGGAAAAATCAATCGCTTTAAAATCGTCTAAATTTTTGAGTTCTGGATCAGCATGATGACTCAGAAGAAGTTCAACCATGTCTTCTTTCCCTGCTGAAGCAGCATACATCAATACAGTCGCTCCAATATCATTTTGATTATTAATATTAATTCCAGAATTGATTAATAAATCTACGATCATAAAATCATTCCCAAAACAAGCGTACCATAACGCATTATTGCCGTCATCATTTTTCAAATTGAGATCCACACCGTGATCAATCAGTTCTTTAACAACTGCTAACTCTTTCTGTCGAGTCGCTTTCATCAATGCGCTATCGCCATTTTCGCCCTTGCAGTTGAGATCGACGGGATTGTAACCATTTTCCCGCAACCAATGGATAGTTGTTTCACTGAAGCTTAGAGTCTGAGTCATAAACATTTGAGTTGAGATCAATGACAGGAATTCCTATATTATTTTCAATAACTCTAATCATTTAAAAAATCCTTTCCGGTTTCAGTATCATTCAATACGAAGTGCTGAATCTTGGATCGATTTCAAGATTTTTGTGGGAAGCTAATTTTTGATTTTGTTTACAATTATTTAAAGAAATCTTATCCTGAGTGAAAATCTTTGATCATTTTTAATTTCTATTTTGTACCTACTGTCTGGTTCGCAGCTAGGGTCGCAGGCGTAACCCCTTTTCTGGAGCGCGATTGATGTGTTATGCTTAGTTAAAAAAACTTCAATCTTTTATCCACAATCCCTTGTCTGTATTAACGATTTCTACCCAACATCTTGATCAGATCTGCCAAAATGCTCAACAATGCTATCCTCGCGAGTGTTGTGGTTTAATCTTGGGAAAAATTGCGGCTAATTTTGATAAAACCGTTGTCGAACTGATCCCCGCAGAAAATGCTTGGAGTGATGAGTCTGTCGAAATCTTCGCAGAAATAGAAACAGCCGAGCAACCCGTAACAACACCAGAACGACGCTACACCATTGATCCCCAACTTTTCATCTCTGCTCAAAAACAAGCTCGCTCCCGCCATCTTTCCATTATCGGTATTTATCACTCCCATCCCGATCACCCCGCCATTCCTTCGGAATTTGATCGGGTTTGCGCTTGGCCACAATATTCCTATATCATTGTTTCAGTCAAACAGGGAAAAGCCACGGATGTACTGAATTGGTGCTTAGATGAGAATCACCAATTTCAACCTGAAGAAATGATAAGCACCTCAGTCAATTCGTCCTCAGTTGGTTTATGATGTAAATCTTTGACTCAACCCTACACTGTTGGGATGCAAAATGTCCTAGCAACACAGCGGTCATTTTCCTTCTTGGAATTATCATGCTCAATCCAAATTTGGATCAAATCCAACTCAACAAAGAAGAATACGAACGGTATTCGCGTCACCTGATTTTACCTGAAGTCGGCTTAGAAGGACAAAAACGCCTCAAAGCTGCTAGCGTACTGTGTATTGGTACGGGTGGACTCGGTTCGCCCCTGCTATTGTATCTGGCAGCCGCAGGAATTGGACGCATTGGTATTGTCGATTTTGATATCGTAGACAGTTCTAACCTCCAGCGTCAGGTCATTCACGGCACCTCTTGGGTGGGAAAACCAAAGATCGAGTCCGCGAAAAATCGGATTCTTGAAATTAATCCCCTTTGTCAAGTTGACCTACACAACACCCGTCTGAGTTCGGAAAATGCCCTCAAACTCCTCGAACCTTACGATGTGATTGTTGATGGGACTGATAACTTTCCCACCCGCTATCTGGTCAATGACGCCTGTGTGTTGTTGAATAAACCGAATGTCTACGGTTCGATTTTCCGGTTCGAGGGTCAGGCGACGGTGTTTAACTACGAAGGTGGCCCGAACTACCGCGATCTTTATCCCGAACCCCCACCCCCTGGAATGGTACCATCCTGCGCCGAAGGTGGAGTTTTAGGAATTTTGCCAGGATTAATTGGTGTGATTCAGGCAACAGAAACGGTTAAAATTATCTTGGGTAGAGGTCAGACCTTGAGTGGTCGGTTGTTGCTCTACAATTCCCTGGATATGACATTCCGTGAGTTGAAGTTGCGACCCAACCCGGTTCGGCCTGTGATCGAAAAGCTGATCGACTACGAACAGTTTTGCGGGATTCCCCAAGCCAAAGCGGAGGAGGCCAAGAAACAAATGGAAATTCCTGAAATGTCGGTTCAGGAGTTGAAGCAACTACTCGATAGTGGGGCGGATGATTTTGTACTTGTTGATGTCCGTAACCCTAATGAATATGAAATCGCTAAAATTCCGGGTGCGGTATTAATACCATTACCTGATATAGAGCGGGGTGTTGGTGTTGAGAAAGTGAAAGAATTGCTCAACGGTCATCGTTTAATTGCTCATTGTAAAATGGGTGGACGATCGGCAAAGGCGTTAGGCATTCTCAAACAAGCGGGAATTGAAGGAATTAATGTTCAGGGTGGAATTACGGCTTGGAGTAAAGAAGTTGATGCTTCAGTTCCACAATATTAATTAATCTTTCACGTTAAAATTAAAGATTTTAGGGATAGGGAATTCAATCTAAATTTGAGTTGAACCTATCCTATTTTTTGCTTTATACAAATAGGGGATCATCGG
>CAZNCM010000381.1:3315-5383 GCA_964571155.1 uncultured Lyngbya sp. | reverse complement strand
CAAAAAGCGATAGAATTCCATCAGCAGTCTTTAGCTATTGCACAAGAAATCGGCGATCGCTCAGGGGAAGCGGGTTCTCTGGGCGGTTTGGGTATTGCTTACTGGAGTTTGGGGCAGTATCAAAAAGCGATAGAATTCCATCAGCAGTCTTTAGCCATAGACCTAGAAATCGGCGATCGCGATGGAGAAGCCAGTTCTCTCAACAATTTGGGTCTTGCTTACGATAGTTTGGGGCAGTATCAAAAAGCGATAGAATTCCATCAGCAGCAATTAACCATTGCACGAGAAATCGGCGATCGCAATGAGGAAGCCAATTCTCTCAACAATTTGGGCCTAGCTTACAAGAGTTTGGGGCAGTATCAAAAAGCCATAGAATTTCATCAGCAGTCTTTAGCTATTTATCGAGAAATCGGCGATCGCCAAGGGGAAGCTATTTCTCTTAGTATTATTGGTGAAGCGCTAGAACAACAAAACCAACCGGAGTTAGCAATTACTTTTCTCAAGAAATCTGTCAACGTTACAGAAACTATTCGTCAAGATATTGGTGGACTGCCTAGAGAACTTCAAGAATCCTATACAGAAACCGTTGAGAGTCGATATCGTCGTCTGGCCGATTTATTGTTAAAAGAAAATCGAGTCTTAGAAGCACAACGAGTCTTAGACTTACTCAAAGTTCAGGAGTTGGAAGATTACCTCAAAAATGTTCGGGGAAATGCCAACACTGCTGGCGGAATCGAATTTTATCAACCGGAACAGGAAATTCTCGCCCGTTACAACGAACTGCAACAGAACGTGATTGAAATTGGGGAAGAACTGGCACAACTACAACAGAAGGAAAATTTAACACCAGAAGAAGAACAACGACAAAATCAATTGGATAAATTATTGACGGAAGTTAAACAACAATTTAACGAGTTTTCCCGAAGTCCCGAAGTTCGTGCATTAATTGAAAAACTCAGTTTTGAAGCCCGAGAACAAACTTTATCTCTGGGGGAATTAGACCGTTTGCGTGATAAATTGGGAGAGTTGGATGCAATTCTGTTCTATCCTTTAATTCTAGAAGACCGTTTAGAATTAGTCATCACAACACCCAATTCTCCCCCATTACGCCGTACTGTTAATGTTAGCAGAGAGGAATTATACCGGACAATTGTTCGGTTTCGATTAGCCTTGCAAGACCCAACTGTTAATGCTGTTGCACCCGCCCAAAAACTCTACAAGTGGTTGTTAGAACCCCTGGAAAATGACCTCAAAACTGCGAATACTGAAGTAATTATTTACGCCCCGGATGGAGTATTACGTTATATTCCGCTAGTTGCATTGCACGATGGTCAACAGTGGTTAGCCCAACGTTTTCGAGTTAATAATATCACCGCAGCATCATTAGAAGAAATTGACACCCAACCTCAACCTCAACCGAAAGTTTTAGCGGGGGCGTTTGCAGATGAGTCGTTAGTACGTTCGGCAAAAATTGGTGAACGGGATGTACAATTTGCGGGTTTACCCTTTGCGGGAGTAGAAGTGGAAGGATTAAAAAATACCCTGACCAATACAACGGCTTATGTAGATGAAGCCTTCACTTTAGAAGCCATAAAACCTCAAATGAATGGTTATAATGTGTTGCATTTTGCCACTCATGCGGCGTTTGTTCCGGGCGACCCTTCGGAATCTTTTATTGTGTTTGGAGAAGGTGAAAATCCCACATTGCGAGATGTGGAAAATTGGTCTTTATCAAATGTAGATTTGGTGGTGTTGAGTGCTTGTGAAACAGGGTTGGGTGGGTTTGATAATAACGGCGAACAAATTTTAGGACTCGGTTATCAATTTCAAAATCAGGGGGCGAGGGCGGTCGTTGCGTCTTTGTGGCAAGTTTCTGATGGTGGTACACAATTATTGATGAATGGTTTTTATCATGCTTTGCAACAAGGATACAGCAAAACTGAAGCATTACAAATCGCCCAAAATGCTTTAATTACGGGTGATTTCTCAACAGTGGGAGGAAAGCGATCGCCCGATGGTACAATTGTTTTAGTCAGTGCGGAAACGGGACTCCCTGTTAATTTTAGTA
>CAZNCM010000381.1:1808-3305 GCA_964571155.1 uncultured Lyngbya sp. | reverse complement strand
TAATCTTGATCATCCTTATTATTGGGCATCGTTTATTTTAATTGGGAATGGTTTGTAGTTGACAAATAACTTAAGTCTAAAAATGAGTTAGAGGTGATCAATATTATTCTTCTTTAGAATGCCAATCTCCGTCTTTTCCTTTTTCATATTTTTGTTTAACAGCACTCCAAGCCACTTTAAAAGCTTGTTCTTCGGTTTCATATTCTTGTTCAGCATTATTAAAAGCCGCTCGAAAAATTTCTTGAGCGTGTTTAGGTAAATGGCGACGAACCGACTCCGGTAAATCTTGTAATTGGTGATAAGGCATTGTCTTACTTTATTTAATAATAGTTATAATTTATCTTAATTTATAAAATTTATTGGTTTTCCTCAATCTACACTCAGATAGAACTTCTATCCATCCTGATGACCCAATCTCAAAAAAGTCCTTTAAGTTTCTATCAAAGGTGAGAGAACCTATAATACATATCCCCTCTCTTTAAACTCTCATCTCTCTTGAGTCATAAAAATTGTTGCTATGCTATCAAAAAAATATTTCTTAGGCTAGAGGTAAAATATTAGCTTATTTTTTAAGCTATTAAGTAGCAAATTTTAAATGGCTAAATTCAAACAGCCATAATAAACTACTACAGGAGAGTTTGCATGATTAGAAGATTAATAGACACTATCAAATCCATTTCTTTAAGAAGTGTTTTAACAGTTGTTTTAGCAGGAATTTTAGTTGTTGTTACTACGGCTTGTAACAGTAATCCCCCGGCTCCTAAAATTACAGGTTCGGGAGATTATCACAGCAGTAAAGGACAAGATAAAGAACTTTATGCTCCTGTTCAAAGCAAAAAATCGGGTGGAATGTATCCCTATGAGGATATGGACCCCTCAGCTAGCACTCGTACTGAACGGAAGGCGAAGGAGTTAGTTGAAAATGCCAAGAAAAATGTCAGTAAATCGAGTAGTCCTCAAGAATTTGCACAGAACTTTAAAGAGGGAACTCCCCTGGACAAACGGGTAAAAAATCTGACTGAAGATGTTAGCGAGTCTGCTCAACAGTTCACAGAAGATGTTGCTTCTGGTACAAAACGTAATGCTCGTAAGTTAAAAGAAAATACTCAAAACGCAGTAGAAAATCCTGAAAGCGTTGTTGATAATTTAGACTAAGCTTGAAACAGAATAGAGTTTTTACAAGGGGCTTAAGCCCCTTGTTTTTTGAGATAAACTGACCTAAAAACTACAGACTTGCATAACCAAATGTCACGTTAAACTGACGACACCAAATTCCCACAGACTTATATTGGCTAATATCAAGATCATCGGGAAGTAAATAACGTTGGGAACCCTCAAAACTTTGAAGCGATGTTAGGGTGATATATTCCCCTTCTTTTAGATTAACTGGAATTGATTGATTTTGATGGAAAACTATCTTAACATCTGGGCCTTGGGCTGTGGTAAATGCACTATCAAATTCTAAATAACGCTTGCCATTTTCGTTGACAATACGGG
>CAZNCM010000381.1:651-1798 GCA_964571155.1 uncultured Lyngbya sp. | reverse complement strand
CTGTTCCCTCAGTGGGATGATCCTGTTCAACCGTCATAAAAGAACCCGAAGCTAAAATATTATTTTGAGCCGTCATTTCTGTATAATTTGAAGTGGGAAATGCAGAAGCAACAGATGTAAAAGCAACTTCACCAATCCCTGTATTTAAAAGAACAATAGCCGCAATACTAACCGTTTTTAAACCGTTGATGATCATTAGACTTATCTCCGTTTTCAATTTGCTTACATTGACTACGATAGAAGCCGGAGTTGGGAGATCAATGATATTCAGTATAGAAAACGCTGAAAACAAATGAAATTCACCTCAGACTCGTCTCAGCGTTTTCTCACATTAAGTGAGTCAATCTGTCTCTATTTCCTAGAGAATTCGCTACAATAGAAGATTGAAGATTGCCAGTGACGAGCTGCTATAAACCCCATGCCCTTACCTATTGTTGCGATTGTTGGACGCCCAAACGTAGGCAAATCTACGCTAGTGAACCGCCTCAGTGAAACTCAAGATTCTATCGTTCACGATCAACCCGGGATTACTCGCGATCGCACTTATCGCTACGCCTATTGGCAAGATCGAGAGTTTTCTGTTGTGGATACGGGTGGTTTAGTTTTTGATGATGATACCGAATTTTTGCCCCTGATTCGTGAACAGGTGATGGTTGCTTTAGCAGAAGCCACAGTCGCAATTTTTGTGGTTGATGGACAAACCGGGTTAACGGGAGGAGATGAGGCGATCGCAGGTTGGCTGCGAGAACATTCGGTTCCGGTACTCTTGGCGGTGAATAAATGCGAATCTCCGACAGCCGGCTTAATTCAATCGATGCAATTTTGGGAACTGGGTTTAGGAAATCCTTTCCCTATTTCTAGCATCCATGGTAGCGGTACTGGCGAGTTACTCGATGAATTAATTAAATACATTCCGCCTGCTGATGAACTCGAAGAATCTGAGGAAATTCGCGTGGCAATTGTGGGTCGTCCAAATGTCGGCAAATCCAGTTTATTAAATGCGTTTATCGGGGAAAATCGAGCGATTGTCAGTCCGATTTCTGGAACCACTCGCGATGCGATCGATACCGTTGTTGAACGCAATGGCAAGACTTACCGCTTAGTGGATACGGCGGGAATTCGTCGGAAGAAAAATGTCGAATACGGG
>CAZNCM010000381.1:0-641 GCA_964571155.1 uncultured Lyngbya sp. | reverse complement strand
GGGGCAGAATTTTTTGGGATTAATCGCGCTTTTAAAGCGATTCGTCGAGCGAATATTGTGCTGTTAATTATCGATGCAATTGATCGCGTCACCGAACAAGATCTAAAGTTAGCCAATCGGATTTCAGAAGAAGGGCGTGCTTGTGTAATTGTCGTCAATAAATGGGACACGATTGAGAAGGATACCTACACAATTTTAGAGTATGAACGGGAAGTCAAAGCCCGATTGTATTTTATGGATTGGGCGAAAACGATTTTTGTCAGCGCCATTACCGGACAACGAGTTGAAAAAATCATTGATTTAGTTGATCAAGCCGTTGCTGAACATCAACGCCGAGTCAGTACCGCTGTGATTAATGAAGTGATCGAAGAAGCAGTTCGTTGGCATTCTCCGCCCACTACTCGCCAGGGGAAACAAGGGAAAATTTATTATGGGACTCAAGTCAGTAGCCAACCGCCCACGATGGTCTTATTTGTCAATGATCCCAAACGGTTTAATGAAAATTACCGTCGTTATATGGAAAGTCAATTTCGTCAACAATTGGGCTTTTTAGGAACACCGATTCGTTTAATTTGGCGAGGAAAACCCGCCCGAGAAGTCGAACGCAATACCGCTAACCGAGCGACCAAAGTTTAAGGGTT
>CAZNCM010000380.1:5285-5472 GCA_964571155.1 uncultured Lyngbya sp. | reverse complement strand
GGGTCAATCTTCGATCTAGCATGGGTTTGGAGTTTTTGTCAAAACGGAAGTTCCGATATAAACGGATGTTGAGTCAGTTACTCGATCATCGCTATCAGAAAAATAGTGAGACAATTTACGAAGAACTAAAAAGCCGACAAGCCGATGCCATTCGTAATGCTAAAAAGCTACTCGCCCAATATCCCTC
>CAZNCM010000380.1:4649-5275 GCA_964571155.1 uncultured Lyngbya sp. | reverse complement strand
GGGTTTGGAGTTTTTGTCAAAACGGAAGTTCCGATTTAAGTTACGGTGCCTTTGGGTTATTGGTGATGGCTCAGAAAGAGTTTGGCTATCGCCCGTTTCTCCTCAAGGATGTTCTCAATCGGGGTGAGTCAGTTAATTCAACTAAGAAGCTGTTGAGAGAATTGGTAAATGAAGGGTTTCTCTCATCCGGTCAGCTCAGACAAGTGGCAACTGGGTATTTTTCAATTCCTCAGTACAGACTCATCCAAGAGCTACCGATTACTTTCATTGAGGATGAGCCAGAGCAATCTGTTAATCAGCCCGTGCCAGTAAAGTTAAGTCAGTAGAGCAAAGTTAAGCATCATTAGTCAGCACCCTTCTGTTTGAGGGGTGTTTTACTGTGAGATAGGGATGTCTTCTCCAAAACCCTTACCATACCTTAGTTATAGACTTACTAGACAACTCCCTGTCTAGGGCTGTCTTAGGGGTTGTCTTCCCTGAAACCACTGATATATATAACTCCTAAGACTCATAAGACAACTAGACAACCTAAATAAGACTTTTAAGTAAATTTCTGTTCTCCCTTACTCCTGTTGTGTTACTGTGACACCACAATCAAAAATGGAGCGAATTTAGGTTTCGCTCCA
>CAZNCM010000380.1:326-4626 GCA_964571155.1 uncultured Lyngbya sp. | reverse complement strand
GGGGGGGATTCGAACCCCCGGAGACTTTCGCCTCACTCGATTTCAAGTCGAGCGCATTCGACCACTCTGCCACCTCTCCAATTGATATTTTGTTTTGAGCTAGAGAGCAGGAATTTGAGATTTCGTTTTCGCGTTGAAAAACGTTCTCAACCCTTGTCTCTAATTTCAAAGCTAATTCAAGATTATACCATAGGTGCAGCTTCGACAACAGGCTGAGGTTGACGATACAAAATTTCGGTTTCGGCAATCTGGAAATGGGGGTCAACCCATACTAATTTCGCTTCAGACACCTGACCTTTTTCCAATGTAACTAGAGAAAAGTTGCGTTGCTTCTGGTTCTCTCTGTCTTCAATACGGTTAACTCTGGCGGCATTGAGGTACACAGTCCCCGCAGAACTTACATCAACACATTTCCGCAGACGAGTTTTGGTATGGCGCAGATTATGGTGCATATGACCAAAGGTAACTAACGGAATTTGTTTTCCTAAAGCCCGAGTTTGAGCGATCGCGGAGGCAAAATCCGGATCACCGTAATCTCCTCCGATGGGCTTCCAATCACGGCCACAGGGGTCTTCTGGTGCCTCTCCGAGTCCGGTTGGGCCTGTATGACCTAAGAAAATCACGGTATTTTGAGTTGAACTTTGGGCGGCTTCGACCATACGACGGGTTGAGTCTGCGAAACTATCGATTCCAAACCATTCTTGATAAAATTTTGCATATCTCCACTCTGGCCCTCCCCAAGTAAAGGGACGACTGCCGACGACTGTTAATTCAAGTTCGGGAAAGTCTCGCTTTCCGTAACCGACGTGGGCTTCTCCCAACAAATCCATTTGCTGCTGTACCCAGTTTTCTTGTTCGGGGTCATAGGGACAGTGTTTGCGTCCCCAGTCAGTCATCGTATACCAAGCGTCATGGTTGCCAAAAACGGCGGCTTTTGGTAGGTCTAAGTCCGCGATCGCTCGGACAACTTCGACAGCTTCGTTACCATAATCCCCCACAAATAGCACTAAATCAACGCCTAACTGTTTGAGAGCGATTTTGTCTTCTTCTTCCCATTGGTTGTGTACATCACCAACGACAGCAATCTTAATCGCTTTTTTACAATTTTGATTCATCTCTTACTCTCTTGCCTCTCTTGATCTAGGATAGGCAATTCCAGACCTTTTTTAAACTGTATTTTTTAACTGTGGTGTCGATCGCAACAGACAAACCCCGCCGATCTGCGGCATATTTTGGTGAAATCAACTATAATTAGAAGTTACGTTTTGTTAACTCATTGAACAAAGAGGACGCATTCATGTTTACAACTACAGTCTATCCACAAGCGAAACCCCAAACAACCCCGGATGATTTGTTTACGGCCATTAATGATCTCAAGCGGGAGTTAAACGCGGTTGTCCTCGCCCACTACTATCAAGATCCCGATATTCAGGATGTTGCCGATTATATCGGAGATTCTCTCGGTTTGTCTCGCCAAGCTGCCGAAACCAATGCGGATGTGATCGTGTTTGCAGGGGTTCATTTTATGGCTGAAACCGCTAAAATTCTTAATCCCGAAAAATTAGTTTTATTACCAGATTTAGAAGCAGGATGTTCACTGGCCGATACTTGTCCACCGGAAGAATTTGCCCAGTTTAAAGCAGCACACCCTGATCACATTGTTGTGTCTTATATCAACTGTAGTGCAGCAATTAAAGCGATGAGTGATATTATCTGCACCAGTTCCAATGCGGTTGATATTGTGCGACAAATTCCCGAAGATCAACCGATTATTTTTGCCCCTGATCGCAATTTAGGTCGTTATGTAATGACCGAAACAGGTCGAGATTTAGTGCTTTGGCAAGGGGCTTGTATGGTGCATGAAAACTTCTCTGAAAAGAAGATTGTTCAGCTTAAAATCGAATACCCGCAAGCGGAAGTGATTGCCCATCCTGAATGTGAAGAACCTGTTCTGCGTCATGCCAATTATATTGGTTCAACGACAGCATTGTTGAAATATGCCCAACAAAGTGCTAGTTCTGAGTTTATTGTGGCAACTGAACCGGGAATTATTCACCAAATGCAAAAAGAAGCCCGTGATAAACAGTTTATTCCTGCACCTCCGATGAATAGTTGTGCTTGCAATGAATGTCCGCATATGCGTTTGAATACGTTAGAAAAACTTTATCTCGCGATGAAAAATAGAACGCCAGAGATTACCCTTCCTGAAAATATAAGGGTTGCTGCCTTAAAGCCTATTCAACGAATGTTAGCAATGAGTCATTAAAGTGATCGGAAAGTTATAGAAAAGTTATAGGGTGGGCAATGCCCACTCTAAATCTAATCTAAATGTAAAATTAACTTCAGTAATTGTTTTTCATTGAAGACTAAGATGAGAACAGTGATAGCTAAGAGTTTGTCACTGAAACAGTTACAGGAATTTTAAATGACTTATCAGCAGTCGAACCCCAACTCAAAAGGCACCCGTTGCTTTTTTCAGTGGACAGTTATTCGCCCATTTTTTCAACAGCAAACAAAAGACGAGGAAACTGAAAATTCTGTAGCTGTTCAAATCTTCCCGACTCTAGAAAATACAACGGGTATACCGGATGATCTTAAAGCAGGTATTGAACATCTTTGCGGCTTTTCGATTGATGATGTAAAAGTTCATTATAATTCTGCTAAACCTGCCGAATTGCAAGCATTAGCCTATACTCAAGATCAAGATATCTATATTGGGCCAGGTCAAGAAGAACATTTACCCCATGAAGTTTGGCACGTTGTTCAACAAATGCAGGGTCGAGTTCAGTCTACTTTGCAAGTTAAAAATACATCAGTCAATGATAATGAACTGCTGGAAAAAGAAGCTGATCTCATGGGAAAAAAAGCCGATCAATTTATTATTGATTTAGAGAATAGCTTAAGTTTTCTGAAACCTGTTCAAAAATTAGGAAATATCGTTCAAAGAAAGATCGGTCTAGAAATAGAAGTTCCGATGGATTTACAAAAGGGAAATCTCAAAACAGAACAGGAAAGAAAAGAAGTCTCTCCCTTTAAAACCAAAAGCCGAGAATTACCTTTTATTCCAACAAATGATCGGCGTATTCATAAGGGTGAATCGGCAATTATGAATGGTAACTCTTGGAAACTAACGCCGGATGGTTACGAGGATAGTTGGTATTGTGAATATATTACTGATGCGGTTAATGAGACACAAAACCCACAAGAATTAACCCGTATTGTCGAAGATTTAGAAAGCTGGATCAGCAATAATTTAGTAATTTTGCAAACCGGAGAATATATTCAACTTCCTGAAGATTATGTTGTCGGATGGCATCCTTTTCAAAAGGGTAATGAAATTTTAGGATCATTTCATGTGACGGCGGGTTTGAGGATTGATCGCATTTTTGAGATGTTACAAAAACTTGCCAAAATGATCGAAATTACAGACATTGAAAATAAGGAAGATTATCAGGGATTAGTGATTGGAAAAGCCGATCAAATTGTGATTAGCCAGGCGGTTAATCAAACTCAAACTCTGAATGAATCTTTAGAATATAAAGGTCTTGTGGCTTTGATGGGGAGTTATGTTGGAGGTCAATATCGATTTGTTAACCATGAAAATCCTGAAATGACTTTACACCCTAAAATTAGAACAGGTAAAATGTTGGTACCAGTGTTAAGCCGGACTAATTTGGGACAGATTCGACAAGAGGTAAATATTAACAAGCAAGAAGATTTTTTAAATCATATTTTAATCGCAGCAGGAATGACTACAAAACAAGCCAATCAACCCCTTTTTCCTCACAGTTTAACGGCGGGAAAAGAAACAGGTCGAAGTATAGATGCGAATCCAGAAATTAGTATTTCTGAGTGGGTGAATGGAGTGTTTAACGGTGAAGATCAACAATGGTCTGATCAAGATTTTGCGATGGAATCTGTTGGCCCTGAATGGGAAACAACTTCTCCTGAAAAGCTTTCTGTCACTCACCGCAAGCAAGGTGCCGTTTTGGAAATTCGTAGTTTTGACTCTAATAGCCTTCCGGTTGATCAATGGGGAGAGTTTACAACTGAGGTCGTTTTGTTGTTTACTAAGTTGAATGAATTGCGTCAATAGGTGATTTTGATTCGACCTGAAATTAATGCAACATCTGATTATTTTTACTCGCTATCCTGAACCGGGAAAAACAAAAACCCGATTAATTCCGGCTTTGGGGGCAGAAGGTGCGGCAGAATTTCATCGCCAAATGACTGAAAAAACAGTTAAAATGGTGAGAGAATTTGCTGCATCTTATCCAGTTTCTACTGAAATTCGTTATAC
>CAZNCM010000380.1:0-316 GCA_964571155.1 uncultured Lyngbya sp. | reverse complement strand
TGGCATTGATGCAAGCGTGGTTAGGTGTAGATTTACGGTACAATTTGCAGGGAAGTGGAGATTTAGGTGATCGCCTACGAGAGTCATTTCGAGAGGCTTTTAAGATAGAAAAAACGGCGGTAATGGCGATTGGAACTGACTGTCTGGATTTGAGTCTTGAGATTTTATCTGAGGCATTTGATCGGCTAAAACAACAAGATATTATTTTAGGACCTGCGGATGATGGCGGTTATTATTTAATTGGATTGAGTCGATTCGTTCCAGAATTATTTACGGGGATTCGCTGGGGAAGTTCTGAGGTTTTTCAGCAAACTTT
>CAZNCM010000379.1:4784-5565 GCA_964571155.1 uncultured Lyngbya sp. | reverse complement strand
GGTGTCGAACGCTTTGCCATGGTTTTGCATCAGCTTGATGATATTCGCCGTGTCTATGCCAGTGATTTACGTTTTTTGAGACAATTTTAAGTGATTCTAAAATTAGACCGATTTTCAAGTGTGTGGGTTTGTTAGGAGTTGAACGGGAAAATATGTTCTATTCTGGATTTCGGTGGGTGTCTGGGCTATGTGGTTTATTCATAATTGCGATCGGGCTTCAGTATCCGGCGATCGCAGATGAAAAAAATACTCCGTCTAAGTTTTTGCCCTCTGAAAGTAAAGTGGGTCAAACGACATCGGATCTGTGCCGTCAAGTGTTTGAACCTCAAGGGTTAGCCATTCGTCAGCGACCGACTCCCAATTCTCCTCGTGTTGGGGGAGTGCGTTATAGACAAGAAGTTACTCTTGTTCGCAATTATGAAGGAATTCGAGGGCCGGGAGGTCGGACTTGGATTGAAATTACCTATCCTGTACTTGGATTTATTTCTAATGGTTATCCAGACGGACGGAGTAACTTAGTATTGTGTTCGGAAGATCTCATTTCTCAGCCTCCCCAACAAAGCGCTTCTCTGTGTCGTCGTATTGACCGAGTAGCCGCACCGCGAGGGGTAGCCGTTCGGGCCAAGCCGTCTCGCTTTTCGTCTCGGGTGGGAGGAGTTCCGACAGGTCAAGAAGTTTATCTGGTTGAGGATTATCAACTGATTGACGATGCCAATAATGAACCGCGCAATTGGGTAGAAATTGTTGAACCGTTAGCGGGTTTTATCTCCGCCAATACTTT
>CAZNCM010000379.1:2804-4706 GCA_964571155.1 uncultured Lyngbya sp. | reverse complement strand
TTAAGAGGAAAATAGTATGAGGAAGCTATATATGACTTGTAGCACCTTAGTTGCTGTGACTTGCTTACTGACTGTTCTCAACTACACTCTCCAGATAGATATTGTCAGCGCAAAAAGCCTATATAATCCTAATATATTAGAGCTTAAAACTGAAGTTCTTCCTCCTGAAGTTCGTGCTGAAAATCAATATACAATTGTGAGTCCCAAAAATTTTATTTCTGGATATCAACCTCAAAATCCCGATGGCACTGTTAATGTTGTAGTCGAAGTTCCTGCAGGCACTCTTGCTAAGTGGGAAGTCAGTCAACCCGATGGCAAACTCGAATGGGAACTCAGAGACGGCAAACCTCGTTTTGTACAGTATCTTAGCTATCCGGGTAATTACGGTATGATACCCCGATCGCTTTTACCGAAGGAACTCGGTGGTGATGGAGACCCGCTTGATGTCCTTGTATTAGGATCTGCTGTGCCGCGAGGTTCGGTTGTACCCGTCAAGTTGATTGGTATTCTCAAGCTTCTTGATAGTGGCGAACAAGATGATAAGTTACTGGCTGTGATGAAGGATTCCCCTTTTTCTGATGTTAATTCTATCGCTGATTTAGATCAAAAGTTTCGGGGTGTTACGACTATTGTCGAAACTTGGTTCAGCAATTACAAAGGCATAAATGGGGGAATGGAAAGCAAAGGATTTGCTGAAAAAGAGGAAGCATTAAAAGTATTTAATAGTGCTGTTAAAGCCTTCAACGGCTAAAAAATCAATGAGAATACAGTTCATTTAAAAAGGTGGGTTAACGAGATAACCCACGCTTCTCTAATCTGAAATACAGAAGCAGGATGCTAGAAAAGGGGAAAGGTTTTAGGTAGAACGGTGTCAGGTTTCATGGAATACCCAACACGACGAGCAAGAGCATTCTTGCAAAAGGTAATTCTTTCCTCCTCAACTTCTGACTCTCTTGGTGCGCGTTCCCTGGCGACTTGAGAAGTCGCGGGGTCGCACCGCTTCTGACTTCTATTTAGCACCCATCCGAATTTCCGAGCAAAAAGAAGCTTGGGTTAAGCCATTATTTTGTTTAACCACAGTCGTTCGCAGTCGTAAATTTGGCATCAGATACCATAACCGTTCTTCTACCGAAAATGTATCGGTTTCTGTTGTTAAAACTAAAACCTCATCCTCTCCTAAAAGATAACGACCTTTAGAGGTTTTAAAGGGAGAATGATCAGAACCCGGTCGAGTTTGCAACAATTGACCCGCTTGGGGTGAACTGTCATCAATTAAAGGAACTAAAATCGTTGACCCGGCTTGTTGTTTAGAGTCACCGTCTACTGTTCCTTCCCAAGTTAGCTTTAACCCCTTCCAAGCGTCGCTCGGATTCACTTGATAATGTTCACAAAGTTGAACGATCGTCGGTTCATTTTCAGGTAAAAAATCAATCGTCAGGTTAGATTTACCCGCCTGCAATTGTCCGGAAGATAAATTGTGAATTGTGCGTTGAGAAAACCACTTCCCCACTGAGAGTTCTAGGAATTCTTTAATATCCATCAAGCTTTTGTATGTGTTTAGTCTAATTTGAAAAAAGTTGAGTCACGAACGGTTAAAACAGATTGCTTGAGCAGAGAAACCGATTCAGCTTATTCTAGGAAGTCTAGATTGATTGAGCTGTGACCGTGGGTCAATTCGTTTTTTCTGATCGGTATCTGTTCGTGAACGACCTACGCTGACGCTTCGATGCACGGGCATAGGTTTCCAGCTTCTTGATCAATCTTACAAGACCGCATCAACAGATTGTTCATTAGCCTGACCTGAAAAAATGGAGGAGTGGGTACAGATTCAGATAAACTGTGGATTGGTTAAAGTCCTACGGAGAACACTGGAAGTGGCAATCGAAATCGGTCAAAAAGTGA
>CAZNCM010000379.1:2502-2794 GCA_964571155.1 uncultured Lyngbya sp. | reverse complement strand
AAGGTATGCCGCATCAGAGATCGGATGCCTGCAAATGTTGTCAGCAGACTCAAACAAAATCCTTTCGGCACAGTCGAAGACTACAAAATGGTTGATGGGAGTGGAGTTGGGTTCGTCGTTAAGCTTGATGACAACCTCTCAAGCTGGTTCTTTGAAGACGAACTAGAAACGGCATCTTAAACTTCCCGTGAGGTGGGCAGGGCTGTTTCATTCTCAGTTAAAAATTGCCGGGGTTGATGGGGTGAAAGGGTTCCGGGGGTGGACCGGGAGAGGAGTTTTTTCCTCGGAAAAA
>CAZNCM010000379.1:1909-2415 GCA_964571155.1 uncultured Lyngbya sp. | reverse complement strand
GCGCACGGCCCTGCGTGAGGTGGGGAGTCATGCGAACAGTGACTCTAACGGATAGAACGTTGAATTGGGGAAAGAAACCACTTGGGAACGGCCAGCGTTGTGGGCGACATCCATCAGGTTAACCCTAAAAAGACAAATTTCCCTTGAGAGTCACACGCCTCCCCGACTTCACCTCATGGTTGCCAGCCAATACGGATCAGTTGTCGTAAATCACTAAAAAACATACGCTAAGATTTCAAAGTGCGGTTACAGTCCAGCCCTCAGCCTATTTTTGGGCGAAACAGTTGGCTCTCAGCCCACAGACATCGCACCCAATCTCAAAGCAACTTATCTCAAAAGCGCTCAATTACTCGAAGAGAGTTGGGAAGAACTCAAAACCCTAGAAGCCCAATATGTTCGGACTCCCTTTTTTAAAAATGTTTATGGTCAGGAACTTGGGGTACTTCCGGGAATGGACAGTGCGCTGGCCTTGAATGCGATTCGACAGTACGATGCCAGCGGCGCCT
>CAZNCM010000379.1:1258-1899 GCA_964571155.1 uncultured Lyngbya sp. | reverse complement strand
TTTAAGCTGGTATGTGCGTCGGTTTCGTCAAGTCTTTCTCGACTCTGACTTCTGGAAAGCGATTTCTCCTTTTGCTCAACCCGTTAGCAGCGCTGTATTGAGTGTGGATCTGTCTGCTGACAACTTCACCCAACCCACCAATCAAGTCAATAATATCTTGGATGATGGAAAAGCCGCCGTTGCTGATCCTAACCGCGTGGTTGCTTATTTGGTGACAACTGACGATGACATTTCCCTCGCCACCGCCCGGTATTTGTGGGGAAGCGCTCAACAAGTGTGTTTAACGGTGGGTGGAGTGATTCTCAATCAAGCCAATTTAAGCCCGGAGATCACTCAAAGCTTTGCTCCTCTCAACATCCATTCCGTGCCGAAAATTCCCGCTCAGGATTGGCAAATTTTAACCCAAGCCTTACCCGACTTTAGCACCGAAGCCACAACAGCCCCTCGTTCGATCTCGATAGACGTGGCTAAACGGCAAGTGAGCTTATTTTTACCCAGTTTTGATAAAAAACAAATTAAACTGACTCAATACGGCCCTGAAGTCACTATAGAAGCCGGAGATCAGCGACGCAATATCTTTCTCCCTGATTCCTTACGCGGAAAACCGGTCACAGGGGCTAAATTTCAAAACAATTCCTTGA
>CAZNCM010000379.1:0-1248 GCA_964571155.1 uncultured Lyngbya sp. | reverse complement strand
TTCTAGTTAATTAAAAAAAAGGAACAGGGAATAGGGGTCTTTACTTCTATCTCTTGCCTCTAGACTGTAAAAGCTGTTTACTCCTCACTATTTTCTATAACTTCTTATGTCTGATACGCCTGAAACTCAAGTTCGCGAGAACTCTAACCCCGATCGCAGCGCCAAAACTCGCCAACTGTTAGGCATGAAGGGTGCTGCCCCCGGAGAAAAATCGATCTGGAAAATCCGTCTACAACTGATGAAACCCATTACCTGGATTCCCTTA
Organism: uncultured Lyngbya sp.; assembly: GCA_964571155.1. GTDB lineage: Bacteria > Cyanobacteriota > Cyanobacteriia > Cyanobacteriales > Microcoleaceae > Capilliphycus. Next base: position 983 of record CAZNCM010000379.1, on the reverse strand, counting down.
ATTTGGGGTGTGGTTTGTGGGGCGGCATCTTCGGGAAACTATACTTGGACTTTAGAAGATTTTCTGATTGCTGCGGCTTGTATGTTGCTCGCCGGGCCACTGATGGCGGGTTATACTCAAACATTGAATGATTTTTATGATCGAGATTTAGATGCGATCAATGAACCCTATCGACCCATTCCTTCAGGTGTGATTTCTATTCCCCAAGTCGTGACCCAGATTTTGGTTTTGTTGTTGGCTGGAGTCGCCTTATCCTATGGGTTAGATGTCTGGGCGCAGCATGAATTCCCCATTATTACCTGTCTGTGTCTTGGAGGAGCGTTTTTATCGTATATTTACTCTGCTCCCCCTTTGAAGCTGAAAAAAAATGGCTGGTTAGGAAATTATGCCTTGGGAGCGAGTTACATTGCTTTACCCTGGTGGACAGGTCATGCTTTGTTTGGGGATTTAACCTCGACGATTGTGGTGTTGACGTTATTCTACAGTTTGGCAGGACTGGGAATTGCCATTGTTAACGACTTCAAGAGTGTTGAAGGCGATCGCCAACTGGGGTTACAATCACTTCCGGTAATGTTTGGGGTGGGAACTGCGGCTTGGATTTGTGTATTGATGATTGATGTGTTTCAAGCAGGTGTGGCAGTGTATCTGATCAGCATCCAACAAAACCTCTACGCAACGATTCTACTCTTGTTGGTGATTCCTCAGATTACATTCCAAGATATGTATTTTTTACGCAATCCTTTAGAAAATGATGTTAAATATCAAGCCAGCGCTCAACCGTTTTTGGTCTTAGGGATGCTGGTTGTTGGTTTGGCATTGGGTCATGCCGTTTAATGCCTTTAGATAGAAAAACATTTGAAAAGGTTGATTTTCAACCTCATAACAGATATCCTAAGCGGAACACGGATATGCTTTTGATTGAGTTTATCCTACCTATCCTCTTGAGATATCCGTTTCCAACGGATTTTGGGAGCCTCTCGTGA
>CAZNCM010000378.1:4622-5576 GCA_964571155.1 uncultured Lyngbya sp. | reverse complement strand
AACACGGGTGATGCGTTCCCGGGCGTTGCGACTGTTAACGATGTTAATTATTCCCTTTGGGTTATGTTCGGCAAGATTGCAGGTTTTTGTCTTTATTATTGCGGCAGTTTTTCCCAACGGAAACGGGGCGCTTGTTTTATTTTCTCTGTACGTTCTTAGCTTTTTCGCTGCCTTTTTAACGGCGTTTCTGTTTCAAGGCACCTTTAAAAATGAAGACCCGTTTGTGTTAGAATTACCGCCCTATCGTTTACCGACATTGAAACAGGTTGCTTTGCGAGGATGGGGAGAAGTTCGAGAATTTTTAGTTCGTGCTTCTGGCTTTATTACTGTGGGTTGTATTGCGGTTTGGGTAATTACCAGTTTACCTCCTGGTGCTACGGGTTTAGATACCATTGGCGGTCAAATTGGTCAGTTTCTCAGTCCGGTTATGCGACCGATTGGAATTGATCCTTATTTGACTTTGGCGTTAATTTTTGGTTTCATTGCTAAAGAGGTGGTTTTGGGTTCGTTGGCGGTGATTTACGGTTTACAATCGGCAAGTGTTGGCGCTCATATTGCCGAAACGATGACCTTTGCACAGGGCTATAGTTTTTGTATTTTCTGTTTGTTGTACACGCCCTGTTTAACAACCATTGCAACTGTTCTCAACGAAGCTAAATCCTGGAAATTTACGGCGTTTTCACTGGCATTTTCTTTGGTTTTAGCTTGGGTTTGTAGCTTTATTTTCTATCAAAGTGCGTTGCTTTTAGGGTTTCAATAATTTCAATCAATCATTCACGATTTGAACAATCTAAACCCGCAGCTTCAGGTGTTGAAAACTTATCCGGAAGAAAGATAACCCCATACTCTTGATTGGCACAAGGAGCAACTCCAACAGTATCAATGGGTTGCTCTTTGCGATCGCCTGTTCCCGGTTTAAACTCAATTTTCCCCGTCACGCCGTCAACCCTGAAG
>CAZNCM010000378.1:0-4608 GCA_964571155.1 uncultured Lyngbya sp. | reverse complement strand
CTTTGCGGGTGGGATTTTGTCGAATTCCTTCAATTAAAACATGAGCCGCATCGTAGGCTAAAGCGGTACGGGGACTGACAGGGCCACCCCAAAGCTGCAAAGCGGCTTGAGAAAAATCAGGTTGAGGACTATTTAAATGATGCCAATGAACGACTAAAATGAGTTTTTCTAAGAGTTGCGGTTGAGCAATTTTTAAAGTTTTGGGAGTGTAAACTGACCAATTACCCACTATCCAATTTTGACCTTGATTTTCTTTAATGAGTTCTACAGAATTAATCACGGAATTTGTCACTTGACCATCGGGTATTAAAACAATAGCTGTTTTTCCAGAATTTTGCACTTTTTCGATAGCAGTTTTAGCATTAAAATTCGGAGCAGCTAAGTTAATCGATTCAATAATCGTTCCGCCTCTCTCTGTGAATTGTTCTCTAAATTGTTTTTGGTAATCACTAGAATAGGGACTCGCAGGATTATAAAAAACAACAACTCTTTTTTTGTTAATTTGCTCACTCATCAAGTTATCAACCATTGCTTTTGCTTGAATATCAGTTACAGAAGGAGTCCGGAAGAAAAAAGGCTGAGGTTGGACGGTGAGTTCAGAGGTTGTTGTTCCAGGAGAGACTAAAACCAATTTATGATTATAAGTCTCTACAGTTTTTAGGGTCATTTCACTGGAATAATGACCGACAACTCCTAGTATTTCCGATTTTTTCACTAAGCTTTTAGCTACATTTAAGGCTTTTTTTTCTAAGTTAGAGTCATCAGAAATTATAACTCGTAAACCTTTTCCATTTAAGTCTCTAGGCGTGAGAAAACCTGAACCGGGTAAAGCCAAATCACTAGACTCCTCCCCATTGAATAAACTTAAGTTAATTTCTGTTTGTATTTGGGCAACTCCCCGCAGGAGTTCTTGTGCATTTTCCGTATCTCTAACCTCTCCAGCTTCATTCTTTAAAATAGGAACAACAACTGCAATGGTATAGTAATCCACTCCTCTATATTCTAGCAGTGCATTATTGTAATAAATTAAAGTTTCTGGATCTTTTATTTCTTCTTGCCAGCTTTTTTTAAAGTTTTGAGCGGCTTGCTGATAGTTTATTTTAGTCTCAAAACAATCTTTCCATTGTTGTCGAATTTGAGGATTCCATATTGGGATAAAATAATTTAAGGGTTTCTGACAATTTGCAACCCATGTTACACCCCGTTGTTTACCTCGCTGGTTAGACATCAAAATTTCCTCACCCTCACTGATAGCATCTCCAATAACAGCAGGTTTTTTAAATAAGGCTGTAGAAGTTCCCCAGAAAATCCCAATTAAAACACCAATTAAGAGTAACCCTAACATCATCATTACTTTGGGTTGGATTAAGGGTTTTTCAGGTTTGGGTTCGGGTTGAGGCCAATACAGTTGGGGGGCTGTCGGATTTTGTAAGAGTATCGGTAGCCAGGATGCTCCCGGATAATAGAATTCATTGTTAACAGTGGGAACTTCTATTCTGTGTAGTTCTTGTCTGGCGTTATGAACAGCAGCATGAAGCGGTTTTCCTTGAATAAATTCAGCTAAAAAACACTTTAAAAAAATCCGGGCTACTATATCCGGAACCGGTTCTCGCATGACGATGAGATGGGGAATATTAAACTCTGCTAAATATTCCGCCATCCCCAGTCCATCACAGGAATTAAAGATTGCCAGCTTAACGTTGGGAGCGGCTCTTTTCAGGGCATCTTTTTAAAGTACCAGCAACTGGCATAGTTCGCCCTGAACTGTGTCCTGCATAGAAAATAATATCCCAATTTCTTAACCAAAGGCTATCAAGGAGTTCCTGCGAAGTGAGAACATTTCCTCGCTTGGGAATGCAAGTAATTTCAGCCCCATATTCAGCTAAGTTTTGAATCTCTTTTAAATCTTCTTGGAGTTTTAAACCGCCTGAGTCACTGCCAAAAATAGCCAGAATTCTAACAGGCATTCTGAGCGTTTCTGGAGGTCGATTGTATCGAGATAAAAGAACGAGTTCAGCATTGGGTAAGAAATGATATTCATTAAATAAATCCCATTGATCCCAAGATAATCTTCGTAGATAAGAATTAGCCGTATCCAGAATAACTCTTACAGATTCGTTAGGTGCTACACCCCTTAAACGTCCCACAATTCGCCCTCGAATATCCCCAAAAATAGGATTTTTAAACCAACTTTCTAGAGTAGATTCAAGGGCTTGAGTAGCCTTAAAACAATCTTCAAATGTCGATTGATGGGTAACTTGTGCGTCTGGAAATTCAATAACTCGCTCTCCTAAATCTCTATTAATTTTTTGCCATTTGTCATAGATGTTTGGGATTTCGGGTTGTGCAGGAAGTGTAGGACAATCACGGTCTGTAGCAATGATTCTACCATCTTCCCAAAACTCTAGAACAACAGGAAAACCTGTGTCAAAATCGCCCCCTGATATTTCGATAACAACTTGTTTCGTCATTATTAGTCGGTGGATTGAGTTTTAATGTAGAAAGCTGCACGTTACGGGGCTGTAGAAAGGTTGAATGAGTTTTAAATTTGAAGTCGGCTAAATACCTAAACTACAGCTTCTCGAAGATTGTGTACCTTTAGAAAGGATTTATAACTTGTAGATATAATATCATATATAACATTGTCTATGTTATTGATTTTAAATAAAATTAAGTTGATTTTTTAATCTAAAGTTGGGTATAAATTTGATGAAATAAAACCAATATTAAAGCCCAAAAAGTTGATTAACTGATGTCGCTAATCAACCCCCTAAACTATTCTATAATCGCTGTTAAACGATGAAATATTCTGTTACAGTCGCATCATTGAGCATTACCTGAACACTAAACTGATCGCCCAGGAGGACTAACGGCTTATAAATTTAAAACTTGAGTTCTTAGGATTGACATTCAAAGTTGATTGTCCTCAACGTTCCATTTTAATCTAGTCCGGGACAATTTGAACCTATGCAGGTTAAGATTCGCGATCGCCAAAATTTTTATAATTTGCATAGATTCATCGCGATCGCTCTTTGAGTCGGGAATAACAATTCCAATCGGATTTAAACAACCCAGTAGAGTAGAGGTTTTGTCTGTATCCTGATTCTGTGAACCTGCTGTATAATGCGCGTTAATCCTTCTCGGATCTCAAAATCATCTTTTGACAACAAAACTTAAAAAAAGAGAAAAAACTTTCTTTTTGATGGTATAATCATTGAGCGAGAAGGGTTAACGTAATATGACCACAACATCCTCAAATTCAGTCAGTTCCATTCCCATTCAAAATACAGAAACTCGCATCGCAGATTTTCTACTAGAACACGGGGAAATTGAGGCGATTTTACCCGTCGTTGTCGGGATAGTTGTCACCTCCCGCTTTCAACTCAAAGGCGCCCAAGCCCTGTTAGCCAATTTAATCATTGCCAGCCTATTTCGTCAAATTCTGACGCACCTGAAAAACCAGTCTCATTTGGTCACACCTGAAACGGAAAATATAAGCGATTCGGCAGAAAATTATACGGAAAATAATTTCGATCCGGACTATACCATTGTTCACTCAATCCCCGGAAGAATTCGCTTAAGAATTTCCCGTTTAGCCACCGATCCAGATTTTAGCCAACGCCTCGAACAAATCCTCTCAGAAGAAGAACAAATTATTAACATTCGGATGAATCGGGCTGCGGCTTCAATTACAATTAATTATACCACTCAAGGCATGAGTGATTGGGAATTGGGGATGCGTTTAATGAACTTAATTGACAGCGCCCTCAACCCAGAAACACCCGCAAACTCACCCGAAACTACAGCATCAGGGGGTAACTCGCGATGACAGCAACGAATCATAAATTAATTTCCCTTTCTGAAACCAATGGGGCGATAATAAAATCAGAAGGCTTCATCGAATCTGCACCCTATTTGGTTCATGCGGTGCCGGGACGGGTGAGATTTCGGGTTTATCGGCTTAATTGCGATAACTATTATGCAGAAATATTAGAGAAAGTTTTGCAGTCGGAACCGGGCGTTATTCAAGTTAGAATTAACCGTGCAGCCGCTTCTGTTGCGATTCATTATCAACCTCACGCCTCAACCGATATTGAGATTTATTCTCGATTATCAAACCTAATCCAACAGGCCGGAACCACAATTACCGTCGAAGATATTTCCGATTCTTCTTTAACCAAAACTTCCGAACCCAACGAGGCCGACAACGAGGGAGAATGGTCTAGCCTCATCGCCCCAACCGGCTCCACCTTACTCGCCCTCCTCAGCAGTGCAACCCGGTTGGCGTGGCTGCGTCCTTTTGCTTGGGGTTCTCTGGCACTCGTTGCCTTTCCCGTCGCCCAACGCGCATTTTACAGCCTATTTGTCAAGCAAAAACTCAACATTGACTGCCTGGACTTACTCGCCCTCAGCTTGGGAGGAGCGCAAGGAAAACTCGTTACACCTGCCCTCGTCCTCACCCTGCACGAACTCGGCGATGTCATCCGCGAACAAACCGCCCGTTCCACCGAACACCAAACCGCCGACCTACTCGACACCATCGGACGCTTCGCTTGGGTCGAACGCAACGACGAAAAACAATCAATTCCGAGCGACCAAGTTCAACCC
>CAZNCM010000377.1:718-5589 GCA_964571155.1 uncultured Lyngbya sp. | reverse complement strand
TGGATTTTTTAATGGCTTTGTTTGAGCGTGTACTGATGCGGGAACTGCGCGAGATGATGGAGGAGGAGGTGCGAATTCAGTTCGTGGGGAATTTGAATGCTTTACCAACTTCTTTACAAGCCAAGATTGAAGAATCTAGGGAGTCTACGCGCAACAATCACGGCATTTTATTTAACGTGGCAACGAATTACGGGGGACGTCAAGAAATTATCCGGGCTTGTCAGGAAATTGCGAGTCAAGTTCAGCAAGGACAATTAAATCCTGATGATATAGATGAAGTTTTATTTGAAAAGCATCTTTATACTGCCGGATTGTCTCACCCTGACTTGCTGATTCGCACGAGTGGAGAAATGCGGATTAGTAATTTCTTATTTATGTCACTGACACCTTATGGCCAGATTTTGACAGCTCTGAATTTCATCTAGCCCTTTGTTCTTATCAAAAACGTGATCGACGGTTTGGTAAGGTCTAAACTTGATCTAAACTAATCGTCAATAACGGTAAAAAGATCCAACGCTCTCATGGCCCTGTAAAAACAGCTTCTTCTATGTCCTGGCGACTCAGGGAATATTTAAAGGAGCGTTGGATATCTTGGTTTTCTTCTCCTGCTTCGATGTAGCGAACTGAGATTTGCTCGACATCCAGCCAGAGTTGCGCTTTCCAAGTCGGTGTTTGTACAAACCAAGCATTTAGTTCTTTGGAGTCTTGTTGACAACCTTGCGATCGCAACCAGGCTTCGATTTTGGGAAGGGTATGATTGTATAAGGGGGTTTCTGGACTCGGAAGATCAAGATTGTCAAGAGCCATAACTGTTACGGTTGAGAGTTAAAAAGTTGAAAGTTTCAGAAATTTATTCTAACTTGTTTATCCATTGGGAATTATGAGAAGTCGTAGACTCCGGATCAAAACTCCGGGCGGCTGAATCGGTTCTAAGCTAAACTCTGAACGGGCTAAACCAATAGCGATCGCTAGAATTAGACAAGCGATTAAACTTAATGCCATCATTAATACGGCAAATAGTTCTCCGGGTGATAAAGGGCGATCGGTTGGATCGAGATAGGCCGACGAAGAAGAACGGTTAGAGCCAGACCCTCTGGAATTCTCGAATGGATGAGAAGCTTGAATGACATTGTAACGAGAATAGCGAATTTTGAGATCATAAGCCTGACGACGTTCAGGATTACTAAGGGTAGCGTAGGCTTCATTAAGATGTTGAAATTTGGCTGTCGCGACGGTTTTTGATAATTCTGTGGTGTCGGGATGATACCGCTTGCTGAGTTCTCTGTAGGCGCGACGAATTTCTATGGAGGAAGCGGAAGGATGAAGCCCGAGTAAACCATAGTAGGTATCTGCCCAAGAACGATGTCTTGATGCTGGTCTGTTCGTCGTATAAGCTGAGTTAGCTTTCTGACCCTTCACAGTTATCTTAAGCTGAACAGAAGATTTACAAATTTGTTCACTATATTTTGACACTCTCCTGACAGATTCGCAAGCGATCGCCGTAAAATCCCCTTAACTGTTTTTTGATGAAACCGATCATCGACTAACGACAAGTCTCTACTAATGTTTTGAGATGAAGACTGATTGGAATTATTCCATTGGGCAGAGAAGAAATACCTGGATTCGACTTAATATTAAGTTAAGCTTTATTGGATTATTCAGCAATAAACTCTCAAAAGGGTGATCATTTATGCGTTGGCAATTGGGGCGTCGGAGTGACAATGTAGAGGATAAACGGGGAAGTTCGGCTGGGGGACGTATTGCTGTTGGTGGAGGTATTGGTACTCTCCTTTTGGTCGTTGCGGCACTGTTTTTAGGTGTCGATCCGAGTATTATTCTCCAAGAATCCCCACAACAAAGTTCCTATCCAGATTCTAGTGTGAGTCGGGGTTCTCCAGAGGAAGAAGAATTAGTTGATTTTGTCTCTGTTGTTCTGGGCTATACCGAAGATACTTGGGATGAAATATTCCGTGAAAGAGGCGAAACTTATGTCGAACCGAAGTTAGTTTTGTTTGACAATGCGGTTGAGTCGGCTTGTGGATACGCTCAGGCTGCAACGGGGCCTTTTTATTGTCCTCGCGATCAAAACGTTTATATTGATTTAGGCTTCTATAAACAACTAAAATATAATCTTAATGCACCTGGAGATTTTGCTCAAGCTTATGTGATTGCTCATGAAGTCGGACATCATGTTCAAACGTTATTGGGTATTTCTCAACAGGTGAATAATTTACAGCGTCAAGTTGACCAAGTTGAGGCTAATGAACTTTCTGTCAGACAAGAATTGCAGGCTGATTGTTTTGCTGGAGTTTGGGCAAATCGGACTCAAAAAGCTGAACAAATTCTCGAACAAGGGGATGTAGAAGAAGCTTTGAATGCAGCCAGTAGTATTGGAGATGATCGTTTACAACGCCAAGCCCAAGGTTATGTAGTACCGGATTCGTTTACTCATGGAACTTCTGCTCAACGAGTGCGTTGGTTTCAGCGAGGTTTACAAACGGGAAATATTGACGAATGCAATACGTTTGCAACCGAAAATCTATAGTTTAATTAGGGTTCATGTAGGGGTTTAGCAACCTGTTGTTTGAGTTTCATTGATTGGGACTTTGCAGGCGATCGCTACATGAGCTTTTTTTGTGAGTATTTAACTGTTGGGGCGATGTTGTTGTTTCCATTTTTCGATTTAAAATATAAGCTTTATCTCAATAAATGTTGAATCCCATAGCTACTGTTCAAATTCTCTAAGATATTCAACTACCTTTTCATAATTCTCTCTATCTTTTTGTTTCTCAAAAAGTTTTCGAGCCTCTTTATAATCTTTCTGAGCTTTTTCTAAATTTCCTGTAAAATATAAAACATGGCCTCGGTTCATGTAAGAAACAGCAAAATCAGGATTGATTTTAAGAGCTTGATTGTAATCTTTAATGGCTTCTTTGTATTTTTCTAGGTCTTGATAAATCGTGCCTCTATTATTATAATAATACTCCTTATTTTTACATAAACTTATAGCTTTATTCAAATCATTTAATGCCGATTTATTGTGACCCAATCTATTTTTTATCAATCCTCTCATATTGTAAAGTTCGCCTTCTGTTTGACAAAGAAAAATAGCTTGATTAAACTGTTCTAAAGCTCTTTCATATTCATTTATATAATTAAATATTACTCCCAATTTATAGTATAGCATATAATTATTTGGATTAAGTTGACTTGCTGTTGTATAATCTTTTAATGCGGCCGAAAAATTATTCATTTTCCATTTCCATAATAGATCGCCTCTATTTTCATAAGCGAAATAAAATTCAGGATCTAGTTCAATTGCTCTGGTAAAACTATCAAATGCTTCTTGATAAAGCTTTAATCCGTTATATGTACAACCTAGCGCATTGTATGTCTGAACACAATTCGGGTTTGTTTGAATAGCTTGCTCAAAATCGTTGAGCGCTGATTGGTAATTATTATCCTTTAATTTTACTAGACCCCTGTTAAAATAAAAATGTGCAAAATTAGGTTGAAGCTCAATTGCTCTAGTGAAATCTGCAATAGCTTTTTGATTATCCTTTAAGCCATCAAAATAAACAACTCCTCGAGTATAATATGCTTCGGCATCATTAGGATTAAAACGAATTGCTTGAGTGTAGCATTCAATAGCAGTTCTATAATCTCCTTCTTGAGCATATTTTAACCCTTCATTTTTTAAATTTTGACAAAGATCTTTACTGAAGAAAGATAATACTCCAAGTCCAAGCAATAAGCTTGCGCCTACTAACACTTCTGTACTGTTTTCTTTGATTTCGGATTCTTTAGTAGGAACTGTTTTTTCTTCAGGTTGTGATTCAGGCGATGAAGTTGGGGTAGAGTTAGATTCCTCTTGAACTTCTATCATCTCCGGTTTATATTTCCTAAATAAAGCAATTATTTCATTTCGCCTCGGACGCCGATCTCCTTCAAATTCACCTTGAATGCTAAAAGCTTCATAAATTTTCTCAATTTGCTTGCGTACAGTTCCCTTGTGAATATTCATTGATGCGGCAATTTCATCATCTGTACATCCTTTCAAAACCTTCTCTAACACCTCTTTTCGTCTGGGTGCGTTTTGCAATTTTTTCAATGCTTCTTCAAATTGTTGACGGGCGATCATTGCTGAAATACCAAACTATTTTAACGGCTGCGTACTCTGTGTACTCTGCGTACTGAAAATTTAATTTTCGATACCCATTGTCGTGCGTATCTGCGTAATGAGCTTAATAGCAATAGAGTACAGTAGAGGCATAGAGATATGAATTATAACACTAACAAAGAATGGTCAAACCAGTTCATTCCGACGATCAAAGCCATTTTGGGAGAACATCTAATTATTCAATCTTCCCTAGAAATTGATCGCCACCAAGCTACCGATCTTATTTTACTAAACGCTCGAAACTTAGCGATCGCCTGTCGGGTTCGACGTCCGGGTTTTGCGGCGAAATATCCCTATCAGTTCACCTTGCGGAGTCGTATTCCATCGGGAAAAAATACCGAACTTCAAAAAATTACGAACGGTTGGGCGGATTATTTATTTTATGGACACGCCGTTTCCGAAACTCAAACAACGATTAATCCCTGGTTTATTATTAACTTAAAAAGTTGGCGGGCGCACATGATTCGTCGTCATATAAATTCTATTCAATTTGGAGAAAAAGATAATTCAGATGGAACTGCTTTTGCATGGTTTGACTTAAGCACTTTTCCAACTGAACCGCCTATTGTGTTGGCGTCGAGTCTGTCGTTACCAAAAGCGGCTTAAACGTTTTATCCTCCCTTTTTCAGCTTATGTCAGAAGTATTTAGTTGACTATTTTCGCCCCCTAAATCTCCCAATTCTGCGCCCCC
>CAZNCM010000377.1:422-693 GCA_964571155.1 uncultured Lyngbya sp. | reverse complement strand
TGAAATTTCCCCCCAAAGTTGGGGGGATAAAGGGGGGCAACTCCCAATGTTGGGGGGATAAAGGGGGGCAACTCCTAAAGTTGGAGGGATAAAGGGGGGCAACTCCCAATGTTGGGGGTCACGGAGGCGAGAGGGTTGGGGAGAGGTTACTCTGAGAATGATGCCAATTTTCTAATGCAGTTCGATGAACATCTAACCAACTAATATGATGATGTCGAGCTAATTTTGCACAGTCTTCATATTCGGGTTGAATATTAACGATATTTTCTCC
>CAZNCM010000377.1:0-402 GCA_964571155.1 uncultured Lyngbya sp. | reverse complement strand
TGAATAGGCAACTTTAATTGCAATAGAACCGTAAGGTGTATCTATAGTTTGCATTTCTCGTCGTAAAATTTGCCGTTGTTGTTGTGTCGAACGAATCCCTAATGTTGTGGTTTGTTTAAATAAAATATCCTCGCAAACCGTCTGTTTTTCGAGATGACAAATGACGGTTAATAAGACTCCCAAACGGGATTTTTTCATAGTGATCGGTTGGGTAAAAACATCCAACGCCCCGACTGAAAATAATTCTTCTAAAGTAAAAGCGATCGCTTGGGGACTGAGATCGTCTATTTGGGTTTCTAACACAGAAATGGTTTCTACAGTCGAAGGTTCTGGAGTTGAATGTTTAGAAGTTGAGGAAACGTGATGAGAAGTAGTTGTTTGGGAAGTTTCCCCGATCCAAAG
>CAZNCM010000376.1:5375-5601 GCA_964571155.1 uncultured Lyngbya sp. | reverse complement strand
TTGTTCTATACCCGTACAATCTAGCAAGCCGAATCTGCCTATCCTCGTGTGAATTTTTCAGGGAAGTTAGTCTTTCCAATCCTTTCTACACACCACACTAGATTCATCCCTGAGTGGGTCAAAAGCTTAATGGATCTAGATTATCAAGACAGGAGCTAGACGGTTGCTTTGGATACTGAGAACAAGAGTTGGAAAATTTCAGAAATATAAGCAAAAATTAGCATCG
>CAZNCM010000376.1:0-5305 GCA_964571155.1 uncultured Lyngbya sp. | reverse complement strand
CCTTTAGAGCCGATTGATGAGCGTATCTTGATTGTCGGAATTGATGAATCTGACTTACAAGCCTATGGTTTCCCTATTCCCGATAACAAACTGGCTCAGTTACTTCAACAATTAAATGCCGCCGAACCCCGAGCGATTGGTCTGGATCTGTATCGAGATTTACCCACAGAACCCGGTCATGAAGAGTTAGTCAAAGCGTTTCAAACGATTCCCAATATTGTTGGAATTGAAACCTTTGAAAGTACGAATGGTGAAGCGGTTAACCCCTATTCTTGCACAGAAAGATCAAGTCGGTTTCAATAATTTTATGACAGATACCGATGGGGTTGTGCGGCGAGGCTTGCTTCATGTTTGGTTTCCCGATGATGTCATTTTTCAGAGTTTTCCGCTCAAGCTAGCGACTATTTACCTCGAAAATCAAGGGGTTTCTCTCCCCTCCTTGGCACCGGCTTCTGATTTTCCGCTTGGAGAAGGTAATATTATCCGGTTTCGTAAAAATGACGGGGCTTATGTACGCGCTGATGCGGGGGGTTATCAATTTCTGGCAAATCTTCGCGGGCCAATGGGTCGGTTTCGTCAAGTCTCCATGACGGAGGTATTAGAAGGTCGGGTCCCATCAGAGTTAATTCGCGATCGCATTGTTTTGATTGGCCCTACGGCTTCTAGTGTGAAAGATACTCACTTTACCTCTTACAGTGGGGGTTTGTTCCAATCTCGTGAAAAAATGTACGGGGTGGAACTGATGGCGAATTTTGTTAGCCAAATTCTCAGTACCGCTCTCAATAATAGAACTCAAATTCAGGTTTGGTCTGACCCCGTTGAATGGTTGTGGATTTTGGGTTGGTCTTGGGTGGGCGCGAGTTTGTGTTGGAAGTTACGAGCGCCTTATCGCTCAACGACGTTGGTTTTATTGTTGGGTGTGGGTTTGAGTGGGGGAGCTTATCTGATTTTTTGTTACGGATGGTGGATTCCCGTTGTTCCTCCCTTGATGACTTTGTTGGCTTCGGCGGCGGTTGTGGTTGGTTATTTAGCTCATTTGCAAGGAGAATTTAAACGCTCTACTGATTTTTTGAGCAGTGTTATTAATACAATTCCTGATCCGATTTATGTGAAGAATAAAAACCATCACAAAATTGTGATTAATCAAGCTTATTGTAAGTTAGTCGGTTATCCGATGCAAACGCTGATGAGTAAATCGGATTATGAGCTATTTCCCCAACAAGAAGCTGATATTGTTTGGAAACAAGATGAACTCGCATTTTATTTGGCGGGTGAACAAGAAAATGAAGAAAAGTTGACTGATGCTCATGGGATAACACGCTTCATTGCCACGAAACGTTCTATTCATCGAGATGCGGCGGGAAATATCTTTTTAGTCGGTGTTATTCGCGATATTACTGAACGCAAGCGTTTAGAAGAAGAACTGAAAAGAATTGCGGCCGAATTAGAATATCATAATACTCAACTTAAAGTTGATGCCGAACAAGATCCGCTCACCGGTTTAGCGAATCGTAAAGTATTTTATGAACGTCTGGCTCAATCGTTAGAATGGGCGACAAATAATAGTAAATTAGTGGCTTTATTTTACTTAGATTTGAATGATTTTAAGATTATTAATGACACAATGGGACATCATATCGGTGACTTGTTGTTGAAAACAGTCGCCCAACGCTTGAATGATTGTTTACGCAGTAGTGATACAGTCGCTCGGCTAGGAGGAGATGAATTTACAATCATTTTACCGGGAATTCCTTATAAAGCTGATGTGGCTAAAGTTGCTGAAAAAATACTTCAGACGATTACTCAAGAAGCTCATTTGGAAGGACACGTTGTCTCTGTGACTACCAGTATTGGGATTAGTGTCTATCCTCTCGATGCTCACGACCTCAATCTTCTTACTCAAAAGGCGGACGATGCTATGTATCGAGCCAAACGTTCGGGGAAGAATAGATATAAGTTTGCGACTTCATCAACTGAGTTTGATGTGCAACCGTCCCCAGAAGATTAATGGGGATGTCTTCTAGGATTTAAACTCAAGATTTACCTTTTGAGTCTTAAAATCTAGCATCGCTGATCGAAATGCCCGAAAAATTCTCAAAAATTTACGGAAAGGGGTGGGGGTAAGAAGTAGATGAACAAGTCAGGTATTTCTACCTTCAGGGGGTGTTGCCATTATAACGACTCTTTTGTCACAATTCAAGGAAATGCTCAGATTTTTCAGTAATTTTTCCCTGAAATCGGCGTAGTTTAACAATTTATTGGGGAGTTTCTCAACCTTTTGATAAGTCAAAAGGAGTATTCCCTGGCTTGCGACTAAAGGCTTAGAGCCATCGCTTTCGTCCGTTTAACAAAAATTTTGGGTGAGAAACATTTAAGTTTGTACCAACTCCGTAAAAATACTGATATACTGAGTACAACAGAAATCCTATTGATAATTCTTGTGGGTAAGTTGAGTTAATCAGGGGTATAAATTCCATGGGGTGCATAATTAGATTGACAACGACTGTAACGCTAATCGTAGGTGTGCAGTTATCGCTATTAGAAGCGGCTCAAGCTCGCTTTGAACCCGAAAACAGAACGAATGAGTTTCATGGGTGTCAGGTTACATCTGGCCCTCTAGATTCGGTTATTTGTCCTGTCAAACAAACGGAGGAACAGCCGCCGAACACCAATGGTAGCGGCGGAGGACGTTAAAGACTCAAACCAAACACTCCTCACTTCTCCCGAAAATCTAAGTTATTAAGGGAGCTTTCCACGTTTGAGAACCTTGAGTTAAAGTATGGACTTGCCAGCTCGGATTGGTTTCAGGATAATCTTGACGATAATGACCCCCTCGGCTTTCTTGTCGAAAGGCGGAACTTTTAAGAATTAAATATCCAATATCGAGCAAATTACAGGTTTCTCCCCAGGTTCTCAATTGGGAAGGCTCGATAGTATGATCGAACTGAATCGTTTGTTGCGGTTGCAAGGTTAATAGAGTTTGACTCAAAGGGAGATTGAGGAAGGTTTGATGCCAAGCTTCAACTTGAGATAGAGCTTGATCTAACCTCTGCCCGTCGCGACAAATTCCTGCACTTTGCCAAACTAAATCGGGTAACTGGGTTTTAATCTCCTTAATCCGATCATACTGCTCTTGCCAATCCGAAGGTAAAGAAAATTCGATCTTTTCCGAAGAAACAGGTAAATCTATACTGGTATTTGTGTATTGAAGTTTTGCCATCTGAGCGCCATAAACCAAACACTCTAGCAAAGAATTACTCGCTAAACGATTGGCACCATGTACACCTGTACTCGCGGTTTCGCCAATTGCATATAAACCCGGAATCGAAGTTTGATTGAGGGTATCTGTGGTAATTCCACCCATCCAATAATGAGCCGCCGGAGAAACCGGAATCGGTTCTTCAAATAAGTTTACTCCCCACTGCTGACAAACTTGAATAATATTCGGAAAGCGAGAGCGAATTTTTTCAGGGGGAATGGGACGTAAATCCAACCAAACATTCTCACAATTGCCTCCCGGAACCGCTCTCATTTTCTGTAAGTGATTAAAAATTGCTCGACTAACCACATCTCGGGGAGCGAGTTCTCCGTCTGGATGATACTCAAACGCAAATCTTTTCCCGTGCTGATCAATTAAATGAGCGCCTTCTCCGCGAACCGCTTCACTAATCAGAAATCGAGGCGCACCTGATATTTTCAAAGCGGTAGGATGAAACTGAAAAAACTCTAAATCTCGCAGTAACGTACCTGCTCGCCAAGCCATCGCCACTCCATCCCCTGTACTGACACTCGGATTTGTGGTTTGGGAAAAGACTTGTCCGCCGCCTCCTGTCGCTAAAACCACGGCGGATGCTTTTATCCATCGCACTTGGCGGTTACAAATAACACTAATGCCTTGACAGTGTTGCGTTTGTGGATCTAGCCACAAGTTTAAGGCAAAAGCCGGACATACAAGCTGAATATTTTGGCGGTTGAGAACCTGTTCCGCGAGAATACTGACCACCGCTCGACCTGTTGTATCTGCTGCATGAAGGACTCGATGGCGAGAGTGAGCCGCTTCTAAGGTTAAGGCTAGATTTTGGTCATGTCGGTCAAACAAGACTCCCATTTCGACCAAACGATGAATACATTCGGGACCCTGAGAAACCAAAAATTCAACCGCAGATTGTTCACATAAACCTGCTCCAGCTTTTAAAGTATCCTGTAAATGCAGGCGAGGTGAGTCATCGGCAGAAATAGCCGCCGCAATCCCTCCCTGCGCCCAATCACTGGCGGAAAGGGGAAGGATGTCTTTATTGACTAAACCCACATGGAGATCAGTCGGTAAACACAAAGCAGCATATAAACCTGCGGCTCCTGCCCCGACGACCAATACATCAAAATGGTCGGGTATATTGACAGGAGATGATGGATCAAAATGGGTCATATTCAGGGTCACGGTAAAGGATGGCTATGCCCGGATATTATAGAAGCTCGGGCTTTACCCCGACTACCTAGAATTTCTTGATCATCATATTCTTAATTTTATTCATAAAAATAAGAATTGTTTTCAAAATCGCTATTGAGAGTTTGTTGTGTCTTTGAGGTTTGACTCAATCGAGACTTTTTTAGCTCAATACTAAACCTTCTTTGAATCATACTCAGTCATTTGTCGAGAAGACTTCTCTAGCGACTTAAAAGCTCCCGTTATCGCTGAAAAACTCTAACGGGAGTTATTTTCTAATCAGAATCGACTTTCAAAACCAAAAACCTGAATTGAAAATCTCAGCCAATCTAGTCATAGGTTCCAGTATTTAACCGGAAGTTTCCTTCTTGTAAAACAGAAGCAACTGGAGTGACTGTAAATTCATCTAAATGAGATTCCAGAATTTGTTTTTGACGATCTGTTAGTCCCTCCATTTTGAGGACATCCTCAACTGAATCAAAGGGGGCTTGATCAACAATCATGCTTGCGAGAGTCGGAAACATTCCCCGCAATTGTCTAAATTCTCGAATCGAACTATTGTTGAGATCGAGCTTCTCTCCAAATTCGCCTAACTTTTCATCAGCCCGATTTCTTCGTTGTTCAACAGCCAAAATGGGAGAGACAACAGGTAACTTATTCAGACTCAAATTAGCTGCATAAGCATTCTGATGTCCAGTCCATCCTAGACAACTTATTAATAAACCTACTAGAACTAACAAACGACCTAATTGTTTCATTGATATTTTTCTCCCAACTGATCTAAACAGCAGTGACAAGTACCTCGTGACACACTCCACGCCCATTGGCAGTGGATCTAATTAAAGTGATTGTAGTCACCTT
>CAZNCM010000375.1:722-5616 GCA_964571155.1 uncultured Lyngbya sp. | reverse complement strand
CAAAAACTGTTTAGACTCATTACTGACTCAAACCTACAAACCGACTCAAATTCTTGTTGTCGATAATGCTTCTACGGATAACACAGCAGAATGGGTAGAAGATCATTACTCACAAATTAAAGTTATTCGTTTAGACTCAAATTGTGGCCCCAATCCAGCTAGAAATCAAGGAATTATCAATACGCCCGATGATCATTTAACCCTACTGGTTGATGATGATGCTATCCTTGCCGAAAACTGTTTAAGCGAATTAGTTGAAGCGTATCAGCGTTATCCTGAAGCCGCAATTTGGGCGCCGCGTTTAGTTTACCATGATCGACGAAATACCATTCAACATGAGGGAGTCTTCATTCATTATACAGGTGAAGCTGTTTTACTCAATAGCGATAAACCCTTGGGTCAAGGTGTAAAAGATATTACACAAGTTCATTCAATTTCTGGAACGTGTTTGTTAGTTTCTAAGCCAGCCGCAGAAAAAATCGGCTTATTTGATGAAGACTATTTCTTTGGACGGACAGACGGAGAATTTAGCTTCAGACTGACAATATCGGGTTATAAACTCTACACTGTTCCGAATGCAATTTGCTATCATAGAGTCAAAAAACGAGGTCTTTCTAAACTTTTTTATCAAGTTAGAAATCGTTGGTATTTCATCCTGACAATCTATTCATTACGCACATTAATCCTTTTGGCTCCGGCTTTACTTGCTTATGAAATCTCTCTGATTGTGTATTTGCTGTTAAAAGGCAAGATCATCCCTTATTTACAAGGCATTTTAGCTGTCATTGTATCTGTGCCTAAACTTTTGAAAAAACGCAAGTTTATTCAATCTCTCAAAACTGTTTCAGATCGAAATTTACTTCAAGAACAACCGATGTATATGAGAGATGATTTGCTGAAAAGTAAAACCCAGACTTTCTTAAAATCCAAGCTAGATCAGGTTTTAAAAATATACTGGAAACTGGTCTATCCTCTGATTTAATCAATTTGTTGGATTGACGAACAGTCCGTTGATGGGGAGATGTTTAGAAAGATTTGCTATCATTGGCTCAGAACCCTAAAACCCTTAAAGTTTAACTGAGATCTATAAAGATGAATCCCGTTTTTAACCGCTTAATCCGCAATCACAAACCCTTTCTAAACTCTCCTCTTGGCTTGTGTCTGTTGCTAGCGAGTCTCAGTTGGGGATGTGTAGAACGTTCCTATAGCCAAGCCGTTAACCCCTCTAACTCGAACTCAAATCCTCAAAAAATCAACCTCGATTTACCTCCGTTGAAAGAGGGTAAAGGAGGATTAATTGTTGCAGATGTCAACAATGACCAGCAAAAAGATTTTCTCGTCACCCACCCCAATGCAATCGCTGTTTACGATCATTCTGGACAAAAACTTTGGGTCAAATCTGTCAATTTACAACTGACGAATAAATCTGAAAACCAAGGTTTACCGGGTTTACACGCTCCCGGTATTCAAGCTGGAGATATTAATAAAGATGGTCAAACCGAAGTTTTATTCCTTTCTTCCGATCATAAATTACACATTGTAGAAGGAAAAAACGGAAAAACAATCCGAGAAATTAAACTCAAATCTCCCAATGGAACTGAAGGTTGGGAACATTTAGTCATTGCCAACTTTAGAGGAAAAGGTGATTCGGATTTACTCCTTCAAGCCACTCCTGATAAACAATATCGAATGGGACGATATCTCGCCGCTTATGCTATTGATGACTTACTCAAAACTGATAATCCTCAGCCTCTTTGGGAGCGGGATGATTTTAAGGCCAACGCCCACAACGGCGTCCGAGTTGCGGACTTAAACGGCGACAATTTGGATGAAGTTTTAGGTGCAAAAATCGTTTCTCCCGAGGGAGAAATCCTGATAGAAATTCCCCAAAAAGGTCATGTGGACTCGCTGTTTGTCGCGGATGTTCGCCCGGATATTCCCGGCTTGGAAGTCGTGGTTTTGGAAGAAGGCGGCGAAAAGAAAGAGGACTCCAAAAATTCTGCGGGGGGACTCAAACGCAATCGAGTTTTTCTTTATAATACCGAAAAAATTATTTGGGAAACCCACTACAAAAACTGGGAACCTCAAAATGCAGCTATTGGGGATTTTGACCCGAGTCGTCCGGGGTTAGAAATTTGGTGTCGTAGCCGTTTTAGTAACGATCAAAAACCTTTTGTATTTGATGCGAAAGGAAAAGTGATTTCCAATTATACCCTGAATGAAACCAAACCGGAAGGCTGGACAAAAAAAGGTGTTGAAGTTATTTTTCCCATTGATTGGACGGGAGAAGATCGGCAGTTAGCGGTTGCCAAAGAGCGCCACACAAGCGGAAACGTGGGAATTTTTGATGCGATGACCGGAGAATTTGTCCTTGAGTTTCCCGAAAATGCCGATCGGCTTTATGTTGCGGATGTAACGGGAGATTGGCGGGAAGAAATTATGGTGATCAATGGAAATAAACTGCACATTTACGAAAATACAGATCCCAATCCTAACCCAAATCGTTCCTCTTTGTGGACTCAAAATCATTATCGTCGCAGTAAAATGACTTGGAATTATTACAGTCCATAAGAAAGTGTCGAAAAACAATTGTTACCAATAACAAAAACAAAAAAGGGCAGGTTTGTACCTACCCTCTTAAATCTTAGACAACTGCAACAGTGATGCAACAGTTGCCCTAAAGTTAAAGCGAGAAATTAGAGTTCTTAGTAGTCGAAATCGCCGCCCATTCCAGCGCCCGCAGGTGCATTATCCTTCGGTTCAGGCTTGTCAACCACAATACATTCAGTGGTTAAGACCATACCCGCAATCGAAGCTGCGTTTTGCAGAGCCGAACGAGTGACTTTCGCCGGGTCAACAATACCTGCGTCAAACATATCGACAAACTCGTTTGTTGCAGCGTTGTAACCCACATTGAAGTCTTTCTCTTTGACTCGCTCTGCGATCACAGCGCCGTTTTCGCCTGCATTTTCAGCAATCCGCTTCAGAGGAGCAGACAACGCCCGAGAAACAATTAAAGCCCCTGTTAAAGCTTCACCAGACAAATCACCCTTTGCCCATTGTTCCACTTGAGGAGACAGGTGAGCCAAAGTTGTTCCACCACCGGGAACGATACCTTCTTCAACTGCGGCTTTGGTGGCGTTGATCGCATCTTCTAAACGCAATTTGCGATCTTTCATTTCAGTTTCAGTCGCCGCACCAACTTTGATTACCGCGACACCGCCACTGAGTTTTGCTAAACGTTCTTGTAGTTTTTCTCTGTCGTAGGAAGACTCAGTTTCTTCCATTTGACGACGAAGTTGATCACAACGGGCTTTCACCGAGGACTCATTACCTTCTGCAACGATGGTTGTATTGTCTTTGGTGATCGTGATGCGGCGAGCTTTACCGAGCATATCGAGCTTGGTACTGTCGAGTTTTAGACCTGCATCTTCGGTGATCACTTGACCACCCGTAAGAACGGCGATATCTTCGAGCATGGCTTTACGGCGATCGCCAAACCCAGGCGCCTTCACTGCGGCGACGTTCAGTACACCCCGTAAACGGTTAACCACTAAAGTTGCTAAAGCTTCTTTCTCGATGTCTTCAGCTAAAATCAGCAGAGGGCGACCGGAACGAGCAACTTGTTCGAGAACGGGAACTAAGTCTTGAACCAGAGCAATTTTCTTGTCTGTCAGTAGGATAAATGGCTCATCGAGAACCGCTTCCATCCGCTCAGTATCAGTCGCGAAGTAGGGAGAGATATAGCCTTTATCAAAGCGCATCCCTTCGGTGATTTCCAGTTCGGTGGTCATGGACTTCCCTTCTTCAAGAGAGATGACTCCTTCTTTACCCACCTTATCCATTGCTGAAGCGATCATTTGACCGACTTCTTCGTCGTTTCCAGCAGAGATGGTTCCGACTTGAGCAATAGACTTAGAATCTTCGACCGGACGAGCGTGTTCGGCGATCTTGTCTACGAGGAAAGCAGTTGCTTTGTCAATACCCCGCTTCAGTTCAATGGGGTTAGCGCCTGCGGCAACGTTGCGTAAACCTTCTTTGACGATAGCATGGGCGAGAACGGTTGCTGTTGTGGTTCCGTCGCCTGCTGCGTCGTTGGTTTTAGAGGCGGCTTGACGAATTAAGGCAACGCCAGTATTCTCGACGTTATCTTCTAGTTCAATTTCTTTGGCAATGGTGACTCCATCATTAACGATTTGGGGCGCACCAAATTTCTTTTCCAGAACAACGTTCCGACCTTTTGGCCCGAGGGTGACTGCAACGGACTCAGCCAGGATGTCCATACCGCGTTCGAGAGCGCGACGAGCATTTTCGTTGTAAATTATACGTTTAGCCATAGTGGTGTTTCGTTTGTTTGCTGAACTTGTGGAGTTGGATTACAAAGCTGTCAAGAAACTTATAAGCAAGTCTGTTTGATTCAAGACTAGAGAACTAGCTGACAATTGCTAGGATGTCTTTTTCTGCTAAAAGTACATATTCATCACCGCCTAGCTTGATGTCAGTTCCGGCGTACTTAGAGTAGAGAACTTTGTCTCCGACTTTGACTTCCATTTCAGCACGAGAACCATCATCGTTGCGCTTTCCGGGGCCAGTGGCAACAATTTCTCCGATTTGGGGCTTTTCTTTTGCCGTTTCGGGAAGTAAAATTCCTCCTGCGGTCTTTTCTTCAGATTCGCTGACTTTGACGAATACCCGCTCGCCCAAGGGTTTAACTGTGGATACATTTAAGGCTACAGCAGCCATATGAAGTCCCTCCTTTGATAAAGTTTAATCGTAAGAATGGTGTGAATGAACAACCCTGCAATGGCAAGATTGATTAATGTCCTTTCTGGGGAAAATAGAGAGTTAGCACTCTCCTGTCCTGAGTGCTAATTTAGCGAATTGACAAATCCAA
>CAZNCM010000375.1:0-712 GCA_964571155.1 uncultured Lyngbya sp. | reverse complement strand
TTTTGCTAACATAAACAAAGATTTAACCGCCTCAAAAGCGCGTTGCTCACGATGGAAATCAGAACTATCCCTCACCTGAAGCCCACTGACCATGACAGACCCCTCTACCTCCTCGAAATCTTCATCAATAGATTCCCCGAACGCGAAGACTCAAACCCTTTCCCCCTCAACTCCCACCCCAAGTTCTGCTGATGTCAAACCGACTAATCCCTCAACAAATCCCTCAACAGCGATCTCCACGGCGGTAGAAAGCTTAGGACTCCAGCAGATTAGCCGTCATGTCTTCCTTTGTGCAGACCAAACCCAACCCAAGTGTTGCTCAAAATCAGCCAGCTTAGAAGCCTGGAACTACCTCAAAAAACGTTTAAAAGAATTAAAACTCGACCAACCCACACCCGAACGTCCGAGTTGTATCTTTCGCACCAAGGCGAACTGTTTGCGAGTCTGTTGTGAAGGGCCAATTTTAGTGGTTTACCCGGATGGGGTTTGGTATCGCGCCACGACTCCTGATGTGATTGAACGGATTATTCAAGAACATTTAATCGGTTCTCAGGTGGTTGAAGACTATGTATTTCTAACTCATCCCTTACCGGAGCAGCCGATTAGTCAAACTTTACAAGGCTGTAATCAGGATGACAATGCAAATTTGAGTGAATTGGAATAGGCGGGTCGTCAAATTTTCCGATATGATCGGTATAAACTCTGTATAGAC
>CAZNCM010000374.1:5312-5624 GCA_964571155.1 uncultured Lyngbya sp. | reverse complement strand
TCATAGTGCATTGGATGATGTTGTTTACATGGCTGTGGATCAGTTTCCCAAAGTTTAGAATTTATAATTTTAACACTCAAGACAATCAACAATGAACGAGTCATTAGCCATTAATTTTTTGCTGTTTCTATTTGCTGCTCTGATTATTGGACTCGGGGGAACTAAACTCTCGAAAATTGCCGATCAACTTGCCGATGCAACGGGTTTAGGTGAAGCCGTTGTCGGGGCGTTATTGTTGGGGGGAATTACTTCTTTAGCCGGAATTATCACTTCAATTACTGCCGCCGCAGATGCCCATCCTCAAATTGCAGT
>CAZNCM010000374.1:0-5302 GCA_964571155.1 uncultured Lyngbya sp. | reverse complement strand
TGCTTTTTTAGCGATCGCTGATTTTGTCTATCGCAAAGCCAATTTAGAACACGCTGCTGCCTCTTTGCCTACTCTCGTTCAGGGGGCTTTATTAAATGCTTTATTGGCTGTTCCTTTATTAGCAATAGCTGCTCCGAAGGTGGAAATATTGGGAATTCATCCGGCTTCACTTGTGATTATTGGGGGTTATCTATTTGGTTTGCGTCTCACCTCTCAAGTTCGAGATACTCCGATGTGGAAACCTCACTTCACCGCTGAAACGTTAATTGATGAGGCTGAACACTCAGAAGATCAGGGTTCTCTTGAGAATCTTCCTAAAATGTGGCTGATGTTAGGATGGTTAGCGATTGTGATTGCTGGAGCGGGTTATGTATTGGCGAAAACGGGGGTAACTCTGTCTCAACAAACGGGACTTTCTGAAACGGTTGTTGGGGGAGTGTTTCTTGCTATTTCTACCTCTTTACCGGAATTAGTAACCTCTGTTGCTGCGGTGAAACGAGGCGCTTTAACTTTAGCGGTTAGTGCGATTATTGGTGGGAACACATTTGATGTTTTGTTATTATCTTTTTCAGATTTTGCTTATCGGCCCGGTTCGATTTATAATGCCATTACTCAGTCGGAAGTTTTTGTGATTGCGCTAACGATATTAATGACCGCAATTTTACTGCTCGGACTCCTCAGACGGGAAAAGTCTGGGATTGGAAATATTGGCTTTGAAACCTTTTCAATTCTGTTGCTTTATCTCGGAGGCTTTGCTGTTCTATTCACTTGGAGTTGATTTAGATACGATTTTTCGGGGAGTCAACAGCTTGTATAGTATAATCAGAACGAAGTCTGTTGAACACTGATTACTGAATTTTACTTACACATCTCCCATGAGTCGTTCTCCAAAAACAGGTACAAAAATTGTCCTATTTACGGTCGGAATTGCCCTGATTATTATCGCCACTATTGTGGTGTTGAGAGGGTTAGGAATTTTATCTGCTATTCCTGACTTTATTATTTGGGCATTAGTTCTTCTGACGCTCGGAATTGGGATTATCGGCGGGCTATTAAGCCAGGGAGACTAAACCATTAATTGAAGCTGAGTCCTGGATTAGAAGTCGAGCAGAGTGAAAAAAATAATAGACTCTACCCAAAGGAATAGTTAAAAGTTCTATCGTTCAGGAGAAGCCATAATTGACTTAAACTGTTATCCTTATAGTTTGGATAGCAGAAAAAAGCCTTATAAACACGATGTTAGAGCAAGCAGCCCAGTTAAAGCAGGCGTTAGTTGATTTTGTCTATGATGCAGAGGGAGACTTAGCTGTAGCCTTTGAACAGTATGTTGCCACTCATGGAAGTCGAGATCGTCAAGATATTCGTCTGCAAAACTTGGTTGTTGATATGTTTTTGAATGGAGGGGAAGTCGGAGAACAGACTCCGATTGATTTGTTTCTTGCCCAGGAGTCGGAGTTAACGGCCAGCGATCGCGATCTGATTAAAAATTGGCAACACACCTTCACGGGTCTATTTGAAATTATAGAGATTCAGCCGAAAAGTTTCAAGTTAATGAACTGGTTGACCGCTAAATATTATACAGTATTTCCGAGTCCTGAAATTTCTCGCTCTGAGATCGAAAAATGGAAACTGGGCGATATTTTACTGACTCGTCTTGCTCCCTTAACCGATGGAAATTGGATGTTTTCTGGAGCCTGTATCCCGAAAGGAAATCTCGGCAAACCCAAGCTAGCAGTTGTCGTGGGGGAATTCAAGAACAATTATCCCAATCAACTCTATGGAGATGCTCCAGAACTGTTAGAAAAAGCTTGGGATTCTGTGATTCAATATCATCAAGAATTTGTTAACTTTTTTGAGAGCGATCGCATTTTACTCCCTGGATATCAGCTTAACAAAAAAATTGCTGAATTGCAAGAAAGATTAACCCAAAAGCAATTAGAAGCGGCGGGAATTGATCCTTCAAAATCGATTAAAGAGATCATTAAAGAAGCCGGGGTGGATGAAAGTGAAGTCAAAGCCTCAGCGACTGAAACAGGTGCGGATGAAAAATCAGTAGAAACCGCTTTAGAAAATAATTCTTCTCCCATGTTTTCCCCGAAAGTCGAACTTCCTGACGAGATCAAACGTGCCGAAGAAGTGATGGCTTTTTCTCATCCCCGTTGGGGTCAAATGTTTGTTCCCACCTATTCTAAACTTGTCAAAATCCTGAAAGCTGAAGATCCGGTAGCTGAACCGAATGCGGACAAACTGGTTCTAAAATACTTAGAAGATCAAGAAATTAATGCTTTTATTTGGCAACAACTGAAAGCAGAATACCCGAATTCTCTAGAAAAACTTTTAAAAGCGGTATTAGACCGTCCCGATTTTAACTTAGAAAAAGATTTAGATCCAACCCTAAAAAAGTATCATAAATCTCTCGAACCCAAACTTCCAGAAATTGCGAGTGTTCCTCAACATCTCCATCAGTTGTTTGAAGAAGCTGTCGCTCAGGTACAGTCAAAAGCTAAAAGTAGCAAAAAGAAAAAGAAAGGCAAAGGATTTAAAGTTTAGAAAATAGGGAATGTCTAGAGAATTGAATGAATAGAAATTTAAAACCATAAAAAACAGAGCTGTAATCAGCTCTGCTTGATTCTTCTTCTACTGTCTTACCTATCTTTTTGTAGCTACTAATGTCAAATGGTTAGTTTAATTTCTCTAATTTAGCAGAGTTTATGCGTGTCTTACAACCAATCCCCAGATGAAGATCAGAAGCATCGCACCTAAGACAGCAAAAATAATACTAGGAATACTAAAAGCCCCGGCAGAGGCGGCGGCGGCACCGCTACTTCCCAGTAAAAGCTGACCCAAGAAACCACCAACAACTGCACCTAAAATACCTAATCCCATTGTGGCAAAAATACCGCCACCTTGATGACCTGGATAGATGAGTTTTGCCAACGCACCTGCAATTAAACCTAAAGCTAACCAAGCTAAAATACCCATAATTTTTTCCTCGCTCTATTAAAGTTGATATTCATATACTATCCTGTAGAAAAGTGTCCCGTCTTCTATCAATAGATGGAACTGATTTAAAATCAATAGAAAGAGTAGAACTTAGGGGTTCTCTACCCATAGAAATAGTGTCTTATTGATAAACTCATCACTAAGAGGGATGATTGAACTTCGTTATTTATCCTATATTTAAACCTAGCGTAGTTACAAACTATGAGGAAATAAAAAATATGAATTTACTTCTAGAAGTTGGTGTAGACGCTGCACCTCATTTTCCAGTTTCAGCCGTAGCGGTTGGGGTTGTAGGCTTCATCGCAGCGGTTTCTATTGGTTCGATTGCTTGGTACAATTCTAAGCGACCTGCGGGTTGGGAAGATAAAGAGCGTCCTGATTTTGTTCCCAATGTCGATAAGTCAAATGATCCAGGTTTGGGTTAACTCATTACTAAAATTCATAGTATTTTAGGCATTTTAAAACAAGCTAAATTATACTATGACTCATTTTAACGATTTAGCTTTCATTTGTAGTTTATTTCTTTAATTAAGGAGGATTTTATGGCTGATACTCATAAGAAAACAGGTGGCGACGAAGGTCATTATGATCGTGGAATTCAACCAGCTGAAGTTGGCGCTCGTCAGGATAGAGAGGGTGTTAATTATAAGAAGCTTGCCAAAGAACAAGAAGGACAGCCTAACACCACTAAAGGCCAGACAGTTGACCAAGAAGGGTTAGCAAACAACTATGCGATTGAACCCGAAATGTACATCAATGAACCCGGAGACTTGCGAGAGCAAGAAGAGCAGGAAAAAGAAGAACGGGTTGAAGAATTAGAAGAAGTTCAGAAGCATGGAAAGAAAGGCCCAGGTGTAATCTAATTTAGACGATAGATTTTATCCTAATCAATCTGAGTTTTTTCTCTCTTCCGTTAAATAAAATAGCGGGAGATTTTTTGTTGATATTAAAATTAAGTTTGAGTTGGCAAATATCATAGAAGTGATGATTATTGGTTTGGAGAGCTTCATTTTTCTATCTATAAAATGTCTCAATGTACTTTTGTACTGTAATCAATTATCAAGTTGCACATGACTTATGATTTCAATTTTAAGGGAGTTTGAGACTTTAAAATAATAATTTACTGAATCTATCTAGGGATAGATAGCTTAATCTTAATTTCTTGATATCTTATAAATATAGAGAACAAACATTTGTTCAAAATTCTTGAAAAAACTAGGAGAAATTTAATTATGTCTACTGAAGATAAAGCAAAAGCAACAGCTAAAAATGTCGAAGGTAAAGCTCAAGAAGCTATGGGTAAAGTCACAGGCGATCCTGAAGATAAAGCCGAAGGTAAAATGAAGCAAGGTGAAGCCCAAGCTCAACACGCTGTTGAAAATGCCAAAGATAAAGCGAAGAAAGCAATTGATTAATACAATCTAAATTTATTGAGGTTTAGTGTTTAAAATGAGGTTCATAAGAACCTCATTTTTTTATGATCTATTTAATGAATTGAAATCAAACTAGGAAAAATCTGCATCAACAGCTCCTCCTTGTTCGTGAGCAATTAATATTTGACGGTTTCCGAGATCAGTTGTTCGTTCTTCTGACTTGGGTTGTGACTCTTTCGGATTTTCCGATTTAAACTGTTGTTCGAGTTCAACAGCAGGGTCAACACCCGGATCGACATCAGAATCAATTGCTCTATCTCGATCTGAGGGTTGTTGATTATTCATAATCATGGTTAAGTTCTCCTGTGTTTCGACAAATATCATCAGATTTGTTTTCACATTAACGATTATTTTGGTTAATTGACCTCTTGCTAATGAGATAAATAAATCAATAAACTTTTAAAATAAAATGTAGGAGCGCAAGCCTTACACCCCTACCCAATAAAAGTTTTGTTTCTCAAAAATAGATTCTTGAAAATGGGATTTATCCGAAGTCACCACTCACATATTTTTGGGTCGCTTCCTCTTGGGGATCTTGAAAGATTTTATCAGTTTCATCATATTCAACTAAATACCCAAATCGATTTCCTGACTCTCCTTCTTCAGCGTTAAAGAAAGCAGTTAAATCAGCAACCCTGGTCGCCTGTTGCATATTGTGAGTAACGATAACAACTGTGTAACTTTCTTTGAGATCATGAATTAAATCTTCCACCTTTTGAGTCGAAACCGGGTCAAGAGAGGAGCAGGGTTCATCCATTAAAATAACTTCCGGTTTCAGCGCCACCGCTCGCGCAATACACAGACGCTGTTTTTGACCTCCAGACAGGGATAAAGCATTTTCTTTCAGTTTATCTTTCACCTCAGTC
>CAZNCM010000373.1:2011-5643 GCA_964571155.1 uncultured Lyngbya sp. | reverse complement strand
ATGTGTGGATGCTGTCTTCAAAAATTGTCCTAATGTATGCGCGTAGCGCTATATTACTGAACGCAAAATCTCCGAAGAAATCCTCAAAGAAACGAATACCAAGCTGGAACAAAGCACTCGCTTAAAAGATGAATTTTTGGCAAATATGAGCCATGAACTGCGAACACCTTTGAATGCAATTTTAGGCTTTTCTGAAGCTTTAGAAGAAGGGTCTTTCGGGGAACTTAACCCAAAACAATACAATTCAATTTTGACAATTATCAAAAGTGGCAAGCATTTATTAGAACTGATTAATGATATTCTTGATATTTCTAAAATAGAATCGGGAAAGTTAGTATTAAACCTTAAACAGGTGAACCTGCAAGTCTTGTGTCATTCTAGTCTTGATTTTGTGAGACCGCAAGCCGTGAGTAAAAAAATTCAACTTAACGATGAGATTACAAATAAAATTACTACAATTGAAGCGGATGAGCGTCACTTACGTCAAATGTTAGTTAATTTGCTCGGTAATGCGGTTAAATTTACACCAGAGAAAGGTCTGGTGACTTTAATTGTTGAGGAAAACTTTACGGACTCTACGATTAGTTTTAAGGTCATTGATACTGGGATTGGTATTGCTCCCGAACATTACGATCAACTTTTTCAACCTTTCGTACAAATTGATAGTGGTTTATCGAAAAATTATCCGGGTACAGGATTGGGTCTAGCCCTAGTCAAACGCATTACAGAAATGCACAAAGGTCAAGTGGGTGTCCAGAGCAAATTGGGTGAAGGTAGTCAATTTACTGTGAAGCTTCCTTTGATCAACTTTGAGAAAAATAACAAGGAAAATCAAGCGATTTCTGCTCAACATTTTGAGGATCAGAATATTGTTCTTGAATCCAAAGAATTTAATAAAAACAGCTTAAATTCTTCTACAGAAAAACAACCAGAACTAACTTCTCCCTTGATTTTAATTGCGGATGATAATGAAGCGAATGTTGATACAATTTTAGATTATTTTGAGTTAAAAGGCTATCAGTTAATTGTTGCTAAAAATGGTTTAGAAACAATTCAACTTGCTAAAGAACAACAACCTCAATTAATATTGATGGATATTCAAATGCCAAAAATAGATGGACTAGAAGCTATTCGTACAATTAGAGCTGATCCGGAAATTGCTAAAATTAAAATTTTGGCTTTAACGGCTTTCGCCCGAGCTGAAGATCGAGAAAAATGTTTAGAAGCCGGAGCAAACGATTATCTTGCAAAACCTTTCGGTTTAAAAAATTTATCGGATAAAATAGAACAGCTATTACTCTTGGATTAAAGCTTTTAGTCAAATCTGATGAACACAATAATTTTTGATAAAAAAATGAACTTGAAAAAAATATTAGTAGTAGATGATAAACCCATGAACTTTGAAGTTATTGAAGCATTATTATTATCGGAAAGTTACCAATTAAGTTATGCCAATAGTGGGATAAAGGCTTTAAATCGAGTTAAACGATTACAACCTGATGTCATTTTATTGGATGTAATGATGCCCGAATTAGATGGGATTGAAGTTTGTAAAAAACTAAAATCCGATCCCAATTATGCTCATATTCCAATTGTTATGGTAACAGCTCTGACTGAAAAAAAAGATCTGGCTCGATGTTTACAAGCCGGAGCAGACGACTTTATTAGTAAACCTGTGAATGGTGTTGAATTACGGGCGAGAGTTCGTTCTATGCTAAGAATTAAAACCCAATATGATACTCTCAAATCAACTCTTAAACTGCGTGAGGAAATGTCAGCAATGATTGTTCACGACTTGCGAAATCCTCTAGCCAGTATTTTGTTTGCAGGAGAGGTTTTAAATCGAGCTGAACTTCCGAAAAAATATCATAGAAAAGTTGAACAAATTAGGGAATCCGGAGAACGATTACAATCTTTAATTGATGAGATTTTAATCCTGTCAAAGCTAGAATCAGGTTCTCTTAATTTAAACCTAAATTTTATTGATTTAAAATTAATACTTGAAAAGGTTATTTTAGACTTTGAACCTATTGCTATCCGGAAAAGCATTGAATTGAAAACCGAATATCTGACAGGTGAATATTTTTTATCATTGGATATCAACTTATTCAGACGAGTCCTAGATAATCTTCTCTCGAATGCAATTAAATTTTCGCCCCCATCTAGTCAGATTGTTCTAGCACTCGATTATCCTGAAGATGAATCAGTGCAAGCGAGAATTCAAGTAAAAGATCAAGGTCAGGGAGTTGACGAACAATTTCGAGACAGTATCTTTCAAAAATTTGAGATCGGTACTGAAGTTCCGAATGTGAAACAAATCGGTTTAGGTTTGGCTTTTTGTAAAATGGTTGTAGAAGCGCATCAAGGTAAAATTTTTGTCGAAAATAATCAACCGAAAGGGGCGATATTTACGATTGAAATTTAGACTTTTTCTCTAACTTTCGTCTGTGTTTGAGGAAAAGGGCTTTTACAAAAGAGACTTTCAGAGGTAGACTGGAAAACTTAGATTCACTGTAATTTTCCCCTGTTTTCCGATCCAAACTCATGCAACTGATTGACTGGTTAATTGTTTTACTATACCTAATCGTGACCATGGCGATGGGGTTGTATTTGTCTCGTCAAGGTTCAAAAAGTCTTGCTGATTTTTTTGTTTCTGGGCGATCGCTTCCTTGGTGGTTAGCAGGAATTAGCATGGCGGCGACGACGTTTTCGATTGATACTCCTCTCTATATTACCGGAGTTGTCGCTAATCGAGGAATTGCCGGAAATTGGGAATGGTGGACGTTTGGGATCTCTCACATCATCATGGTCTACGTTTTTGCACGAATGTGGCGACGTTCAGAGGTTCTCACCGATGCCGAATTAACCGAATTGCGTTATGGTGGCAAAATGGGGGCTGTTTTAAGGGGTGTAAAAGCGTTTATTTTTGCCGTTCCGATGAATTGTATTGCTATTGGTTATGCCATGTTAGCAATGGTAAAAGTGGTAGAGGCGTTGAATATTTGGCAAGCATTAGGGATTGAAGCAACTGAAACTAATCTCAAACTTTTAAGTGTGGTTGGGGTGAGTATTTTTGTTTTATTTTATGCAGGATTAGCCGGACTTTGGGGTGTTGTTGCCACTGACTTTTTTCAGTTTTTTCTGGCTTTATTTGGGGCGATCATTGTTGCTTATTTTGCTTTAAATAGTGTGGGCGGAATTGGGGAATTAGTGGCAAAAGTTCCTTTGGCTTCTCCAGATAAAGATATTTTATCTTTGCTTCCGGTTTCTGTTGGCGGAGACAATGGATTTCTAAGTTTTAGTCAAACGGCTGGAATTTCTGCAAGTACCTTTTTTGCTTATATTTTTATTCAATGGTGGTCTTGGCGAAGAAGTGACGGGGGTGGTGAATTTGTCCAACGATTTGCAGCGGCAAAAACAGAAGCGGAAGCTGAAAAAGCGGCTTGGACGTTTAATATTATGCACTATGTAATTAGAACTTGGCCGTGGATTTTGGTCGCTTTGGCTTCGATTGTACTTTATCCAGATTTAGAAGATAAAGAGTTGGGTTATCCCCAATTAATGCTTGATTTTTTACCGCCGGGAATTTTAGGATTAGTTGTGGCTTCGTTGTTAGCGGCGTTTATGAGTAC
>CAZNCM010000373.1:0-1972 GCA_964571155.1 uncultured Lyngbya sp. | reverse complement strand
GATTAATTGGGGCGCTTCTTTTATTACCAATGATTTGTATTTGCGTTTTATTAAACCCGAGGCTTCTCAAACTCAATTGGTTTTTATCGGGCGATTATCTTCGGTTTTAGTTACGGTTTTAGGGGCGGGTGCAGCATTTTTAGCAACGGATGTCGCGACAGTTTTTCGGTTAGTAATTGCTATTGGTACGGGTTCGGGATTGATTTTAATTTTGCGCTGGTTTTGGTGGCGAATTAATGCCTCCGCCGAATTAACCGCCATTGTCGCTAGCTTTTTTGTGGGGATGACCACCAGCTTAGTTCCGCTATTTAAGATCGAAGATTTTGGCTTGCGGATTATGTTTATTACGGCGGCGGTGACGATTTTGTGGGTGATTGTTTTGGCATTGACTTCACCGGAATCTGAGGAAACTTTAGAAGCCTTTTATCGCCAGGTTCGACCCGGTGGGCCAGGCTGGAGAAAACAACGTCTGAAAACCGGTTTACCTCCGGATCAAGATTTGGGGTTAGATGTACAAAAGGCGATCGCAGCGATTGTATTATTGTTAGGGACGCTGTTAAGTGTGGGTGGATTTTTACTCTTGCAAGAAACCCTCGCTTGGGTTTGTCTGGTTTTAGCCGTTGGGGGCGGAGTCGCTTTGCGTCAATTGAGTAAAACCCGAATCTTACCCACACCCAGGCCAGGACTCGACGATCGGGATTTAGAAGATCATCAGTAGAAAACGACACCCAAAATAGATTACAATTGTCAAAGAATTCTCCGGCTGAACTTGAAAATCCTATGGCTATTTTTCGTCAATATATTGCGCCTCTGATTGTTGTTTTGATCTTTTTATTGGCTTTGGTTGCAGTCAGCGCTCGGATCTTTTTACCGGGGGATTTAGCGGCACCTGCACCTGTTAGTGAAATGAGTCCGACCGGAGAACAAGCCCAAGTTGTCCTCAATACGATTCGTGTCTGATCGGTTCATTCCAGGTTATCGATTGCGTTCGGGTTCTCGGTTGGATCGGGCGTTGCTGTTGAAGTTTATGACTCGCACTTATCGAGAACTCTATAGCGATCGCAACTTTAACCATTTAGCCGATACCATTGAGCAGTATTTTAGCGCCCAAACGCCTCTGTGGTGGGTGGAAGTTATCGCCGATCAAAAGGCCTCTGAAGCACCCGTTTATTCCTCTCCATTACGAACGCTTTCGCCGATTGCTTGTTTATGGATGGGAAATGCCATTGATCAGGTACAGGGTGAACGAATTGCTCATATTTTTCTGGTCTATGTTCATCGGCAACATCGTCGTCGGGGAATTGGTTCAGCTTTAATGCTTCAGGCCGAAAACTGGGCGAAACAACGAGGAGATCAACAAATCAGCTTACAAGTTTTCTCCCATAATCAACCTGCACTTAATCTATATCAGAAACTGGGTTATCAAACTCAGTCCATTTCGATGTTAAAGTCCCTAGTCGATCAATAAAGTGTAAGAAATTTGCGATCGCGTGGCTCAGATGTGACCGTCGTGCGGTAAATTAATAATATGGAGGATGAGAAGCTTAGTGTAATTCATAACCCAGAAGCCTGGGAAAGTCCCCTGGATCATATGGAGGAATCAGAAGTTCCCAAGCCCGATCCAGAGGAAATGTTGCCGTTGCTTGAGTCACCGGAATCGCAACGCCGGATGATTGCAGCGAGGGCATTTTGTGAGATTCAAGACAGGCGGGCCGTTCTGCCGTTGATTAATTTGTTAGGAGAAGCTTGTCCATTAATTCGGGTGAGTGCCGCTTATGCTTTAGGACGAAACCCAAGCCCCGATGCAGTCGAACCGTTAATTGAGCAACTCGAACAAGATTGGAATGGTTATGTTCGTAAAGGTGTCGTTTGGGCTTTGGGAAATTGTCGAGATCAGCGAGCCTTAACTCCATTGGTTGATGCGTTGAAAACCGATATTCCCGCAGTACGGTTGTGGGCCGCCAGTTCTCTC
>CAZNCM010000372.1:0-5667 GCA_964571155.1 uncultured Lyngbya sp. | reverse complement strand
CCATCACATTCCACTCTCCATTCTCTATCTGTCGGTATTTCCAACTCATACCCGCTTCTGCGATCGCCTCTGTCCAAGCAGCAAACGCCCGATCTTGGCTTTCCCACCAAGCATCCATTCCGGCACCGAGTTCCCAAGCCCGACGTACAACCGGGGCTAAACGGCGATCGCTGCGTCCGACAAAATCTTCCATAGCCGAAATGCGGATATCCGTAAAATTGGCTTTAACGCCTTTCATACGGCGAAATTCGGCTTTGAGTAATTCTTGTTTCCGTTCAAACTCAGCCGTAGAAACCGAATGCCACTGAAACGGCGTGTGAGGTTTCGGGGTAAAGTTAGAAATTGTCAGATTAATATTTAGCCGTCGCCGCTTCGGTGCGCTACACTCTCGTTTTAACCATCGCACAGTTTCGGCTATTCCCAACACATCGGCATCCGTCTCGCCCGGTAAACCAATCATAAAGTACAGTTTCAGCTTATCCCAACCTTGTTCGTAAGCAGTTTTTACCCCTCGTAACAGTTCTTCATTGGTTAACCCTTTGTTGACAATATCGCGCATTCGTTGAGTCCCCGCTTCGGGGGCAAAAGTTAGACTGCTGTGCCGCATCCCGCCAATAATATTGGCAATATTTTCATCAAAGCGATCAACCCGTTGACTGGGTAAAGACAGGGAAACACTTTTATTTTTGAGGCGGTTTTTCACCTCCAAACCTAAAGCGGGTAAGGCTAAATAATCAGAACAACTCAGCGACAACAGGGAAAACTCATTATATCCGGTTGCTTTCATGCCTTTTTCTATGGCATCGACAATTTGTTCCGGTTCCACATCTCGGGCTGGACGGGTTAACATTCCCGGTTGACAGAAGCGACAACCTCTGGTGCAGCCCCGTCTAATTTCCATTGTCAGGCGATCGTGGACGGTTTGGACGTAGGGCACCATTGTGATGGAATAGGCAGGCATAGGAGTCGCTACCCGTCGGAGAATGCGCTTTGGCACATCAGGGCGGTTGGGATGTACAGAACCATCAGCCGCCATCTCATAAAATTGCGGCACATAGACCCCAGGAACTTGTGCCAAGTCGAGGAGTAAGTCTTCTCGGGTTAAACCGTTGGCCTTGCCTTCTTCGAGAATTAAGCCAATTTCGGGTAATAATTCTTCCCCATCTCCCAAGGCGATCAAGTCGAAAAAGTCGGCGTAGGGTTCGGGGTTGGAAGTGGCGGTTTGTCCCCCGGCAAAAATTAAGGGATATTCTCCGAGGGGAGTTTTGCCGTCAGCGTTTTGGCGTTCTTTCCAAGTTAGGGGAATTTTCGCTAAGTCCAGCATTTCCAGGATATTTGTCGCCCCAAGTTCATAGCTAAGACTGAAGCCGAGAATGTCAAATTCTTGGAGTTCCCGACGGGACTCTACGGCAAATAGGGGAGTTTGGGTTTGGCGGAGTTTATCGGCGAGATCGGGGGCGGGGAGATAGGCGCGATCGCAAAGTTGCCGGGGTTGAGTGTTAAGGATATTGTAGAGAATGATATGTCCTAAGTTGGAGGCGCCGACTTCGTAGATTTCGGGATAGGTTAATGCCCAATGGACTTGGGCTGAGTCCCAGGGCTTGTGTTTGGCACCTAACTCGTTTCCTAAATAGCGAGCGGGTTGATTAATTTCGGGGGTAATGAGCTTTTCGACTGCTACTGGCACTGTAAACCTCGCTTTACATCACTTTCGGATATCAGACGGGAGAATTGAAAATTCCTGAGTCAACAAAGGACGGAGTAATCTTTTGGGTGTACCGATGACTTTTCTAGATTGATTAACGATTCTTCATTATTATCTTATCGAATATTTGAACGGTAGGGTTGGAGCGGATCTCAGTAAAAGTGGTAATTTAGAGTCAGGGAGTTGAGACTCAAATCAGGCTGGAACAATTTGCTCTATCCAACAATCTAAGTTGATGAAAGAGACGAGAGTTTGATTCTGTGGGGGAGTGGAGTTTCAGCTCTGAAAGGGTAGTTGATCGAGAAACAGGGTTGAGTGATACAGATCACTTTAAAGTTTCCTTTACGATCACAAGCATCAAACAGTATTCATTAGAGAATTAATATAAGCAGAGTTACCCCAAATAGCAATTATGGCAGCTACCAACGTAATTCGCCAACTTGTTTCCAAGGCACTTTATTTCAAACGCCTAACACCGGAG
The DNA here is from genome assembly GCA_964571155.1 of uncultured Lyngbya sp. GTDB lineage: Bacteria > Cyanobacteriota > Cyanobacteriia > Cyanobacteriales > Microcoleaceae > Capilliphycus. Next base: position 3,481 of record CAZNCM010000372.1, on the reverse strand, counting down.
ATCGAAAATGAGATCAACACCGAACTCAGTCGTCTCGGCTATATTTCGGATACGGACTACGAAGCTCTTGAACTGTTAATGGAAGAAATGGATGCAGGTCGCGTCCAACTCGTTCCCAGTCCTTGAAGAAAAAACCCAAGCCCAGATGAATCGGTGCATCTATAGGATCAGTATGGAATCCCGACTCGAAGGGTTTTGACTAACATTTTAGGTTGAATTCGGACAAACAAATTTTATTGAATTGAAGTAGCTCTTTGAGTGAAAATTTACGGTAAATTTTTACGTTCTGATTTTTATCAAACAAGAATAAACTTAATCCGCTTGAAACCTATCAGTTCCCAATTTTTTTTAACATTTGATCTGAACCTCTAAAACTCAACTTTTTTGGTATGATCTCTAGGCTATGCCCACCGACTGTTTTTTGCGCTCATGCAATTTGCCAAACGTCTAGAGAAGATTCCCCCCTACCTGTTCGCTGCAATCAGTCGCAAGCGAGAAGAATTACTCGCCCAAGGAATCGATCTGATTAATTTGGGAGTGGGCGATCCGGACTTACCAACACTAACTCCTGTGTTGCAAGCGATGCACGCCGCTTTAGACGATCCTCAAACTCATAACTATCCGCCCTATCAAGGTTTAAGTGAATACCGCCACGCTACAGTCAGGTGGATGGAACGTCGGTTTGGGGTGGTTGGACTCGATCCACAAACGGAAGTGATTTCTTCGATTGGGTCAAAAGAAGCGATTCACAACACCGCTTTGGCCTTTGTCGAACCGGGAGACTTGACGTTAGTTCCCGATCCGGGTTATCCGGTTTATCGCACTTCAACGCTATTTGCAGGAGGTGAACCTTACCCGTTACCGTTGAAACCTGAAAATCGATTTCTCCCCGATTTAAGTTTAGTTCCTGAAGCGGTCGCCCGTAAAGCTAAATTACTGTGGATCAATTATCCCAACAACCCCACAGGTGCGGTGGCTTCTTTAGAAGATTTAGCAGAAATGGTGGCGTTTTGTCGAGAGTATGATATTTTACTGTGTCACGATCACGCCTATTCAGAAATTGCTTTTGAGGGCTACCAACCGCCCAGTGTTTTACAAGTGACTGGGGCGAAAGAAACAGCCATTGAGTTTCATAGTTTATCAAAAACCTACAACATGACGGGTTGGCGAATTGGGTTTGTTGTCGGTAATGCGATGGGAATTCAAGGATTAACTCAAGTGAAAAGTAATGTGGATTCGGGGGTTTTTAAAGCGATTCAACAAGCGGCTATTACTGCTTATTCAACGTTAGAATCAGATCGTCAACCGATACTTTCTATCTATCAAAAACGCCGAGATATTTTGGTTGAGGGTTTAAAATCAATGGGATGGTTAATTGAACCTCCGAAAGCAACGCTTTATGTCTGGGTTCCGGTGCCTTCGGGTTATAGTTCTACAGAATTTGTCACTTTACTGTTAGAAAAATGTGGGATTGTTGTTGCGCCGGGGAGTGGTTATGGTGGGGCTGGAGAAGGATTTATTCGCATGGCAATTACAATTAGTGAAGCACGAATTCAACAAGCAATTGAAAGGATGAAAGATGCAGGAATTCGTTATACTTAAAAACCTCTTATAACTTGTGTTTATAAAGTTGGTTCTAAATCTTCTACTTCTAGGGAACTTTGAAAAAGAGAGGACGGTAAGTTAAACCAATGATAATCCCTACAAACCATTCCCAATTACAATAAACGATGCCCAATAATAAGGATGATCAAGATTATCTCTAATACTAACAGGAAGTTTAGTATCCGTACTCACCAAAACAATTCTACCATTAGGCGATTGGCTCCGCCAGTGCGCTTCGCGCAATCGCAGACTTTCAACTGTTGAGATCTTGTCAGCAATTAAAGAATTTTGAGCGATTTGTAATGCCTCAGTTTTGCTATATCCTTGTTGCAGGGCGTTATAAAAGATATTCATCAACACTTGAGTTCCCCCATCGGAAACTTTCCACAATGAAGCCATCACCGCCCTCGCCCCTTGATTTTGAAATTGATAACCGAGTCCGAGAATTTGTTCACCATTATTATCAAACCCACCTAACCCCGTTTCACAAGCACTTAATACAACTAAATCTACATTTGAAAGTGACCAATTTTCCACATCTCTCAATGTTGGATTTTCCCCTTCTCCAAATACAATAAATGATTCTGAAGGATCACCCGGAACAAACGCCGCATGAGTGGCAAAATGCAGCACATTATAACCATTCATTTGAGGTTTAATCGCTTCTAAACTGAAAGCTTCATCCACATAAGCCGTTGTATTAGGAAGGGTATTTTTTAATTCTTCCACTTCAATTCCCGCAAAGGGTAAACCCGCAAATTGTACATCCCGTTCACCTATTTTTGCCGAACGTACTAACGACTGATCTGCAAACGCCCCGGCTAATACTTTCGGTTCGGGTTGGGGTTGAGTGTCAATTTCTTCTAATGATGCGGCGGTAATATTATTCACTCGAAAACGTTGGGCTAGCCACTGTTTACCATCATGTAACGCAACTAATGGAATATAGCGTAAAACTCCATCTGGTGCGTAAATAATCACTTCAGTATTGGCAGCTTTGAGGTCATCTTCGAGGGGTTCAAATAGCCAGCGATAAAGTTTTTGGGCGGGTGCAACCGCATCTTGATTTGGGTCTTGTAAGGCTAACCGAAACCGAACAATTGTTCGATAGAGTTCTTCTTTAGTTACATTAACAGTTCGACGAAGGGGTGGAGAATTGGGTGTAGTAATGACTAATTCTAGCCGATCTTCTAAAATTAAAGGATAAAATAAGACTGCATCTAACTGTCCCAATTTATCGCGCAGACGATCTAACTCTCCCAGAGACAAAGTTTGTTCTCGTGCATCAAAACTGAGTTTTTCAATTAAAGATCTAATTTCAGGACTACGAGAAAATTGATTAAATTGTTGTTTAACTTCGGTTAAGAGTTGATCTAAGCGATTGCGTTTTTGTTCTTCTTCTGGAGTTAAGTTTTCTTTTTGTTGTAACTCTTTTAATTCTGATCCAATTTCTATGACGTTCTGTTGCAGTTCGTTGTAACGAGAGAGGATTTCCTGTTCGGGTTGATAAAATTCGATCCCACTCGCAGTATTAGTATTTCCGCGAACATTTCTGAGATAATCATCCAACTCCTGAACTTTGAGTAAATCCAAAACTCGTTGCGCTTCTAAGACTCGGTTTTCTTTCAATAATAAGTCAGCCAGACGACGATATCGACCCTCAATGGTTTCGATGTACGAGAGTTGTAAATCACTCGATAAACCTTGAATATCCTTGCGAATCAATTCTGTGACGTTGACAGATTGCTTTAGAAATGTAATTGCGAGTTCAGGTTGGTTTTGTTGTTCTAGTAAACTACCAATATTACTGAGAGAAAGAGCCTCCCCTGAGCGATCGCTGATTTCTTGAAAAATGGCTAAAGACTGCTGATAGAAT
>CAZNCM010000371.1:0-5694 GCA_964571155.1 uncultured Lyngbya sp. | reverse complement strand
TTTGAAAATTATTTAGCCCCCAAACCCCCAATAATGGGGGCGGTAAACAGGTAGAATTTTTTTGAATTATTTCATACTGCTATATTATTGTTAACCTATCAATTTTTGAACGGATAAAAGACCCATACAAAATACAAACAAGTTGAGCCAATAGGAGCTATTATGATACAATCTGAACTCGGTATTACCTCACTTCCGGATCACACTCAACTTCCCGAGTCCGATGGAACCTTTGTGAAAAACTTCCAAGAACATCCCCAGAGTATTCTACTGACCGATTCCATTAAATCTACCCTCAATAAACTTCATCCTGACGGACGATACGCCATCGGTCAAGATTGTGGAATTTATTGGCGTCTAACAGAACCCCCCGAACGAGGTGCAGAAGCCCCGGACTGGTTTTATGTTCCCAACGTTAAGCCGTTAGTTAATGGAGAAATTAGACGTTCTTATGTATTGTGGCAAGAATATATTGCGCCGTTGATTGTATTAGAATTCGTTTCGGGTTCTGGTTCGGAAGAACGAGATCAAACCCCACCCACATCTGTAGTGAATGGCGATGGAAAAGTGGGTAAATTTTGGGTCTACGAACAGGCGATTAGAGTTCCCTATTACGGAATTTATGAAGTTAAAAAATCCTCGGTTGAATTGTATCATTTAGTAGACAATTGCTATCAACTTGTTCCGGCAAACGAACGGGGACATTATCCAATTTCACCTTTAAACGTTGAATTGGGAATATGGCAGGGACGTTATGGGAACATGGAATTACCCTGGTTGCGTTGGTGGAATAGTGAAGGGAATTTGTTGTTAACAGGAGAAGAACGCGCAGAAAAATTCGCCGAACGGTTGCGGGAACTGGGAGTAAATCCCGACGAATTGTAAAAAGATTAGTTCAAGGATAAGATGGGTTATATAGCAATTCTTTAATTATTTGAAAATTATTTAGCCCCCAAACCCCCAATAATGGGGGCGGTAAACAGTCAGAAATAATTCAAGCTTTGAGTTCACTAGAAAAGCGATCGCTGATTTCAATTCAAATTCAAGGGGGTGAACATTACTATTCAATCAATCCCTTAATTAATCACTATATCCAAGAAGTCGTACTCTCAGTTTCCTAATTCATTGACTCAGTTCAATTTGTGATCAGTAGCAAAACTTTGATTTTATCTACTCATTCATTTCAAAATCTCTACAAACTCGCGACAAACCCGAAAATATTGTAACAATCTGATAAAATACTCAAAACTCCCCCACACTAAGCTATCTTAAAAAGAAGTCTAAGTGGAGGAAACATCATGTCATCTACTCCTCGTCCTCCTGCGTCGAGTTCAGAAAACTCACCAGAAGAAAATCCTTCTCTGGAAACGGGGTTAGCGGCGCTGAAACAAAAACAATATCAAAAAGCGATCGCCCATCTCCAAGCGATCGCCGAGTCTCAACCCCACCGCAGCGCCGGAATACGGGCGAAAATGGGGTTAGTAGTCGCCTATGAACGAACTCGCAACCCGAAAGCCGCGATCGCCCTTTGTCAAACGCTGACACAACATCCCAAAGCAAAAGTTCAAACTTGGGCGAAAAAAACCTTAGAAGACTTAAAAAACCGTTATCCGTTAGAAACAGATCCTCAAGTAGAATATAAACCGGAAAATCAAACTCAAAATCAAACTTCATCCTCAAAAGATATCGGTTTTGTTCCTTTTGAACCGTCCTTACAACCGCCCAATATTAAACCGCCAAAAGATGCGGGTTTTGTTCCCTTTGAACCGCCTCAAAAAAAGCCTTATGTTGATGCAGAACTCAATTCTTCTCGTTCAAAAGTATCGCCCAATGATCTAAATGTTGTTAAAAAATCGAATCTAATTAAGCCCCGATCTCCAGCAGAAAATACTTTAAATTCAACACCACTCGAAACCAATTCACCACCAGAAATACCCGGAACGGAAGAAACAGTTGAAAATCAACCTTCAATAGATATTAATCCGATTTGGAGACAAGCTGATCGCGCGACGCAATGGCGGCGTTTAAAACCTTTAAAATTAACTCGATTTTATCTTGAACAAGCTTTAACCGTTTTTGTATTGATTTGGTTTACACCCAAGTTAATTGAATTTTTGATGGATACGGCAAATAACTTGTTATTGTGGTTGCCGTTTGTTAACCCTTTGCAACTGTTTTATCGTGATCCCACTCAATTTGTTTATATGAGTTTGGCCGTATTATTTGTGTTGTCGCCCTGGCTATTAGATGGGTTGTTAAAACTGGCTTATGGGATGAAACCTTTGCCAATGACGACGTTATTTAACTATAGTCAAGAAGCCAATCGTATTTTAAGAAGTTATTGTCAACAACGCAATTGGAAAGTGCCGACACTAAAAGTATTACCCACCCAGGCACCGATCGCCATGACCTATGGTTGTTGGCCGAGATTTGCGAGAATTGTGGTCAGTCAGGGATTACTTGATCAACTCTCGGAAGATGAAATTGCGGTTATTTATGCCCGAGAAATAGCTTCAATAGGTCAGTGGGATTTTCTCGTGATGACTTGGGTAACGATGATTATTCAAGTTCCCTATCAGCTTTATTGGCAGTCTGCAAACTGGGTTGAAAACTCATTTGATTTAGTCAATAGACTTCCCCAGTTTATCCCGGATTTTGTAAAATCAAGCTTATCATTTCTGAGCAAGATTATCAACCCAGTTTTTACGATTTTTTCACCTTTGAGTTATGGATTATATCGAATTTTGCGTTTACCTACATTCTGGATTTCTCGCCGACGAGTCTATTATAGTGATCGGATCGCTTGCAACCTGACTGGAAATCCCAATGGACTGACTCGTGCTATTGTGAAGATAGCGATGGGAATGGCAACCGAGATACAGCAGCAAGGGACAAGCAGCGTATTGGAAGGGTTTGATCTATTAATGCCCGTTAGCTACAAACAAGCAATGATCTTCAGCAATGTAGCAGCCTATGGTAAGATTGAGTCTCTGCTCAGTTGGGATTTAACAAATCCTTATCGCAAATGGTTGTCCGTCAATAACACGCATCCAGTAATTGGCGATCGCTTGTTGATACTCTCTCACTATGCAAGTTTTTGGAAATTGAACACCGAGTTTGATTTATCAGCGGAAAATTCTGCTTCTCTCTCCCCTCTGTCAAAGCAACACCGTCGTTTGCTGCTGCAAGGGGCACCTTATTTTGGAATTCCAGCCGGTTTGATGCTAGGAAGTCTATTGTGGTTATTGGGTGGAATTTTTTCGACTGTGGGGGTATGGCAGTTAGAATGGCTACTTGGGGATTTTTGGATTTTGGCAGGTTGCATTCCCCTCGCTTGCAGTTTAGGGATTTTCATTCGCATCAATTCATTCTTTCCTGACATTAAACCCGCAACGCTATTGCCCAACCCTAATTTGGTGAGTCTATTGACTAATCCTAATGCCTTACCGATTGATAGTCAACCGTTGCGTCTGGAGGGGAAACTCTTAGGGAGAAAGGGGTTGAATAATTTGATGGGACAGGATTTGATTTTACAAACCTCTACGGGGGTGATTAAATTACATTACATTCCGGTGTTGACTCCATTAGCCTATTTTGGCAAGTCAACTCATCCGGTTGATCTGATTGGCAAGTCGATGAATGTAACAGGATGGTGGCGACGCGGGGCGACTGCTTGGATAGATGTGGAGACAATCGAAACTCAAGATCGTCAAGTAATCTTGACAGCAGGGCATCCCATTTGGTCTACAATCTTAGCTTGCGCGCTCACTTTTTGGGGAGCTTATATGATTTCTCAGGGAGGATTCTAAGTTTTTGTAAGTTTGTAAGACCGTGAGATTTGCATTTTGCTCAACTCAGTGTTACATTTGTTTACAAACCTTTAATAGTAGATTAAGCTGTTGGGTATGTCAAAGGAAGACTTCAATCAATTGGAAGAAAGATCCCTGAAGACATTCCTGTTACAATCCGAAAAAATTTGAACAAGTTACTAGAAATATGCTCGCAGCTATGATATCTTAGAAGATGGCTTGAAATTATCCGATTAGGAATAATAGAGAGCAGAGTTTTATAACGATGTTGCTGTTTTTTAGTGAACAGGTATCTGATCAAACAACTTTTTCTCCAAATGTTCTATTTTGTACCATTGGGTGTACTAAACTTGAATAGGCGTTACATCAACAGGAAGCTGAAATCCATTGATATTAGTTTTATAGTCTGGGTTCCAAGTGTTTTCATCGACACCCAAAGGAATAGAAAGTGTATACGGTAGTAAGTTATTGAGAAATGACCGGAAGTTTACAAAGCAGCCTAACAAATTATAGTTTTCTGCATCAGCAAATACAGGTGGAGAGGAAGTTACAAAGTCACCCGGTTGGTTGGTATAGACAAAGGAAAAGTTGTCAATTTTTTTGCGACCCAGAGCAAAAAGACTCTCCCCTTCGAGAGTATTGTTCAATACCAGATGTTTTTTATTTAGAAAAGAGCAGTCGTAAATTTCTCCGGCGTGAAGTGACGGAGGCGGTACACGACCGTTGTTCATTCAATGCTAAGTTTTCTCGCTAGCTCATTTTAGTTAATAATTGGAGGCTTTACTTATGCCAGTTCGTCTTTATGTCGGAAATCTTCCTAAAGAACTTGATCGCAAAGAATTGCAGGACGTTTTTGTTGAGGAAGGAGATAGTGTTTCAGCCAAGGTCATTACTGATCGTAAGACTGGAAAATGTCGAGGCTTTGGTTTTGTGACGGTACAAACCGATGAAATCGCCGATCAAATTGTTGAAAAATACAACGGCTTCATGTTCAAGGAAAACCCCCTCAAAATCGAAAAAGCCTTACCCCGTAAAAAAGGGAAAAGTGACAAACCCGAGGGTGCATCCGAGGAAGAATCTCGTCCTGCGGCTAAAAGTTCCGGTGGTGGGAAGAAGAAAAAATCAAATCGAGGAGGGAATACATCTTCGAGTTCTTCAAGCAGTTCATCAAGTTCTAGTGACTCGGTTCAACCCGATCCGCGTTGGGCCGATCAACTAGAGAAACTCAAAGAAATGCTCAACGCTCAAACCACCAATTAAAATCCCGAGTTTTAGTTTTTATTTTCTGAGAAGACAAAACCCGCCAGAATTAATTTTCGGCGGGTTATTTGATTGAATTTGAAGTGGGATCAACAGGTTCAAAATTACAAGACCTTTGATCTCAAAAGCGCAATCGGTAAACAAAGCAACTTACGCCGAGTCGGAACATAGGCTCGTTTGCTAAAAACATCATACTGGTTGCGCTCAATTTCATTGAGAATCTTGCTGTAGAGAAGCAATGCTGACCAAACCGGCCAACGAATATCAGGACTCAAAGCACGAATTCCGCGCTCAGCTTGAGTGTAATATTTACGCGCTCGCTGAATTTGAAAGCGCATTAGTTCTCGCCAGCGATCATCGACAACTCCATTCAATAAATCGTCTTGCGTGTAGTTGAACAAGGCTAACTCTTCTAGGGGAAGATAAATACGACCTCGGCGAGCATCCTCACCCACATCTCGGAGAATGTTCGTCAGTTGATTAGCAATTCCAAGGGCGATCGCTTCTTCTGTCGGGATATCAAAACCTTGTTCTTGATCCCAGGGAGCCTTTTGGTCAGATTGGGCAACACCCATCACGGCCATAGACATCAACCCAACTGTACCCGCCACCCGATAGCAGTACA
>CAZNCM010000370.1:4804-5743 GCA_964571155.1 uncultured Lyngbya sp. | reverse complement strand
TTGCCTTGGTCGCCGTAGAGGGTATCAGTTCCCAAATCACCCCAGACCATATCATCATTTTTACCGCCATAGGCAAAGTCATCTTCCTTACCGCTATATATCATGTCAGCACCGGGGCCACCTTGCATTAAATCATTGCTGGCGTGACCATAGATAAAATCGTTTTCTTCCGGGTTGGCTGCGGCGGCGATATCTTGATTGCCATTACTACCAATGAGAGTATCACTTCCGCGATCTCCCAATAGAGAATCATTACCTTCCTCCCCAAAATTGAGGTCATTACCATCTCCCCCAAAAACAGTATCATTCCCTTCAAAAGCTTCAATACGGTCATCTCCACTAAATGCAAAGACTAGATCACTACCGAGTGAACCCGGAATAATATCATTTTCAGGTGTTCCGTCAATACTACCGAAGGCATTAAACGCAGTTGGAATTAAGCCAGACGGTTCAGGTAAGGGAATTGCACCAAACTCAGGTAGGGGAGGACAGTCACAACCGCCATCATCAATGGGTTCACCCCGAGGAATAGAACTGTCATCATCAACAGCTAGGCTGATAGTAGCGACGTTAGAAACAGCACCGTCATTGTCGGTAGCGGTGTAAGTAAAGCTGATATCCCCTGTAAAATCAGGATCGGGTTCAAAAGTCAGTTGTCCTGCTTGTTCGGAGGTCAACTGTTGAACTTGATTTAAGTTCGTGACTTCTTCGCCATTGATCAATAATGTTCCATTGGGCGGTAACTGCGTGATGGTGTAGAAGTTAATACTACCATCAGGATCTATTGCCCTTAACGGCGGAATTGGAGAACGAGTCCCATCATTGGGAATATTCACCGTTTCATTCTCCGCTTCAGGCGGTAAGTTCGCAGGAGGTTGAGAAGGGCCACCGTTGCCACCACCGGGATTATTGGGAACAGAAACAGCGATCACAGGAATA
>CAZNCM010000370.1:0-4777 GCA_964571155.1 uncultured Lyngbya sp. | reverse complement strand
CCGAAAACCCACTACCTGGCTGAAATGTGAGGTTATCAAGTTGATTAGGCGTTAACCGTTGAACCTGAATCGGGTTAGTTACCGCCACACCATCTAGGAACAGAATACCTTGGGCTGGATCGGGTAAGGTAAAGTTAATCAGTTCTACGGTGCCATCTGAGTCACTGAAGTTGGCTGTAGACAAAGGCAGAGGAATCGGAGGACTATTATTGAGAATCGATGAATTTTCAACATCCTCAGCGCTAGGCGGTTGGTTGGAGTCTGGACTAACGGTGACTGAAATCTCAGCCGATTCGGAGGTCGCTCCTAAGTTATCCTGAATGCTATAAGGAACAGTGACAGTACCGCTAAAATTACCCGCAGGTGCAAAGGTGACTTGACCTTGATTATTGACGGAGAATGTTCCCTGGGGTAAACTAACCTGCTGATCAATTTCTGGAGTTGTGGGATCGAGGTCAATGGTCGTCAGGTCAACGGTTCCATCGGGATCACTGACATTATCAGTTAGATTGAATGTGACGGTTGTTTCAAAGGTCGTGTTAACGTTTTGGTTCGTTGCTGTGGGAGGAACGTTTGTACTAGAAGGACTCGAATCAAACCCAAAGTTAATATCAGTTACAGTTTGATTGGCGCCAACAACTACCGGAATATTATTGGTTGTTCCCAGTGTGACATCTGTGGGAATATCTGTGTCTGTCGTATCAACCTCAACGGTATAATCGCCAGATGCAACACTTTCAAACTGGTAGACACCATCTGCATTTGTGTCAACGGTATCAACAACAGTCCCATTTTCATCAACTAAATTAACGGTAATATTTCCAATACCAGGTTCACCAGAATCGAGGGTGTCGTTATTGTCGTTGTCAGTAAAGACGGTGCCACTAACTGTACTATTCGGGGGGGTTCCTCCTCCTGCAACCACTGGAATGGTGATGCTAGCGATATCCGAGACGGCACCATCATCGTCGGTGACTTGATAGGTAAAGGAAGCATCTCCCTCATAGTTAGGATTGGGGCGGAAGCTGAGATTATCGAGTTGATTGGGAGTTAATTGTTGAACTTGACTCGGATCAGTAACCTCTACACCATCAAATAATAGAACTCCTTGTGCGGGATCGCTTAAGGTCAAACGGATTGTTTCTACAATACCATCGGGATCGCTAAAGTTGGCTGTAGACAAGGGTAAAGCAATCGGATCGCTATCGTTGGGAACCGATGAACCCTCAACATCTTGTGCAATTGGCGGTTGATTAACTGGGGGGAGGTCAAACCCAAAGTTAATATTAGTTACAGGTTGATCGGCTGCAACGGTAATAGGAACGTTATTGGTTGTTCCGAGTGTGACATCTGCGGGTATATCTTCATCTGTGGTATCAACCACAACGGTATAATTTCCGGCGGCAATTCCCTCAAACTGATAACTACCATCAGCATTGGTAGAAACGCTAGCTAGTATATTCCCATTTTCATCGGCTAAGTTAACCGTAATATTTCCGATTCCGAATTCGTCTGAATCGTCGAAGGTGTCGTTGCTATTTTCGTCAGTAAAGACGTTTCCACTAACTGTTGTTGTTGGTTCTTGAACTGGAGTCTGGTCAAACCCAAAGTCAACATCAGTTACAGGTTGATTCGTATCAACTTCAATGGGAACGTTATTGGTTGTTCCGAGTGTGACATCTGCGGGAATATCGCTGTCTGCTGTATCAACCACAACGGTATAATTTCCGGGTGCAACGGTTTCAAACTGGTAGACACCATCTGCACTTGTGGCAACATTAGCCAGTATATTCCCATTTGCATCGACTAAGTTAACCGTAATATTTCCGATTCTGGGTTCGCCTAGATCGAGTGCATCATCATTATTTTCGTCAGTAAAGACGGTTCCACTAACCGTGCTTGTCGTCGAAATAGGGAGATCAACAATTGTACCTGTTCCTTCTGCATCCCCAATTAAACCTCGGGTGGGATTGGAGAGAGTAACAGTAAAGGTTTCATCACCTTCGGTGAGGTCGTCTATCTGTGTAGGAACGGTAATCAGCGCCTCGGTTTGTCCGGCTTCAATGGTAACGGTTCCTGTTGTTTGGGTCGGTTCATAGTCGTCTGGGTTTGTTGCACTTCCGTCAGTAATTGTATAATCGACCGTGACCGGATCAAGAACAGCCCTTCCTAGACTAACGGTAAATGTAGCTGTTTCACCTTCATTGACTGTGACATCATCAATCGAAATCAACGTCTTACTGAAAACAACTCCACCTGCAATCAGGTCTAAACCCCCATCTGCTTCATTTGTAGTTTTGGGAAAGCTGTCAACATCTGTTAAGTCAGTATTATCATTAACGTCATTGGCAAACAACGCATATCCATTGAAGGTTTGACCGGGTTGAATACCAAGATCTGTAAAACTGATATAAGTACCACCGATCGCTTGACCGTCAACGTTATTCCGGCGTTGTAAGGGGGTATTGGGGTAGTCATCGGAACGCAGGACAGAGGTATTAAGCGTTAAGTTCTCATCCTCACCCCAATCATTTTCTCCAATGGTCAGCAGAGAACCAAACTCACTTGGAACTCCATTATCGAGCTCTAAAATGGGTGCAATTTTAAAGGAATCGTTTCCGCCTCGCTCTAAAATCAGAAAACCCACTTCATCTAAGTCTGATTCGACTTCAGATGCAGTCAAACCGTTAGTTGAAATATAATCAACTCGCTCAATATTGTTGATGTTTTTGTCGGCTGCGGAAGTCTCATTTGCAAAAATATTGTCTGTACCCCGGTTGATGACATCATCAAACAAGGCAATTTCCATCAGTTCTTTACCAAAGTTTTCGTCACTCGGATCTGTTGGAATTTGCGGTAACGGGGGTCTTAGATTGAGTTCAGTGTTTGTTTCGCTCTCTCGCCCAAACCACAACAGTTGGCGCTCATTACTGGGGAGATTTGGGTTATTGTTAGTAGATCGTCTCAACTCAAAGTCATTGAGGATAGTCCCCGCTAGAAACTGATCTCCAACGGGGGTTTGAAAGCCATCAATTCTGAGAAGATTGTCCTCACCAACTTGAAAGTTATACTGTATAGTCGTGTTTGGAGATTGAAGATCTTCAGCAGTATAGGAAGCCGCCTCATCGTCGTTGTCGGGATTTTCTCTGATTGTGTCGAGACCATTAATCGCTATCGGTAATGTGTAGTTATAGTTAGCGATCGCTTCTGGGCTTAGAGCTAAGGTTACATCAAATTCATCGGTTTTGACGTCTAGGTTCCAGTCTCCACCAAAGGCGGCGTTACCTGTTTTGTTGACTGAAGCGGCAATTTTAGCCCCGGTGAATTGATGGAGTTTTTCAATAAACTCAACACCTGCATCTCCTGCGGCGACGTTACAACCGTAGAGTATTAAGGTGTCTACTAACCAGCTTTGTAGTTCGTTGGTGTAGAGGTTGAGGGTATCAAGGCTGAGTTGGGTATTTCCGAGTTGTAAGCACCCCGGAGTTCCATGAGAAATAATGTGCAGTTCAGAGATCTCCGTATATTCTCGGAGAGCATGAGTGATCTGTTTGACTCCATCTTCTGTAGAGTCGAGGAGAATAACCTCAGCACCAGAGATGACGCCTTTCAGTAGCTTTTCTGTGTCTTCGACTTGAGCATCAACAACAACAAGAATATCTATTTTTCTGCCGCAAACTGAAACCGAAGAATAAACTTCTGGAGAGTTTTGAAAATATTCCGGTTTCTTCTGGATAATCTCAGAAGTAGTAGTAGAGCGGGAAATTTGAGTAGTGCCTAGATTAGAAAATGTCATTGCAATTAATTGAATGTTGGAAAACTACGTTCAAGACTGATGTTCCTCTAGAAAAGTTTCAGAGGAGCATCTCTAAAGGTGAATTGTTTTTTCCTCGACTGAGGCAAGGTGTTCTTTAGAACTCACTGACTGAAGTCAAACTCAGCTTTTATTACTCAGTTTTAAAATCAGGTCAAATCACGTCAATTTTGAGGGGTTTGAGGATAGAGAAAGGCACGTGTAAACGTAAATTATAGTATGAGTCGCTGACTTTCTTTGAATTTTTCATTTCTTAAGAAAGAACAAGCTTAAAGGAGCAAGGAATATTAAAGAATTACTCATATATCTAGATTTACATCAAGAATCAGAAATAAGCCTCTAGATTTAAGAATTTAGAGTAGTTCTTAAGGTTAAAATTGTTGAGATTTTGTGACGGTGAATTGCTTAAGCCTGTTGTTTCTTTTGACAAGAGGACTTGCAATCAGCTTTTACTTTGAGTGAACTGAAAAACGACTGCGAACTAGAAGCATTAACTTGCTCATTTTGACTATTCCCCCATAACTGCAACCTAGCTTTGTATCTAATTCACTAGCGATCTCAGTGATAACACTTACAGGTATAACCGTTCTTCAATATTATCCGTGTTTTTGCGTATGGCAGTTCATTAACTGTCATATTATCTATTGACAAAATTACGCTTTTATGTATTGTTTACGAGAGAGTTTAGATTAAATTGTTTGGTATAAAGAACTGTATAATAGACTTGATAAAACTATGATAGCGTTACTGGTCTTGAATCAATGACAATGTGCAACATATTGTTAGAGCTTTGGTTTTGTTGCTAGAGTTTTAGATTAAATTTTTAAATCACTTTAAAAGCATCTGAAATTATTTTAAATAGGATAGAAACAGCGATCGCCATAACCGATTAAGCGATCGCTGCTCGTTAAGTCCGTTAGCCGACAAAAGCGGTAAAGTTATCTTCTGTTAACGCACTCACTG
>CAZNCM010000369.1:234-5751 GCA_964571155.1 uncultured Lyngbya sp. | reverse complement strand
AAGCAAGCCCATTCACCAACGCAACTGGGATAATGATTCCTTTGAACAAATTGCTCAGTCTGTAACAGGTGCAGAAATTGACTATAACGAACGTGTTCCGGCTTATGCCTTAGATGCCTACGCTAGCAATACGTTCTAAAAATGCAACAACAAAAGTGTAATCTCTCATCTAGATACTTACAGGCTGCTGAAGATAGAGTTCAGGTCTTAGAGGCTACGCTGTGATATCTCTCATTAGGTGGAATGAAGGATATCACAACAAATCTAGACTGAGGTCACAGCCGAGTGGGGCGGAGTACACTTATGTTGGAGATAGATTTACCTCAAGTTAAAACATCTGTTGTCGCTGATAAAAAGGACACCCGAGAGTATCAAACTTGCGAGGTAGTTGCCTTAAGCTCTTTCACTTTGAATCTTTAATTTCAATTATTTTTTAAAACTTGTTTTAATTCACGGTGGTATGAAATAGATTTCTCCTCTCCTAGAAATAACAACGGTTTCAAATCTCTCCCTTTAGCAGTCTATCATTAGGCTGCTTTTTGTTGTGAGCTAAATTCCTAGCCCTTGAGAGTCTGGAGTTAATGATATAGCACTACGCGAATACATGATTGTCATTTCTAAACCCTAAAACCCCTTCCCAGTCTACTTTTGCCCTTCGGGTTCAGCAGTTGCTCCTTGATGGAAACCACCAAGACCCTTCGGGTTCGCCAGTCGCTCAACTTGGGGAGACCCCAAGACCCTTCGGGTTCGCCAGTCGCTCAACTTGGGGAGACCCCCCTCTTGGTGCGCGTTCCTTAGCTGCTTGAGAAGCAGCAGGGTCGCACCGCAAGACCCTTCGGGTTCGGCAGTTGCTCAACTTGGGGAGACCCCAAGAC
This sequence comes from uncultured Lyngbya sp., assembly GCA_964571155.1. Lineage (GTDB taxonomy): Bacteria > Cyanobacteriota > Cyanobacteriia > Cyanobacteriales > Microcoleaceae > Capilliphycus. Next base: position 4,876 of record CAZNCM010000369.1, on the reverse strand, counting down.
CGCACTGCCTCACCGCGCTGGACTCACCGCACTGCTTCACCTTTTGCCATATGAGCTCTTGCCTAGCGCGTAGCGCTATACCAGCTTAACGAAAGTGTTACTCGGATTTGATTTAGACCCAGGAGCAAGAACTTAAGTTCCGGCTTAACTTTCTGATTTTTCCGGATTCAATTCTAATTTTAGTGTCATCATTAATGATAGATAGTCAATTCAGACGTAAAATCATGGAAATTCTATCCTTATCAATAATTTTGAGTGCGATTGTTATTGCTGACAAAATTTTAACAGTCAGTACAAACTCTCGGAACGATTGTTAAACAAGTTGAAGCAAACCGTTACTCAAGCTCAACAGAAAAATAAATAGAAAACAATTTTATTTGACTGAAATTGAACTTATAAGTCACAGGAGACGAGCAAAATGAGAATTAAAATAAAACCGTTTATTCACCTTATTAAAATCGCAAAAAACACAGATTATTTAGGAGATATTGCCATTCTCAAAGCAGAAGCCTTTGGTGTGAAACTCAATCCTAAACTTGAGTCAAAAATGCAGTCTGTGGTTGGTTATCATCCCAAGATTGACTTAGAAAAACTCATTCAACTTCCATCTCAAACTTTAGGCTATCAGTACGCTGAACATATGAAATCCAACCATCTGCAACCTTTTGAAATTAGCCAAGATGTCAGCAAAATTGCTGAAAATAATGTTTTTTCACTGCGGTATTCAATCACCCACGATATTTTTCATGTATTGCTAGGTTTTGATACCAGTTATGCTGGAGAAATCGGAGTTTTAGCGTTTGCTGCCGAACAAAACTATAGTCCCAGTTTAAAGCTTTCGCTGAGAATAGCGCGACTACTTTATCCAATTTTAGCCCCTCAACAAATTCCGCAAATTTTTCAGAACCTTCGTCTAGGTCGAGAATTAGGAAATCTTGCCCAATTTTTATTGAATTATCGCTTCGAGGAAAACTGGGAAAGACCCTTAACTGAAATTAAAGTCGAGTTGGGATTAGTTTAAAACTCAAAATCAAACAGTTTGTCATTTCTCCAGTATCGATTGACAATCTATCCCTTGAAAATCTAAAATAAAGACAAGGTTTAATGGGTGTTCAAAAAAGCTTATGATTTTAACGACAACCAGCACACTCCAAGGTAAAGAGATTACCCAATACTGTGGAATTGTTAGCGGAGAAGCAATTCTAGGGGCTAATGTTTTTCGAGACTTTTTTGCCAGTATTCGAGATGTGGTGGGTGGACGGTCAGCCGGCTATGAAAAATCCTTGCGTGAAGCCAAAGAAACCGCGATCAAAGAAATGCAACAAGCAGCAGTCGCATTAGGGGCAAATGCGATTATTGGGATTGATTTAGATTATGAAACGATTAACTCCAGTGGCGGTGGAAGTATGTTGATGGTGGCAGCAAGTGGAACCGCAGTCAAATATAACCCATAGGCCCAAATTTAATCCTAACCCCTACAAAAATTTAATTGGAGGTGATTTCAGACTGTTCACAACCAAACTCCACTTGAAAACTGCAAACAGCCTGTCCAGTTAAAGCCCTCACTTACGAAAACTGCGATTTTTTCTGCAAAGTTTGATACAATTCTTGAGTTGGTTAAAATCAATCCCAACAATACCATTGTATATCCTCGAAAAAAGCTATGAGTAGACTTCGCAACATTCTTGCTGGTGCAGGTATTGCTACCGTTGGTGCAGTTGGAACAAAAATGGCAGTTGATTACTTCAAAAACCGTAATAAAGAAGAAGCTCCAGACGAAAGTGAAGGAGATGTTGATGAAGCAGAAACTCCCCCTGAGCAAGTCAGTTATGCTGTTGTTCAAGATGATTCTGTACAATCGTTTTTAGATGCAAGCTTTGGTGATCCGGGGCGTTATGTACCCACTCGTTCACCTAAAGTTTTTGACTATCAAGGTGGACAATACATGGTCATTTGGGCGCGAGACAATAAACAAGATAAAAACCAAATGATGGCATTTCAATATACGGATGCGGGCCGTAAAATGATTGCTAGTGTCGGATATACACCCGATAAAACGGACTACAATATGCCGGGTTTAGAAGACACACCCTTTGCAGTTGAAGTCAATGGCGAAAAAATCACATCTGGCCAAGGCGAAACAGATGGCGCAGATGAAGTTGATTTTGTTTTAGCTTAATGTACGGGACTCGAACCCGGAGGACATTTTAACCCCTCACCGAAAATCGGTGTCGTTGAAAGCGGGGGAGGAACAGTTGACGGTTCATCGGTTTGACAGATGTTCGCAAATGCCATAACTCCCCCTTCCGTTTGTCCGACTGTGACCACGCCTGCATAACTGGGAAGTCCTTCTGTTTTGGCGGCGGCTGTCATCACAACAGTTTGAGCAGAGTCTCCCATTGTGACCAGTTGATAATGATATTCTCCTGTTTCGACATTAAGATCAACAGAAAGACTGTCTAAAGAACTGGCAAACTGACCATTTGCGTCATAATAGGCTTGTTGTCCGGCTGTCATCGCTTGCATCACAAAAGACGCTTGATTACTACTTTCAAAAGGAGAAACATCTTCAAGTTCAGGAATGGAAATACTCAGTTGACATCCGGTTAATAACAACGGAGAAAAAATCAATATTTTCCACACAGCAGATGGGGAGTCTATTAACTCAAAGCAGTATTTAAGTCTATTCATTGTTTGTTCAAATAGAAGTTTCAACAAAAAGCTTTTGTCGGGAGTTGAATTCCACTACAGTTTCTTTAACATTTATTCCTGAGATCTTTAGAGTTCAATTTAGGGGTCACTTTCTTCCCCTTTGCCAATCGCTTCTAATTACCTCTCAGTGTTCCTCTGCAAATTTATGAATTTATGAGACAATTAAGCCGAACTCATCTGTTTTAGAGTCAATGACGGCGGCTAAATCTCGTTTTTTAGAATTTCTAACCCTTTGGAAACGACCCAATCTCTCAACTCGCATGATGTTAGTGGGTTTGGGGATCACATTGGTTTTTATTTTAATTGTGCTTTTGTCTCCGGTGTTTTTGGCTTGGGGATGGATACAAAGTCCGACAGAGTTTTTGTCAAACCCGATTCACGAACCTCCAGGACTAGACTATTGGTTTGGAACAAATGGTCAGGGTTATGATGTGTTTTCTCGAACTCTATTTGGCGCGCAAGCCGCGTGGAAGGTGCTGTTACTGGCTACAGGGTTAAGTTTGATTATTGGAGTCCCTCTGGGGTTAGTGAGTGGTTATCTGGGGGGGAAACTAGACCGAGGGTTAATGTTTTTGATGGATGCAGTGTATACCTTACCGGGACTGTTGCTATCGATTACGTTAGCGTTTGTGGTGGGGCGAGGGATATTAAATGCGGCGATCGCTTTGAGTATTGCTTATGTACCGCAATATTATCGCGTGGTTCGCAATCATACAACCAGTGTGAAAACGGAGTTGTTTATTGAAGCGGCGCAGGCGATGGGGGCGAATACTTGGACGGTATTATCGCGTTACCTGTTTCTCAATGTCATTCAAAGTGTACCTGTTTTGTTTACGTTGAATGCGGCAGATGCGATTTTAACTTTAGGGAGTTTGGGATTTTTGGGGTTGGGACTCCCCGAAGAAACACCAGAATGGGGCCATGATTTGCGGTTGGCGTTGGAGGCACTGCCCACGGGGATTTGGTGGACTGCTTTTTTTCCGGGGTTAGCCCTGACGTTGATGGTGGTGGGCTTATCGTTGGTGGGAGAAGGATTGAATGATTGGGTCAACCCCCGACTGAGAAATCAACGCTAGGTGTTAGCGGGTCTAGAGTTTGGTGTTTTCCCTGAATAAGAGCTTAATTGCTAGCAGACTTCCTGTAAAGAAATGTATATTTTCTGTTATCTATAGATTTACAAGTTGAATATTAAAACAATATAACAACTTGCTCAATAACGCTGAGAAGATGGCGTCAATAGCTTAACTTGATTTAACATTAGAGTAGGCTCCAATTTTTGAGATTTGAGTTAACGTACAAAAAAGGACCTACGTTCAAATGGTTTCTTTTAAAAGTTGTGAAGATTAATTCACATTCCTCAGTCAATGGGCTGGGTGAGCTGAAGAAACTGTCTCTGTTGGGTTAACATGATGGAGGAGGCTGAAAAATCTACAGTCGAAGATCATCAAACATTCCCAAACCAATAATCTTGCTAAAATGCCCATTGAGGCTTCAGCTATTTCCTGATCAGGGAAAAATCTGAAAAATTGTCTTGTCAGACCAAAGGTAAAAGCCAGTTGGTATTGAGCAATTACAACCCCTACCGCTTTAATGAAAGCGGTTAGCCCAAAAATGCTAAAGGTGTGTAACACTCAGACCAAACGAGCATCATCTGAGGAATTTCCAACTTTTAATCCCAGTACAAACCTTGAACTTGTAGTGAGGCCGTGCAATTTGAATGAGAGAGGCTACAATCGAAAAGGTCTAACTGCAATTGTCCGAACACCAATTGGTGTTGTCTAATACTGAATGTCTAAATTTGAGTGAAGTCGAGTTTACTCAAATATTGGCAACATTCTCATCAAACCGTCATTGCGGTTAGAATTGGCTAAACTGTCTAGAAATAGACAAACTACTAATTGTTTACAGTGATTGATTCTTGCATTGAGGA
>CAZNCM010000369.1:0-224 GCA_964571155.1 uncultured Lyngbya sp. | reverse complement strand
CAGCCGGAGATGGAACCGATCGAACTTCTTCAAAAAGCAACCCGAACCCAACCGGAAAATGAGCTAGATCTTTTGCTTGGAGATGACGACTCTCAAGAAGAAGACTATGTTGAATCTCAGTCTGAAGATGATGATGAAAGCAAGTCCGAAGGAGTTGCTAAGTCACGACGTCGGACTCAGGCGAAGAAAAAACACTATACGGAGGATTCGATTAGACTCTACCT
>CAZNCM010000368.1:0-5775 GCA_964571155.1 uncultured Lyngbya sp. | reverse complement strand
ATGTACATTCCACTGACTGAGAAGCGGTTGGGAAAAGACAAAATTAGTAAAGGTTGAGTTTGCACATTTTTCTAACCAAACTTGTTTGAAGGGGGTGTTGTTGCGTTCAAATAGTTTTAAAATACAAGGGTCATCAGAACCCGTTGAAATTAAAATTCGAGTGTTGGGAGACTGCGCCGCCAACTCGGAGACCAAAATTTCTCGCTTGATACTTCCCCCCAGAACCAAAAAGGCATCAACAGGGTGTTGGGCGGCTGAGGGTAAAGTGATCACTTGAGAAATGAGTCGAACAGAAGTCACAAGCAGCAAAATTCCCAAGCTAATCAGTAGAACTTTTTGAGACAGTCTACGTCTAAATACTGAGGGTTTGCTAGCGGGATGGCTCATAGAAATTGGGAACGATGAAGCAGTCTCGATGGGAATTGATGTAATTTTATTTAACACCAGATTGAGCTAACAATCACCATGAAAATCTTAAAACTTTCTGTTATTTATCCTGTTATTCTTTTGTCTGCTATTCTCGGTTCTGGAACGATCACCAGTGTCACAGCACAACCGACTCCAGAACAGCCGAAAAATCCCTATCCTCAAGAGGTTACTGATGCTTATTTAGAGGCTTGTTTGCAAGGCTCTGTGGCTCAAGGTTTGACAGAACAACAGTCAAAATCTTTATGTACTTGTACACTCGAACAGTTTCAAGCTCGATATACTTTTGATGAGTTTGTTCAAGTTTATGCGGAGACTAATCAAAGTGATGAACCCCCGGCTGAAATTTTTGATGTAGGAACAGCTTGTGCTGCAACATTAACTCAATAAAACTGACAAACTTTAGCCTTGAAAATCCGGATTTTTTTAACCTAATTTCTCTAGAAAATTAGGTTTTTTTGTTTAAAGCAAAATCAAGTTCATGCAATTAAATGTTTTAATCCTTTGACTAAACGTTTAATTCCCACGGCTGCGGTTTCTTGATTTAACGCTCCATAAGCCACTCGTAAATAACACCCCTTACTCATTCCGAAGGTTGTTCCGGGAATGACTGCTACTTTGAAGTCTTGAATGAGTTTTTCCACTAATGTCATTGCGGGTAAATGGGTGTCTATTTTGAGCAAAACATAAAATGCTCCCTCTGCTGATGGAATCGTACAAAATGAATCCAATTGACTAAGTTGTTCTAACAGGAACTGTCGTACTTTAGCAATTTCTTGAATTTTCGGTTGACAATAATTTAATCCGGCTTTTAACGCCCCTATTGCTGCATATTGGGAGATCACCGGTGGACAAATTAAAATGGTATCTTGAACTTTTTGAATGGGAAAACGAAGATGTTCAGGAATCACCATATAACCTATTCTCCAAGATGCAAACCCGTAGGCTTTGGAAAGGCTAAATAAGGAAATAGTGTGATTTTCGCTGTTTTTAATAGAACCGGGTGAGAAGTGTTTAATATTGTTGTAGGTGAAATATTCATAGGCTTCATCGTTGATGTGATAAATCTGATGTTGACGACAAATTTCGTTCACTTCTCGCAAGGCTTTTTCTGAATAAACCGCCCCGGTTGGATTATTGGGAGAAATGGTGACAACGGCTTTGGTTTTTTCGGTAATAGCTTGTTTAATGGCTTCGGGGCGAAGTTGATACTGTTCGTCTGTGTCTACTAAAATCGGTTCACAACTTGCCATCATAATCGCCATTTCATGGTTAAAATAATAAGGCGTTTGTAAAATAATTTCATCGCCGGGAGAGGTAATCGCTAAAATTGCATTCATAAACCCCATATTGCTTCCTGCGGTGACAACAATATAGTTTTTATCGGTGATTAAAATCTGATTTTCGGCTTGGAGTTTGGCGGCGATAACCTCTTGTAAAGGTTCAATTCCGACAACGGCTTTGTATTTGTGATTATCCGAATTGGCAAAATTAGAAATCGCTTCAAAGGTGGCACTGGGCGGGTTATAATAGACTACCCCTTGACCTAACGAGATTGTACCGGGATGGGCGTTAATCAGTTCAGCAACAACGGGAATAATCGGAGACTGAACAAACTGCATTCGAGAAAATTGAAAAGTCATAGACCTTGAAAAATGAGTGATTTTTTAGTAAAATTATTTTAGATATAATCTTTGATTACATTTAATTTAATATTAAACTTAGGTTAACTTTAACATGAAATCAATCACCCAAAAATTAACCCTATTTTTTGCAGCAGGCTGTTTAGGCGGTTTAGTCAATAGTCTGGCAGTTTGGTTGTTTGGACTACTCGGAATTACAACTTCCCTGGGTGTGAGTATCGCCCCTCAACTCACTCCTGTCTGGCTTTATCCTCGCATTGTTTGGGGTGGTTTATGGGGCTTTTTATTTTTTCTTCCGGGATTAACTTATAATCCTTTTCTTAAGGGATTGTTGTTGAGTATTGGCCCAACTTTAGTTCAATTGTTTGTTGTTTTTCCGTTAAAAGCCCAAAAGGGAATGATGGGTTTAGATTTGGGGGCTTTGACTCCTGTTTTTGTGATTCTTTTTAACGCGATTTGGGGAGTTGTGGCGGCGTATTGGATAGACTCTGTGAGTGAAAGACGGAGAATTTCCAATTTTTGATTAATCATAAAAAATTATGAATCAATTTACAAAGTTTCAGTGAATTGAGGAGAGAGCATCGGATAAGATATTCCTTGCTTTTTAAAGGTTTGTTTGGCTCGTTTGAGCAAGTCAGTGGTGTAAATAAATTCATCGCGAGCATCAATCGGATAGCATTTAAGTTTAAAGTTAGTTGCCCAAGATTTTTCTTTGATAATGACTAAAATTGGTAGGGTGAGTTGTGTGTATTTACTCGTATAGGCAACTCGATATAGAATATTCATCACTTTCTCAATATCAACGCTATGCTCAAAATAAAAGTTAACAACAACTTGCGCTTCTACATCCCCTTTATTAGAATTAGAAATTGCTTCTGTCCAAATTTTATTATGGGGAATAGAAACAATATTATCATCGGGTGTTTGTAAACGAATTCCTCGCAAACCATAGTCAACAATTTCTCCATATTCATCTCCGATTTTCACCCGATCACCGACTTGATAGGGACGTTCAAATAAAGCAATAATTCCAGCAATAACCGAACTAATATAATCCTTAAATGCAAACCCTAATGCAACTGCTATTGTTCCTGTTAAAGCTAAAACATTGTTAGAAGACAGCTTCAAAAATAACCGAATCAACAGAATAATCGCTAAACTGAGTAAAAATGCTCTCCAAAAGGGTAAAGATTGCTTCACACTCAAGCGAAATCTGAGGGGAACTTCTTCTGCAAACCAATGAATTAACTTATCAATGGCAAACATTCCCAAATAAGTAATGACAAGAATAATCAGGGCTTGAATGATTTTAGAAGTTGTAATTTCAGAGAGAATATCTGAAGCTTTTTCTAAACCATTATCACCATTGATTTGAGCCAAAAAATATCCGAGTTGCATTATTTATTTTCTCCAGTTAAAATGCGATTATCAATCAAATCTCGTTTAAGTCGAGAATAATAGATTGGACTTAATTTAAAGAAACCCTGTTTTTGGAGAATAATTCCTGTTCTTAATAATCTCTGAACTTGGATTCTGATCTGATATTCTGACTCTGCTAAACTCGCAGCTAAAGCTGAAAAACTGATTTCTCCATGTAAGCCAATCGAAGATAATAAATACTGATCTTCTTTCATGAGTTCTGGTAAATTGGGGAGAGTAGCTCGTTTCAGGATTAAGTTTTTTTCGGATTTTTCTTCCTGAAGTTCTACTGTTTTTGAATCGATTTCTTCGGACTGTTTAACATATCGTAGGGAATCTAACCAAAGATGAGCCGCAGGCTGACTTAATCCCTCAGAAATATCTACTAAACGCTTAAAATATTGTTTCTCTTTTTTAGAAATCCAGTTTTCTTCTTCATCCCATTCTTCTGATTGATGATTAGATTGATCTTCTTCCTCACTAAACTCTGTATCAAGGGTGTCATAAATTGGATTTAACCATTGTTTCAGTTCAATTGCATTTAAAGTCGGTAAAGAAAAAATATGCTCAAAGCCAGTATTCACTTTATAGAGATAGTCAAAATACTTCCAAGCCCATTGATTACAGCCTACTATCCAAAATCGAGAATGATCTTTGAGAATCAAATCAAACAAATATTCGATACTATCTAATCCATCTACACACCTTAAAAAACATAAACTTAAGTCAGGAATAATAACTAAAGACTGGGTATTGGTATGGTGATGATTTTCCTCTACATTCTCTGAAGATTCAATTTGATTTTGTAGATGAGTTTTAAGTTTTAAATATTCATCTGGGCGTGTTTTCCAAGAAAGCGTTTTTATCGATAAAGCTTCATCATCCTTAACCTGTTCTAAAGTTTGCTCTAAAATTAGTTTTATTGGCTCAATTGGACTGAGTACAATAAACAAGTGATTCGCCAAGTTGTGGTTTTTTTTCCAGGGTGTTAAAACCTCTGAAAGTTTGGCTTGAATTGCATTTTCATAAGCTTCTGGTAAGGCTAAAGACCGAACTTTTTTCTGATATTCTGCTACTTCTTCGGGAGAAAGCGAACTATAATTCTGCTCATTAAAGCGGGCTTCAAAATCAGCCGCTTGAGCCTCAATCTGGGCTTGAGCTTTAGGAAACCAAGCCTTAACTTTTTGAACAATATCCTTGATGTTAAAGTTCATCTAAATAATTAGTTTCAGACCTCGTTAAATTTTATCAACACCACTGCCAGCATCTAAACTCACCGGCCCCGCTCCAAAATAGGATACCATTAATAATGCCCCAATTAATGCTAAATTCTTAAGAAATGCTGTTGTTTCTGCGGGATCGGCAAGAAAATTATGAAAGACTAAGGTTGTGGGAATCAAAAAAGCAATTAAAACCAAAGCTCCAATCCGAGTTTTATATCCCAAAATTAACGAAATTCCTCCAATTAACTGAAAGAGAATATTTCCTAATAACATTAAAGTTGGAAACGGTAATCCCCGATCTGCGATCATTTGTTGAGTGCCTGCAAAACCAAAAATTTTAGTAATAGCTGAATACAGAAAGATACTCGATAAAAAAGAACGTCCAATTAAAGGAATACATTTCATTGGTTTAGATCCTTGATTAACGGTTGAAATAGGTTTATTATTGAATGGAAAAGCTTTCAGCTCAGGGTAAGGTGAAAGAATGGGTTTAAGAAAGCGAGACTGCTGTATATTATCGCAAATCCAACTATAAACAACATTAAGACGATTTCGCCCACCGGGAAGATAATATAAGTGAATTCCTAACCAAATTAACCATCCAAAGATTCCCTTCAGTTGGAGTTTATCTTTGCTCACAACACCCGCATTTCGCCCAATAATTGCTGCTCTACCTTTATCAATATATTCAAAAGGCTGAGGAGATTTACCCCGAATTTGTCGCAGAATATTACGGGCTGTTGCTTCTCCTTGTTGTAACGCTTCCGGCGCCACTCCTGCTAACGCTTCATCCCCAAGTTTTACATAAGCAACATCCCCAATCGCATAAACATGATCATAATTTGGAAGTTGTAAGGTTGGCTGGACAACAATTTTTCCTTTGCGGGCGGTGGAAAGATTTTCGGTATCGGTAGCAGGGTTTGCTTCGACTCCGGCTGTCCAAATCGTCGTTGCTGTCGGAATTATTGTACCATTTTGTAATTCTACACTCTCAGGACTCACACGCTGAACTCGGGTGGAAAATTGTAGTTTCACGCCTTTACGCTGTAGACATTGGGCAGTAT
>CAZNCM010000367.1:0-5801 GCA_964571155.1 uncultured Lyngbya sp. | reverse complement strand
GGTTCATATTCTCTTAGCGATCAATACATAAAGTGTTTACTCTTCTTCGCTATCGATGCTGCCATTTCTCTCATCATCTTCACCGACTTGAATCAGGTGAATATGTTTGTAGCCTAATTTAATATCAAATTCATCGCCAGGCTTCAATCCCATCTCTTTGGTATAGGTCGAACCGATGACAATTTGACCATTTTTGTGAACGCTGACCATATAAGTAGGAGCGCGTCCCCGACCATCGCTAGTTCCATCTGGGCTAAGAGGAATTCCCCGTGCTTTGAGAACTGCATCATAAAAATCAGTCAGATTCACACGGACTTGATCATCTTTTGCAACACTGTAATATCCACACAGTCTAGCTGTTTCTCGGCGAGGAAGGTGAGAAAGTTCTTTGACTTTTTGAAGTAAAGCCTTTCCGGTCAGGGGTGCTGTTGCTGCTTTAGACATCGTTTGACACAATCTCCTTTTGTCATTGAAAACATTAAGTCAGTCCAGTGTATGTTTCGGGCTGCTAAAAATAATATATACTTAATTTTATCAATTTGACAAAGTTTTTTTGAGTATTCTTGTGAAGATTGTAAGGATTCGGTACGGTCATTGCTCAACAGAAGAAAAATTCTTGTCTGTTTTGGGGTTAAATGAAAAAATCTCGGCTGAAATTATGCCCAAGGGATCGGCGGTCTGGGCTGACATCAGACAATTTTACTGAGGGGGTTATCAGCATCTTGAGTTGATTTGTCGAAGCCTGAACGCGGAGATGGCTTCTATTTTAAAAATGACAAAGCGACTATCCTGCCTCAATGTCAGGGAATCAAAGCATTAATTTTTTGCCAACAGCAACGGCTCGCTCAGACTGTACTGTTCACGGTGAGTTGCCAATATTGGTGAAGTTTGTCTTGACAACAACAGGAATGATCACGGAGCAAATTTCAATCTCCTCAGAAAATACACTCAATTTGCTGAATTGCCGATGAACAAACAGTCTGACTCTCTACAGCCGGGTTTCCAACCCAGACAAAACAAACCCCAGGAACCCTGATCGGCCGCTGAGATGTTTCTAAGGTCTAATGAACTTCACTCGTTTGTGCTGAGGAGAGTTGAGAATTGACCAACAGGTATCAATTCCTACTGATGATCATTCAACTGGTGCTGGAGTTCTTTAATAGTTTTGTAAATTTCGGGGAGGCGCTTGCGAATTGCAGAAATTTTCAGATAGAGTTTATTGGGAATTGCCGGAGAATCAGAAACAATCTCTCCCGCTTTTACATTACTATGAATTCCCGCTTGGGCGGTGGCGATCGCCTTGTCTCCAATTTGGGCTTGGTTGGCGACGCCCACCTGACCCGCTAAAATCACTTGATTGCCAACGACGACACCACCTGCTAAACCAACTTGGGCGGCTAATGCACAATTTTCACCCACCCGACAACCGTGACCAATATGAACTAAATTATCGAGTTTTGTATTTTTTTGAATCCGGGTTTCTCCCACGGCTGGACGATCAATGGTGCTATTACATCCGACTTCGACTCCATCTTCTAATACCGTCATCCCCGACTGCTGCATCTTGAACCAGCCTTCAGCAGTAGGAACGAACCCAAACCCTTCAGCACCAATAACCGCCCCGCTATGAATCACACAGTCGGCACCTATTTGACTCCGTTCGTGAAGGGTACAACTGGCGTGAAGAATAGTACGTGAACCGATTTGGACGTGGGGGTAAATCGTCACATTCGGATGAATACAGACTTCATCCCCAATGGTGACCCCAGCTTGAATTACCACATGAGGGCCGATATAAACTTGATCGCCAATCGTTGTATTGGGATCGATAATTGCAGAAGGGTGAATACTCGGCGCTGGTCGAAAGGGTTGATAAAATAAGCCGATTGCTTCGGCAAAGACCAGTCGCGGTTGAGGTGTTGCAAGCCAAGCAATGCCTCGTTGTGTCGCTTGTGTTTGTAGGGTTTCATCGACGGGCAAAATTAAGGCGCTGGCGGCTGTTTTCTCGACGTAGGCGGCAAATTTCGGCCCTTCAATATAACTCAACATTCCGGGCTCGGCGCGATCAATAGCATCTATTCCCCTGAGTTCGAGATCCGTGGACTCAGCTATGTTGAGGCTATGCTGAGTAATAGAAGCACTCAGTTTTTTCAGTAATTCACTAAATTTCATCGGCGACTTGATTGGATTAAACTCTACACATCATCCCAAAAAGAAAACCTACCGTTGTAGGTTTGGTCTGATTACCATTAGATTTATTCGTCTTCACAGGAATGGTCTGTTTAAGATCGGCAAAAGTTCCTCGCTACTCCAAATCTTTATTCAGTCTGTGGAGATAATTGTACGATTAAAACGGAACAATGAGCATGATGGAGTACATAATTACTCACACTTCCTAAGATTAACTGACTTAAACCTGAATATCCTCGACGTCCCATCACAATCAGATCGGCATTCCAGTCCTTGGCGGCTTGACAAATTTGAGGACCAGGTTTTCCTGTCAGTTGTGAATGTTCGCTACTGACTCCGGCTTCTGTTGCTTGATTTGCATAGGTTTTTACTGTTTCTACCCCTCTTTCTACATACTCTTGCCATCGTTTTTGATAGCTTTTGAGGGTTTCGAGTTCTACCATTTCGTAGTAGTTCAAACCGGTGATTCCTTCTACAATCGGACTTCCTTGTTCATCGTGGGAGAGAATATGAAGGATCATCAGCTTGGCTTGAGTGAGTTTGGCGATGGATAATGCTTTTTCAAAAATGTTCTCACTCACTTGAGACAGATCAATCGCAACTAGAATTTTTGTAAACATCTTCTTACCTCCCATCAGTTTGACAGCAGCGTTGAGAAAATTTAACCCCATTAAACCCAGTCGAAAAATCTGCTGTGATTATGGTTTGGGTCAGTTTCCCCAAAACTGGATGATTTCCTTGACCAGAACTTCGGTTAGCGTGCTGATCAAACGAGGGATAGAGTCCTACCCGTATCGGCACAAAAAGTCTGGTGTGTGTCTCTCGATGATTCCTGGAAACAAAAGCAGTTTTTTTGTAACCAGACCGATGTTCTAGAAGTTTTCACTTAACTCTATTCAATAAAATCATACTATATACATGATCAATTTCTTGGGTTTGGTAAGTTTTCTTAAAACTTTTGCAAAAAAGTTTCCCAAATCTCAGTAAAAATACCTGAGATCAAAAAAATGAACAGATGGGTAATGTGTGAGGAGGTAATACCTGCGTGAGAATGGATAAAAATCATTCTACTGTTTCCGCTTCGACATCAACGACAGTTTGACTCGGAGACGAACCTTGATTAACTTGAGTTTCGGCTTTTTTTTCGGCACTCTGACCCATTAAAGAACGGGTATAATCAACGAACATCTGATACCCTTCTGAAAATATTATGGTCAGCAGTACAATATCATCCACTTGTCCTAAAATGGGGATGACATCTGGAGAGATATCCAACGGACTCAGTAAATAAACCAAGGTTCCCAAAATCACCCATCCCCGATATTTAGGGTTACGGATGACACTGCGATAGAGGTTATACAAAGCTTGAATTGAAATACGCATGGAATCAAAATAGAGAATAGGCAATCATGCAAGAGAGAACGGGGAATAGGCAAAATTCATCATTCATCATTCATAACTGTTGACTGATAACTGTAAAAAGGCGACACATTCAACGTGAGGGGTTTGGGGAAAGAAATCAATCGGCTGAACTTGAGTTAGGTGATAAGATCCATTTTCACAGAGTATTTTCAAATCACGGGCGAGAGTCGCAGGTTTACAACTCATATAAACAATTTGAGTGGGTTGCAACTGCAACAAACTCTCTAAAACTTGGCGATCGCATCCTTTTCGGGGCGGATCAAGTAAAATAATATCAGGTTTTAGGCTGAACCGAGATAAAACCTTTTGTACTGTTCCTGTTTCAAAAGTAACGTTATCAATCCCGTTTAACCCAGCATTTTGGTAAGCTTGTTGGATTGCTGAGGGTTGAACTTCTATTCCGATCACCTGTTTTTGTGAGTTTTTCTCTTGGGAAGAAGCCAGAAGCTGGACTTGTTTGGCGATGGGTAGCGTTAACGTTCCGATGCCACAATAGGCATCAATGATAATTTCATCGCCTTGTAAGTTTAACTGCTGTTGAATGACTTTCAAGACCGTCTCAGCCGCTTCTGTATTCACCTGAAAAAATGTTTCTGGGGTCAAATGAAAAGTCAACCCCGCAAATTCTTCCCGGAGGAAGCCTTGACCCTTGACGCAGTGAGTCTTGTCGCCAAAAATCACATTGGTTTGATTGGGGTTAATATTCAGACAAACCCCGACTAATTGAGGATATTGTTGTAACCAGGTTTCGGTTTGTTCTTCGAGTCGAGGTAAGGGGCGAGTGGCGATGAGAGTTAATAAAATTTCTCCGGTTCGTCGTCCAACTCGGACTGATAGATGTCGGATAATCCCTTGATGTTGGCGTTCATTGTAAATCGACCAGCCTTGATCTTGAATATCTTGTTTAATATTTGCTAAGAAGGGATCAAGATTTTCATCTTGTACGGGACACTGATTGAGGTTGATCAAACGATGAGAGCCTTTTTGATAATATCCTGCCCGGACTTGACCTGTCGATGACCGACTCAGAGGATAAGTGGCTTTATTGCGATAGTTGAGTACAGAGGGGGAGGGTAAAATCGGATTTACCAGGGGTTGAGAAAAGCCGCCAATGTGTTCTAAAGCTTGAACGACTAAATTTTGTTTTGTGGTCAGTTGAGCGTCATAATCGATATGTTGCCACTGACAACCTCCACATTTATCGGCCACAATGCAAGCCGGACGAATCCGTTGAGGAGAGGGGGTGAGGAGTTTTTCTAGTTTAGCGGTGGCGTATTGGCGTTTAACGTGTAGCAGACGGGCGATAATGCGATCGCCAGGAACCGTATCAGCAACAAACACCACCCGTTGTTGGTTGCGTCCTAAACCGTCGCCTGTGTCGGTCAAGTCGGTAATTTCAAGTTCAAGCTGTTGACCCTGTTTCCAAAGGGAATCATTCATGTTCGGAGGTTGCCATAAAATTTGTTAGATATCAAGTTTTACACAAATATCAATAAGAATTATTACTTAGTGTTTTGTTAAAATTGGCTATTTGTTGGTTTGTGTATCCCTGAGTCGCTAAACTACTTAATGTGATCTTGATAAACTCCAATTACAGATGACTGTAGTAAGCCAAGTTATTCTCAAAGCTGACGATGAACTCCGTTATCCTAGCACTGGTGAACTCCAAAACATCAGCGACTTTTTAAAAACGGGGGAACAACGGGTGCGTATTGCCACCACGTTGTCTGAAAATGAAAAGAAAATTGTTGATCGCGCCAGTGGTCAACTGTGGAAAAAGCGTCCTGACTTCCTTGCCCCAGGGGGTAATGCTTTCGGACAACAAAAAAAAGCGCTGTGTCTGCGCGATTATGGTTGGTATTTGCGTTTGATTACCTACGGGATTCTCTCGGGAGACAAAGACCCCATTGAAAGCATTGGCTTGATTGGCGTCAAAGAAATGTACAACTCTCTCGGTGTTCCGATGCCGGGAATGGTTGAGGCAATTCGCTGTTTAAAGAATGCTTCTCTAGCCCTGTTAGATGAAGATGATGCCCGTGAAGCGGCACCTTATTTCGACTTTATCATTCAAGCGATGTCTTAATCTTGATCTTTTTAGAATGACCTCACCCGCCTTTTACTACTGTAGGGGCGGGTTTTTTTATTCGCCATTTCCCAACTCCTGACAAATCTGTTGAGGATTAACTCCG
>CAZNCM010000366.1:4085-5803 GCA_964571155.1 uncultured Lyngbya sp. | reverse complement strand
ATCAAAAAGCTGGAAGCCTACGCTAGAAAGCGAAGCGTCTGCGTAGGTAGTTCACTTGGTACAGGGTTAACAAGAGTCGCTAGGATAAAAAAGAGTATGCTTTGATTGATCATTGATCTTAGAGGAGAACACTGAATGAATTTAGTTACCCTGCAAAATGGGTTAGATAACCTTTCGTTTGCTATCTTGTTCGCCAGTATGCTAATTTACTGGGTTGGTGGTGCATTTCCTCGGATTCCCTACCTGCAAACCTTGGGAACGGCAGCCATGACTATCGCTAACCTCTGTATCGCTGCATTACTCGCCGCCCGATGGATAGAAGCCGGTTATTTCCCGATTAGCAACCTCTACGAGTCTCTGTTTTTCCTGACTTGGGGAATTACAACGATTCATCTAATTGCGGAAAACATGAGTCGTAGTCGGCTTGTGGGCATCGTTACAGCACCCGTGGCGATGGGAATCACGGCTTTTGCCGCTTTAACCTTACCCTCTCAGATGCAAGTCTCTGAACCTTTAGTTCCCGCCCTCAAGTCCAACTGGCTAATGATGCACGTCAGCGTCATGATGCTGAGTTATGCGACATTAATGGTGGGTTCATTACTTGCGATTGCCTTTTTGGTGATTACACGGGGCCAAGAAATCGAACTCAGTGGGAGTTCCCTCGGCACCCGCATTTCCCGCAACAATCATCACTATCGGTTGAACCGTTCACCCGAGTTAGGGACAACCGCCAGTCAAAGTGTTGTTAATAGCGCTAGATCTGAAGTTTCAGCCAATACAAACGGTCAAGGAACAACTGCTGTGCTAGAGTTAGTCAGTTCGGGAGAGATCAACAACAACTCAACCCCATTATTGTCACCTCAACGCTTGAGTTTAGCAGAAACAATTGATAATATTAGTTATCGAATTATCGGACTCGGGTTTCCTTTGCTGACAATTGGTATTATTGCCGGGGCAGTTTGGGCAAATGAAGCTTGGGGTTCATACTGGAGTTGGGACCCGAAAGAAACCTGGGCGTTAATTACTTGGCTGGTATTTGCGGCTTATTTACACGCTCGAATTACCCGAGGATGGCAAGGGCGCAAACCTGCTATTTTAGCTGCGACTGGGTTTTTAGTCGTTTGGATTTGTTACTTAGGCGTTAATCTTTTAGGTAAGGGTTTACATTCCTACGGTTGGTTCTTTTAACTTCAAATGTTCGCTCCAGGAAAACGGCATTGATTCGGTAGTCCTCCCGTTTTCCTTCGCAATAAACCTCAACGGAAAAAAGACTGATGGATAATCCTATTCATGTTATTGACAACGATGATGTTCTGCATACGGGTGCGAGTGCATTAATGTTTCAATGCACCTTTAAAGTGAGTGAATTTCTGGCGATGATGCAAGCCAAATTAGAAGAGGAATATATCTTCGGTGATGGCCTTGAATGTGATCTCTTGAGTCCGGGTCAACCCTGGAAAAAAGGAAAAGTCAAAGTTCGTTTAGAGTTTAGTTCTTCAGAAAGTGTCATTCCCCAAGTCCCCCAACAAGGGCCAATTATTGCAGTTCCTCAATTTCCAAATATACCGATACCCAACGAAACGGTAGACCCGGAAGAACTCCCACCCCCATTAAGGCGGCAAATTCATCCTGTGGGAATGTGGAGTTAAAACAAGACGTTGGAGAGAGAAAGAGTAATCTTTAACCGCAGCAGGCGGTGAGTCCAGTGCGGTCTTGGG
>CAZNCM010000366.1:2965-4075 GCA_964571155.1 uncultured Lyngbya sp. | reverse complement strand
CCCATGAGCAACTGGCGAACCCGAAGGGTCATCGGTTTAGAATCTTTGTCATTGATGGCGAGGAGTATGTTAAAGGAGGAAAAAATGAGTCAAATTAAAACCCTTTCAGGACGGGGAATTCCTTTAGTTGGGAGTGATATTGATACAGATCGGATTATTCCGGCGCGGTTTTTACGCTGTGTCACATTTGACGGTTTAGGTGAACAAGTATTTGCTGATGATCGCCAACAAACGCAAGGAAATCATCCTTTTGATTTACCCCAATATCAAGGGGCGAATATTTTAGTTGTTAATGGTAACTTCGGTTGTGGTTCATCGAGGGAACACGCGCCTCAAGCTTTGGCAAAATGGGGAATTCAAGCGATTATTGGTGAAAGTTTTGCGGAGATTTTCTTCGGAAATTGTGTGGCGATTGGGGTGCCTTGTTTGACTGCAACACCGGAACAAATTCAACAGCTACAACAAGCCCTGCAAGAATATCCTCAACTCTCGATGCAGCTTGATTTAGCAGAACAACGGGTACAATGTGGGGATTTAATGCTGGAAGTGAATATGAATACCGGATCACGACAAATGTTCTTAAGTGGAACTTGGGATAGTTGTGGTCAATTGTTAGCAAATGTGAAGGATATTCAAACAACGGCTAGTCAACTTCCTTATATTGATTGGGCAAATTCAGCGATAGCAAGCTGACCCATTGTGGCGATCGCATTTCCTGATGTTACGGATTGGAAACGTGCTTTTTCAACCAATATCCTTCATGTTATGGCAATCGCCATGCACTCACTCCTCACTCTCAACCGGAATCTAAATTAGGATTCCTCAAATTTCTAACACTTTTCGTAGTACAGCCTGATCTTTGGGTTTTGCCGAAAAACGACCTTTCTCTAAGTCCCGAATCCAGCTTTGACTTTTTCCGGCCATTTCTGCTAAGAGTCTTTGACTAATTCCCTGACGTTTTCGGGCGTTAGCAATTTGGTGGGCGGATAAACCAATTTTGGTGGAAGATTGGGTTTTGCGAGAGATACGGTTTGTTTTTTTCTTGTCGAGTTTGGCAAGTTGTTGTTCCCAATCGGGGGGAAGATTAAACCAAGAAATTCGGGCTTTCAT
>CAZNCM010000366.1:0-2955 GCA_964571155.1 uncultured Lyngbya sp. | reverse complement strand
GACTAGAATCGGTTAAGCGTTGATCTTGACCCCCATCATTAATCCAAAAATCGAGGGCTTCTTCGGCATCGTCAGGTAAATCGGCGAGTTTTGCCCACAGGGGTTGAATTTCTGGGACATAGGTAGCGGGGTCAAATACGGCTTTGATGCCATAGTGGTTGAGAACTTCGAGATCGCTTTCAAAGGTGCGAATCAGGCGTTTGCGATGTTCACTGTGGAGACCCGCTTGAGACATCTTTTCCTCTCCATAGGCGACTCGCATCAGGGTGGGAATGGTGATGCACTGTTTCCGTCCCATTTTGGCTTTGAATAACAGCCACAGCATCATCCGGGCGGCGCCGGTGTGTTGTTGCCAGATACTCATTACGGTATTGAGTAGGAACTTGGGCAATGTACCGTATTGGTAAAAAGCGGTACGTTTGCGGTAGTCGTTTTTGTTCAGGAAATATTGCGCCCAGGCCCCGGCTTTGAAAGTGAAGGTTAAACCTGTGAGGTATTTGTTGCCTTCAGTATCTTTTTGAAAGTGATGTTTGATGCCTAACAGATGCCAGAGGCGATCTTCAGCGACGGAGAACCCTCTGACTTTGCCTTGTTGGGGCCAGTCAATGGTGGTCAGTAGTTGACAGGGTTGTTGGGCGAGGGCTTTGATTAGGGTTAATTTCGTGGATTTACTGAGATCTTTGCGTTTGTCGAGTCCGAGATATTGTTCGATTTGGCGATCGCTAATCACAAATTCTTGTTCCCAAGGGCGATCTAGGGTGGTGGCATAAGCGGCATAAATTAGATGCAAACAAGCGGCGCGAATATCAATTCCTTCGATGGCTGATAATGCCGCCTCATCTGCCAGTATCTTCGGAGTCTCAGAGTCCATATCATTCGTGAGTCGAAAGACGATTGATCCTCCTCCTTGTTTGACGGTTCGTTCATAGTAGGGTTGACCTTGATCGTTGATTTCCCAGGGGATTAAAGAAGCACTGGTGAGTAAGTTGCAGGCTTGCCAAACCACCATTGACGAAGCAAAAGGATTATTTTTGGCGTTGAGAAAAATATCAGGACTGGTTGGCATTCGGACAGTGGCTTTGTACCGTCCTTTTTTGGGTTGGGAGGGAACAGGACAACTAATCGGACATTGAACTACGCATTGGGGTTCACTATGGTAGCCTTCGCAGTGGTTACAGAGGGCTGGATCGATCCAGAGTTGTCCTTCGACTTGTTGAATGGCACCGGTCGGACATTCAGGTTGACAGGTTCCACATCCAGAACAATTTTCAGGTATTGAATAGGGCATAGTTTAGAGGAGGGATAAAAGACACTGAAACAACAATTTCAACTGGAAAGAGGAATTGATACCGCTAACCGTTGTGCTGAACTTTATTCGCAAAGAGCTGCTCTGGGATGAACTGAATACTAATATTGAATATTGGTAAGTGTTCAAAAAGTAGTAAGTTCTTTTTTGAGGGATAGTTCAAGGTTTAGGCTAGAGAAAAACATATCCCGAATCTTGCATAAGTAGCATTCTAAACTTGCATATACTCTATTTTGAGCAGCTTGGACAAGAATTTAGAATCTAGATTAGAATAAGTAGTTAAAAGTAGTATTGCAATGGAATAAAGACTCTAAACAGAGAAACTTAGAGTTGATTTGACTGCTACATATACAGAATTCACCTATTCGTTACTCTAACCCCTTTAACATTCTCTTAAGAAGATTCTTAATCATTTGCTCATTATGAACATTTTATTAATTTTTTTGGTTCTGTATAAACCTTTGCTCAGAAAATAAAGCGATAACAATACTTCATAAATTTTTGTATCTAAATAACGTTAGAAAGTTTTAAAATAATGCTTTTTTAAAAAAAAAAATGCCGGGTATATGTTGTATAATTTTAAAGAAAAATAAGTAATAATACTTCATCAATTTTGATGTTTAGATAAAATTATCGGAAAGGGACAACACTCAAGGGTGTCTATCAGAATTGGTGTACTCCGACTCATTTCTTAAGTTTTAATTTATATTTTGAGAACGATGTCTTGATGTTCTCGGTTCATCCAAATCCAAGCATCAAATTGTCAAGAAGACAAAAGTCATCAAAATTTTTTAAAATTGAAACAAAATCCCATTGTTTTTAGAGTTTTGCCGTATAATAAAATACTTAATAAAATTGACCTTATTTTACTCTAGTGGAATTTAAAGAGAAGATTCCGCCGAACTGAGTCTCCGGGTTAAACGATGAATTTCAACATGAGATTATTCTTGGGCAAAATATGAATACACCATTAGAAACCGTCTCCTGTTCCGCCGAGATTTTAGTCATTGATGATACTCCAGAAAACTTACAACTCATGGTACAATTATTGATGAGAGCACGCTATAAAGTCCGAGCAGCCACAAGTGGAAAGATAGCCCTGCAAGGAATCAAAACATCTCCCCCCGATCTGATTTTGCTCGATATTATGATGGAAGAAATCAGCGGCTATGAGGTGTGTCAAAAACTCAAGTCTGATCCGAAAACCCAAGACATTCCTGTGATTTTTATCAGTGCGATGAATACAGCAATTGATAAAGTCAAAGCTTTTAAAGTGGGGGGAGTCGATTATATTACCAAGCCTTTTTATCTCGAAGAAGTCTTAGCCCGAGTTCAGATTCAGTTAGACAATCGTTATTTGCGTCAAAATCTTCAAGCTAAAAATCAGGAGTTATCTGAAGCATTATTACAAGTGCAAGAAACTCAAAAACATTTATTGCAATCGGAGAAAATGGCAGCGTTAGGACAGTTACTTGCCAGTATAGCCCATGAAATTAATACTCCTTTAGGGGCAATCTTAGCCTCAAGCAATAATTCCCAAACCGCTTTATATGAATTGCTAGAGAAACTACCCCAACTGGTTAATGAAACTTCTGTAGAACAGAAGCAACAATTTTTTGCTTTATTGGATTGTTCACTGAAAGCAGAAA
>CAZNCM010000365.1:1101-5817 GCA_964571155.1 uncultured Lyngbya sp. | reverse complement strand
CGCTTTTTTTTGGGTTTAATGAGAAGCTTTCTAGCAAGCGATAACTACTGTTTACATCTCTAATAACGCTATACAGAATTATTTTTTCACATAGGGAGTCAGACGAGTATCAATGCTTTTAATATGTGAAACAAAAAGGATAAAGACTTATTTGATCACCTCCTCAAACTTAACTTAACTTTTATCTGCTATGATTTGACCTGACTTTAAATAGTCTCGCTTAAATATTCTCGCATATATTCATTCACTAACTCCGGTTGTTCTTGTTGTACCCAATGGCTACAGTTGGGAATATAACGAACTTTGAAATTCTGTACATATTCTTCGGTTCCGTAAGTTAATTCTTTGCCTAAAGCGGCATCATTTTCTCCCCAAATCATTAACGTTGGAACTGTTAATAAACCCCATTTTGGTTGATCTTGAGGATTGAAAAAAGCAGGGAAAACATTACGATAATAGTTAACCATAGCCGTTAATGCCCCTCGTTTAGCAGCCGCATCTTTATAAGCTTCTAAATCGTCATTGGGAAAGGCACTTTTATCAATTGCCATATCCACAAAAGCAGATGAAATTGCCCGATAATCATCCGCTTGTAATAATAACTCCGGTAAAATTGGGAGTTGAAAGAAAAACACATACCAACTTTTTTGGAGTTGATCAATTGTCCATAATCCATTTCCTAACTTCGCTGGATGAGGAATATTCATCACAATTAATTTCTCAACCATTTCCGGGTAAGTATAGGAAAAATTCCAGGCAATTGCACCACCCCAGTCGTGACCGACTAAGATACAATGGTCGTATCCTAAACCTGTAATTACTCCGCGAATATCTTGGATCAATTCCCTCATATTATAAGCGGATAATTCTTTGGGTTTGTCACTTTCGTTGTAACCCCGTAGATCTAACGCAACGACTTGATAATCTTGGGCAAATTCAGGAATTTGATGACGCCAAGAGTACCAAAATTCAGGAAACCCATGTAACATCAGCATTAATGGCCCCTCGCCTTGAGTCACATAATGCAGTTTGACGCCATTTGTCGTGATGTATTCACTCATCCAGGTTCCTTCTAATACGGACATATTAACCTCCTAAAATTGTTTAACGGGTTGTGATCTGAGTCTAAAATTAAATATCAGCGATCAAACTAAAATTAGCTTAATCACTGATTAGAGAAGTCTTAGTTATCAGTTTAGGCATTGCCAGGACTTCAACCTTTAGATCGGGGGTTTAATCCCGGATAGACTGATTGATATTGTCTTTGATTTTGAGCGAATCTGAATCTAACTTTAGTCTGATTTTAAGTTTGAGAGGCAGATTCTTTTTGAGTGGCTGCATCTGAACTATCTTTGGCTTCGATCAGACGGTTTAAACTATCTTCGACGAGGCGCTTACGTTCTTCTTCTTGGGCTTGTTTTTCTTGTCGATCTTGGAATAGTATTCCGACTAAATGTGCGATCGCTAAACCCATTGCCCCCAAAGATAAAATATAACTATGGAGAGTGTAAAGTCGCAACAATGTTGAGGTATTAATTCCACCGCCTCCGGTAACAATTTCTCGCAGAGTTGAACCAATAAAGGGAATGGCTTCAATTGTTCCTAACTCAATTTTAAGTCGCCAAAATCCTTCTTGAGTCCAACTTAAAGCCATTGCTGTCCAGTCTAGACCAATGGAGGCTAATATTAGAAAGATTCCACTGATCCAACCGACTAGCCAACTGCTGCGAAATTGTCGTCCTAAAAACATTAGAACTAATTGAATTAAGCCTAACGCAATCACAAAGTTTCCTGCGTACTTGTGTAAACCTTGCACTAACCAGCCAAATTCTACCTGTTGGGTGATTTGTTCTAGAGAGTGGTAAGCCCCCCCTGCAATGGGTTGATAGTTGATGGCGATCAGTAATCCTGTCAGGGCGGAAACCAGCGTTAAAGTTAAAATTGATACCGCCACTACCGTTGAAGTTCGCCTGAGTACAAACAAGGGATTAATTCTTTGCATAATTTTGTTGTGTTATGTAAATAAACGTCAAAAATGATGACAATAAATTTTTGAACTGAATCTGCCTATCTGTGGAGTTAATTCTCTAAAACCCTGATCAGAAGGTATATTCAGCATCCAAAGCTCAAAAAGTGTTGAAAATTCAGAAATGATTGACTTGAGCAATCTACATAAATCTTAACACAACTCTCAGAAAAAAAGCAGCGCATTCTCTGGACTGATGAGATCGGCTAACACAAAGGAGATTGAGATCACGATAAAAATAACCTGTTTATGAAACAATAGATAAGTTGCGATTAAAATCAATCAGAGCCAAAAAATTGCGATCGCCGATTTTTTATAGAGTAAAATTCATCAACAGGAGGTTTCCAAAAAATGATCGAGGATATTGTTAATTCTAGTGCGCTTTTACTGGTTTTACTCAACCCCTTTTTGATGAGTATCTATTTAATGGATTTGATTCAAAAGTTTGATTTAAGAACCTTTTCTATTTATCTGCTGAGAGGAACCCTGATTAGTGCTATTGTTTTTATTACATTTGCTTGGACAGGAGAAACAGTTTTCCAAAAAATTCTACAAGTTCGGTTTGAATCTTTTCTCATCTTTGGGGGAATCATCTTTTTAATTATTGGTTTGCGGTTTTTCTTCGGAGGAAGTGAAGCGATTGGACAGCTACGCGGACAGCCCCGAGGTGTAGCCATTACGATTGCAATGCCTTATATGATTGGGCCAGGAACCGTGAGTGCCAGTGTGATCACTGGAAGCCGTTTATCTCCTCTATTTTCTGCATTTTCAATCCTGATAGCACTGTTGATAACCGTGATTTCAATTATTATAATGAAATGGCTGCATGATTATGTTCGTCAACAAAATGAAGCAATTGTTCAGCGTTATATTGATATTGCGGGACGAACTTCTGCGTTAATCATTGGAACATTTGCGATTGATATGATTATGAGAGGGATTGAAGAATGGTTTCAACTCGATCTGAACAGTTAAACTTAGAAATTACAGTTGCAACTCACCAAGATTTACCGCAACTTAATGATCTTTATGCCCAAATGGATGATCTACCTCTGCTTGCCGATGGTAAAATCAAAGAAATATTTAACCAAATCAATCAAATTCCCAACTATAAAATTTATTTGGTTTGGTTAGAAGAAAAAGCAGTCGGGACATTTAGTTTATTGTATGTTCCGACAATGATGCACCGAGGATTTCATCAATTTGCCGTCTTAGATGCCGTTAGTGTGGCTTCGGCTTATCGGAGTCAAGGTATCGGTCAAGCGATGATTCGGACAGCCTTAAAATTGAGTGCAGAAGCCGGATGCTACAAAGTAACGCTTTCTTCTAATCTTAGTCGCGATCGCGCCCATACGTTCTATAAATCCCTCGGTTTTGAACAGCATGGTTGGAGTTTTAGCTTAAAAGTTGTACCCGAAATTTAGCTTTTAAGGTAATCTAGATCAAGACAATCGCTATTTCTAATAACCTCACATTGATCTCAATTCACAATGAAAATTCTGAGTAATCTGATCGCCAAAGCCACTTCTCCTCAACCCCCCCGGATTAAAAAGAAGCGTCGCGGAATTCATATTAAGTCGCCTCAAGAAATTGAAATTATGCGACAATCTAGCAAAATTGTTGCAACCGTTCTCAAAGAAATTGCGGCGATGGTGCAACCCGGAATGACCACCGCAGATTTAGATGCAATTGCCGAAAAACGAATTCGAGAAATGGGAGCAACTCCGAGTTTTAAAGGGTATTATGGCTTTCCCGGTTCAATTTGTTCTTCGATTAATAATGAAGTGGTTCATGGAATTCCCAATCGTCGTAAAGTGATTCGGGCGGGAGATGTTTTAAAAGTTGATACTGGGGCTTATTATCAAGGATTTCATGGAGATTCTTGCATTACAATTGCTGTGGATGAAGTTACCCCGGAAGCCGCTAAATTAATTCGAGTTGCCGAAGAAACGCTTTATAAAGGGATTGAACAAGTCAAAGCAGGTGCTTGTTTACTCGATATTGCCGGGGCAATTCAAGATCACGCAGAAGCCAATGGATTTCGGATTGTTGAAGAATTTACAGGTCATGGTGTTGGAGAAAACTTACACGAAGAACCTTCTGTTTTTAATACTCGCACTTATGATTTACCGAATGTGAAATTAAAAGCCGGAATGACGTTAGCCATTGAACCGATTTTAAATGCAGGTTCTCGGTTTACTCGCATTTTGTCGGATAAATGGACGGCTGTTACCGTTGATAATGCGCTTTCGGCTCAATTTGAACATACCGTATTAGTGACAGAAACGGGTTATGAAATTCTGACAGATCGCTCAAAAGTTTAAAGTTTAATACTCTAAAATATTTCTCTCCCTTCTGATCATATTGGGGAGAGATCTCTAGATTAAGAGGAGAAACAATGAGCGATTTAGAGATCATAATTGTTGATTATGCGGAAGCAATAACTAAAATTAGAACCATCCGACATCAAGTTTTTAGCGTTGAACAAGGGGTTGAACCTGCACTTGAATTTGATGGTAAAGATGACACCGCCCAACATTTACTGGCTTACTTCAATTCTCAACCTGTAGGCACAGCAAGAATTCGGTATTTATCTCCTCAAACGGCTAAAATTGAACGGTTAGCTGTGCTTTCGACAGCCAGAGGACGAGGAATTGGTCGGAAACTTATGGAGGTAGCATTAGAGATAA
>CAZNCM010000365.1:0-1091 GCA_964571155.1 uncultured Lyngbya sp. | reverse complement strand
AGTTGAAGAAACGCTAGTTCATGCCCAAGAATATATCAAAAAATTATATCTCAATCTCGGATTTGAACAAGACGGAGAACGCTTTAACGAAGCGGGGATTTCTCATGTTAAAATGATAAAAAAAATGTCTGTTTATAAATAAGACTTGCAGATGAACCACCGTCTATCTTCCGCAACTCGACGTCGATTTATTCAAGCTATTGCCACTTTAGTTGGTGTCAGTCTCGCTAAAACGACCTCATCCTCAACAGCGACAGAAAAACAAGTTTATTATGTTTCTCCCACGGGAAACGATGCCAATTCTGGGACTCTTGAACAACCTTGGGCGACGATTCAAAAAGCGGCTGAAACCTTAACCGTAGGAGATCAAGTTTATCTTCGCGAGGGAACTTATCCTATTTCTAAACGTATTTACCCAAAAAATTCAGGAACAGAAAATCAGTGGATTATTTACGCCGGATATCCCGGTGAAACGGCAATTATTGATGCGGATGATGTCTATGTTGACCCGCCTGTGGGTCAAGCGCCTTTCCCTCGCGATCAGGGGGCATTTCAAATTGAAGGAAAACATCATATTCTGATTAAAAATTTAACTCTGAAAAACTCTCATAATGCTGGATTTACGGTTCGAGATAGTCATCATATCGACTTCTATAATAACACAACGATCAATACATTTTCATCAGGAATTGCGATTTGGAAAGGTTGTTATCAACATCAAGTTTTAGGGAATACTGTTATTAATGCCAATACGAATGAGATGAGAATTGAACATCCGGGCTATCCCTACGATAAAAATGTCGGCCCCCACGAAGGAATAACTATCGGAAGTGCTGAAGATTTTGAAGTGGCTTACAATCAAGTTTGTTACTGTGCTAAAGAAGGAATAGACTGCAAAGGAACAGCAAAGCGGGGAAAAGTTCATCATAATTATGTACATCATTGTCGCCGTCAGGGGCTTTATGCAGACTCTTGGCGAGATGTATTAGAAGATATAGAATTTTATGAAAATGTCGTCCACGACTGCGAAACCGGAATTGCAATTTCTGCGGAAAATGGGCCTAAAGTTAATAATATTAAAATTCATCATA
>CAZNCM010000364.1:1680-5835 GCA_964571155.1 uncultured Lyngbya sp. | reverse complement strand
TTCCAAATTTAAAATAAGGGAAAAAACATAGCTTCGTTTTCCTCCATTTTACATTCGTCAGATTTCAGTCCGATTGGGGGATGTTGAAAACAAGGGAATTTAACCCCCTCTTTAGGCGTTTGAGATTATTGATAATTAATTTTAGAGACAGATATCCCGAAACCTGTTGTGGAGTCTGTCATTTGATAACGAGAAATTGTCACTTTTCCCGGTTTAGTGAGATTGATTTCTTCGTTCTGATTACGCTTTAAAGAGGTTTGAGGGGTTTCGGTTGTAATCCCCATCATACTAACCGTAATTAAAGCAATTGCAGCAGTGAGTTTGAAGAATGTGTTGAGGCTTTTGGGGGTAGATATGATGGATTTACAAAGCATAATCAATTCTCCTAAAAATGATCAAGTTCAGAGTGTGAAATTGTCAATCGCTTCCGGGTTGAACTGAGCGAGAAATTGCTATTTAATCAGTCTTGAATTCTGTTAAAAATGAAAGATTTTGTTTGAGACTGAATCCAAGTTGAGAATTTTGAGGCTGAGTCTGAAGCACCAGAACGGTAATGATCGCGATCGCTGTCAGACCAACTTCTGTGAAGCTCAGGTGGTGGCTTTCAATCCTCTGGGGAATACAGTTTTTCTGGAGTGAGTTCATTTCACGAATCCTTCTTTGTGTAGAACGGTCTGTCTATTTATGATTATGTAGACAGGTCTGTCTATTGTCAAGTCTTTTTTGGAAATTACTTTTGGGGTGGAGGCTGTCTAGTCATTTCAGGGAAGAATGGGATACGATAAGATTATACAGACCTGTCTACACAGATTCTATGCCAAAGACAAAATCATCCTCTCGTTCCTGTGTTCGCGATCGTATTTTGACAACGGCATCTGAACTGTTCTACAAAGAAGGGGTGCAGAATGTCGGAATTGATCGGATTATCGCGGAGTCCGGTGTCGCTAAAATGTCCCTGTATAACCACTTTAAATCTAAGGATGCGTTAATTGCGGCGTGGTTGCAACAGCAGGATGAATCTTGGCGTACTTGGTTTCAAGAGACGGTAGAACGCCTGGCAACTCAACCCGAAGATCGGGTATTAGCGATTTTTGATGCACTGAAAGAATGTTTTGAGCAACCTGATTTTCGCGGTTGTGCTTTTCTCAATTCGGCGGTGGAGTTAGTTGACCCAGAACATCCAGGCTATCAGGTTTCTTTGGAGCATCAACAGGCGACTTTTGACTATATCCTCTCTCTGGTGAAGGCGGCTAATTTACCGGATGCCGAAGAACTAACCGAACAGTTGGTGATCTTAGCTGTGGGTGCAACCGTGGTGGCGATGATGAAATGCAGGCTAAACAGGCGGCTGAGAGGTTGATCACGCAACGTCAATCCCCCTTAAACTAAAGATTACCAAGGGCTACCAATCAGGGTAAAACCTGCCCAGTAAAACGGATGAGAGAGACTAACATCACCCCGAACCGCAATTTCTGGCGGTAACTCCACTTCTCCAGTCAGTGTCTTTTTCTGATAGACTAAGTTTCCCCCTTCTAAACGAACTTTACCCTGTAACATCGCCAGTTGAGCTTGTCTGAGGGCTTCTGCTTTAATCGGACTATGTAATAACGCATCATAAAACGTACTCATCAACCCCAACGTTCCTGCATCACTGACATACCACAAACTGGCGAGGGCTGACTTCACTCCGGCTTGGATGGCGAGTCCTGCAAAACCCAATTCTGCATCTTCATCTCCAACTGCGGTTGTACAAGCGCTCAACACTAAAAGTTCGACGGGGGGTTGATCTAAGCGTAACTGACGCAGTTGATTTAACCATAACTTTTGATCCCAAAATTGAATATAAGAACGGTTTGCACCTCCGGCTAAAAACTCTCCGTGAGTGGCTAAATGAATAATCTCAAATTGTTTTTGCTTGCGTTGGGTCGTGAGGTTATCAATTGTAAATTCTTCATTGAGAAAAGATTGACCTGACCATTGATCTTCCTGCATAATTAAACTGAGTTCGATGGGAACCGCAGGTAAAGGTTCTTGGGCGGGGTCAGAAAATTTGGAGGCGCCCATTGCTAGAATTTTAGAGTTTTTGAGATTAACATAACTGGTATCGGTTAAACTCAAGCTCGGAATTAACGCTAAACTGTAGTCTTCTAAAAGAAATTTTTCACCGTCGTATAATGCTGCAATGGGTAAAGTTCTTAAGCCCGCATCCATAGAAAAAATTAGAGTCTTGACTTGATGTTTTTCTAACTCTGTTTTTAAGGGTAAAATTAACCAATCATAGAGTTTCTTTCCATTGACCTGATATTCAGTATCACTCAGACTACTGGGAGTCCGAATTTGATTGTTAAATTCTCGCACGACTTGTAACAGTTCTTCTCGTTGAATTTGGGTACTTTTAAATAAAGGTTGACCATCGGGTAAAACTAAGCGAATTTCAAGTTGATTGGCTTGTACTGAAACATAAACAATTGCAGGTTTGTGTCCGGTGAGTTTGGTAATATCACTCAGGGTCTGACGAATACTTTGATCACTGACGGGATTTTTGTTGATATTTTCACCAAAATATTTAATAAATTCTTGACCGCGAAATAAATCAATTTGTAAGACGGATGAGGAGAATGTAGAAGTCGCGACTTGATCGTTAGAAATGGTTGTTCCTTCGAGTTGAATGGGAATATTTTCAATGTCTTGGGATAATTCTTCATTATTTCCTAAATTCTCCTCTGTGATCGTTTCTGTCTGTGAATCTACATTTTCACTGACTGGAACTTCACCGATTTCTGAAGGTGTAGATGGATTTTCAGTTGTAGGTTCTACTTCATTGTCTTGAATTACGGGTTCTTGATTATCTGGGGATTGATTTGGACTTTCGGTTTCTAGATTATCTTCATTAGACTCTGGTTTTTGAGGCGGATTTGCAGAGTTGCTGGAAGGAGGAAAAGTGGTTATTTCTCCATTAGTAATCGCCCCGGCTGTACCATTTAAAGTTGCATCTCCGATTTCAAAACTACTGTTTGCAGATGAGGGAATAATGATGTTTCCCCCTTCGCTAGACCCAACCGCAGATAAACTTGCTTCAACTTGATTTGCAGCTTGAAAGGTTCCTGTCGCCCGAAAAAACTGCTGGGTACTAATTTCAATATTTCCTCCGGTTTGGGCGGCTTCTGTGTTAATCGAAGTGACTTCAATATCATTGGGAGAAACTAAGCGGATATTGCCTCCATTTCCCTCGGTTGAACTGGCTTCTAGGGTTCCGGTTGTAATCCGATCTCCTGACTGAATTGTAATATTTCCTGCATTTTCAGGGGCTGATGAACTGAGATTTCCGGTCACAATTTCACCCTGTTCACTGGTGAGGCGAATCTCTTGACTGGAAGTAATATTATTGGTTTGAATTTTATTTTGGGCTTGAATATTAACTCCGGTTAGATTACTATTTTGATTTGTAATAATATTTCCTTGAACTATCACATCGCTGCCTTGACTAACAAGATTCACTTGAGGATTTTGTAGAGATGAATTGGAGGCAGAGTTTGAGGAGATGCGGATGTTTCCGGTTTCAATTGCTTCTCCGGCTTGCAAATTAATTTCACCACTCGATTGTAAATTTCCGCTAGTAATTTGACCGCTAATACTGGTGAGTTGTAAACTTTGACCTGTTGTGTTAATATTACCTAAGAATAAATTGCCATCCGCTTCGATTTGAATCGCCGCATTATCAACTCCAGTAATTGTTCCTTGGGCAACCACAAAACCGGGAAAATTTGGCGATCGCAATCGGACTGGATCACGAAACGTAATATCTCCTGCTATGGTTAGGGGACTACTGGTATTTGAACGACCAATCGTAATTAATTCAAACCCATTTCCGAGGGCATTCAAATCTGATTCACTCAATTCTAAAGCTTCAGTATTGGCATCATTTCCGAGTGTAATCGCTTGACGGTTATTGTAGGGCTGTAATAGTAGAAACCCCCGACCCATAATTGAGTTATTTCCCCCCACTAAATCGATCTCATCTGCGGTTAATTGTATTGTTGCTTGTGGGTTTCCTGTATTTTGAATTTGTTGGGCAATAATGCGCCCTGACTGACTGGTAATGGTAATATCTTGACCATTCGTTCTTAGATTTCCTAAAGTAATATCATTCAAAGC
>CAZNCM010000364.1:0-1670 GCA_964571155.1 uncultured Lyngbya sp. | reverse complement strand
CGTTTAAAGTCAAACTGGCATTATCTACACCTGTCAATGTATAAGGACTCCCCGATGAAGTCGTTCCCATATTAATTCGACCCAAAGGAGATTGAATCAACGTCGGGTCTTGAAACGTTGAGTTTCCACGAATATAAATGCTACCTGTACTGTCAGGTCTTCCAATAGTAATTTGAGTGAAACCATCTTGCAGCGTTGTGATTTCATCGGTTGTTAAATCCATCGTTAAGCCGGAATTACTATCCGAATTACCAATCACAATGTCCTGGGCATTTGTTGCGGGTTGAAGAATTAAATTTCCGGTTCCTTCTACTAAACTTGTTAGATTAATCTCATCACTGGTGAGGGTAATATCTCCAGTTGAACGGGCTGTTGTTTCTCCTAAAGTTAGGTTACTATTTTCAAAGCCACCTGTGCGAATTGTCTCGGCTTCGATTTCAACTTCAGCTTCTAAATTAATATCACCGCCTGCGGTTCTTCCTTTAGCATTAACTGAATTTAAACTCAGTCTTTGAGGGGTACTAATCTCAATATTTCCTCCACTACCCTCGGCCGAAGTCGCATCTAAACTATAAGAATCTGATAAAAAATCGATGTTCCCTTCTTCACTATTAATCCTAATATTTCCGGCTTGTTGTGAACCCGAACTATTAATTAAATCAATTTGAATATTTTCAACTGCATTCACAGTCACCTCACCCGCTTGACCCGCAGTAGAATTCAAAGCTTGAGTCGAAAGTTTACCTGTGGTAAGATTCCCACCACTATTAAGAATGATATCCCCACTATTATTTAAACCACTCGTTTGTAAATCTGCGGTTAAAATTTCACCTTGATTGGTGGTAATCGTAATATTTCCACCCTCACCCAAAGAATTAGTTGTTGAAAGCTGACCTGTTTCAATCTCTCCATTCATACTCGAACTCAGAGAAATATTACCGCCATTGGTAGACAGATCACCAATCGTTAGATCAATTCCTGTAATTAAAATATTTCCGCCTGCGGTTTCTAAAGTATCGTCAGGACTCATTAAAAATGATCCTTTTCCATCTCCATCTGCATCTGCTGTAAACGTCACCGATCCGCTAGAGGCTTGGAAATTGAGTTGATTGTCTTCGAGATCATTAATTGTAATATTATCTCGCGCTTCTAAAATAATATCGGCAGTTTCTCCAATTTGTTCTAAACGGGTTTCAGAAATCGTAAACTCTGAGGGATTATTCTCCGCTAAAATCTGATTATCTTGCAGAGAATTTTCATTTTCTATTGTTTCATTGCCATCGACAATCGTAATATTAAGCGGATCTAATAATAAGGTGCCAACACTTCCATTCGCCCCCCGCAAATCAACATCCCCTTCAACCGTTAAATTCCCATAACTAGAAATTTCTGCAAACCCACCATTTCCGGTCATACTCTGGGCGTTAATCTCCCCAAAAAATCGAGTGTCTTGGTCTGACCAAATAATAATCTGTCCGGCATTTCCCTCGACTTCTGCATTGGCTAAAATCGAAGAATTACGATTAATAAAAGTAGAATTGGCATTCGGAATTAACCCACTTCCTCGCTGATCTCCCCCTATTCTGACGGTACCTCCACCATTGACTCCAGAAACATCAACTTTTGCATCCACTAACCCCACCGTTTCCCCGACAATATTGACGCTTCCG
>CAZNCM010000363.1:1901-5849 GCA_964571155.1 uncultured Lyngbya sp. | reverse complement strand
CCACTTTGGGAAGTTCCTAGTGAAGAATTTTCCCAACTGATTGATGTTAAT
Source organism: uncultured Lyngbya sp. (assembly GCA_964571155.1). Classification (GTDB taxonomy): domain Bacteria; phylum Cyanobacteriota; class Cyanobacteriia; order Cyanobacteriales; family Microcoleaceae; genus Capilliphycus. Next base: position 5,798 of record CAZNCM010000363.1, on the reverse strand, counting down.
ATTAAAGGAGTTACCCACGTAATTCGTCATGTTTTACCCGCAATGATTGCCAGAAAACAGGGAATTGTGATTAACTTAAGTTCCGGTTGGGGACGTTCAACCTCGCCGCAAGTCGCCCCCTATTGTGCATCAAAATGGGCAATTGAAGGATTGACGCAAGCCCTCGCCCAAGAGTTACCTCCCGGTTTAGCTGCTATTCCTTTGAGTCCGGGAATTATTCACACCGATATGCTGGAAGTTTGCTACGGTGAAGATGCAGCGTCCTACACTCCCTTAAATGTTTGGGTGAAAAAAGCCGTTCCTTATATTTTGAAGCTTTCGACCCAAGAAAATGGAGTTCCGGTCAGCGTTCCGGTATAATCAAAGTGAAGTTTATAGTTAAGCAAATAGACTTTGCTTAGGTTGTCAAAACTCACTCAAAATCTCAACTTTGTTCTCTCCTCAACCTCACCCATAAACCCGTGAAACGTTTCGTTCAGATAGCTGTAAGCGCGATCGCGATCGCTTCTTTAAACGCCTGTGCCAATTCTTCACTCGAAGAAGCATTTAAACCCGATCCTCAACTGCAAAGTAATCCCCCATTTGGTCAGTCCAACTCTAAAAATACAGACTCAACCTTTGTTCAACTCCCTGAAAATTTTCCGTCACAAATTCCCCTATATCCAAATGCAAAACTGGGGGATGTTACCGCCTCCGAAAAAGAGACAGACGTCGATGTGATCACCTATTGGAAAACCAGCGATCCGATTAACTTAGTCGAAAACTATTATCAACGAGAATTTACAGCCCAAGATTGGCAAATTATTGAACGTTCAAATTCCGAGGGGGAAGGTTCATTAATCGCCCGTAAAGATAACCTACAAGTCACTCTTTCCCTCAAACCCAATTCAATTTCCAGCACCGAAACCGACTTTAAAATTCGTTATATTCAAGAGAGCGAAAATGAAAATATTGCCAAAAACACTGACAGCGATAAATCTATTTCAACCATTCCCCTTCCTCCTCCTCCTCCTCTGACATCGAACGACACACCGACAACTGAACCCACTCCCAGCAATTCGCCCACTGTCACCATTTCTCCGACTCCTAGCGCTTCCCCAACACCCACACCCTCTCCCACACCCTCAACTTCCTCTCCCACACTCGACTCGGTACCGCAAGAATTGCGAGAATTTGTCAGTGATGTCTCAAAATTAGGGGTATTACAGTCCTCACCCGGACGGACAACCAACGCAACTAACAGCGATCAAATCATTGCCAATCCCAACAGTACCATTACTCGGGGCGAGTTTGCGCGCTGGTTAGTCAATGCCAATAATAACTTTTACGCCAATACACCCGCCAAACAAATTCGTCTGGGAGTTCCTTCCGATCAACCTGTCTTTACCGATGTCCCGACAACCCATCCTTATTTTCCCGAAATACAAGGGCTAGCTGAAGCGGGTTTAATCTCTAGTTCATTGTCAGGAGATAGTGCTGCGGTTCAATTTCGCCCAGATGCCCCCCTCCCCCGCGAAGATCTGATTTTGTGGAAAGTTCCGTTAGATACCCGTCAGGCGTTACCCAAGGCCACTGTAGATGCTGTTCAGGAACGGTGGGGTTTCCAAGATACCGCTAAAATTGACTCGAATTCATTGCGGGCAATTCTAGCCGATTTTGATAACGGTGACAACGCTAATATTCGTCGAGTGTTTGGGTTTACAACATTATTTCAACCCAAAAAACCTGTCACTCGCGCCGAAGCCGCTTCTGCTTTGTGGTATTTTGGATTTCAAGGTGATGGAATTTCCGCCCAAGAAGTTTTACAAGCCCAAAATCAGACTCAAGAGAGTGGAAATGCTAGCGATTAAGTTGTTATCCTCATAAAAATAGAGTTGTGATAAATTGAAGGATAAATGTTTAACCGTCGTCGTCTGCGATCGCTAAGTCGAATTCTGGTTTTACCTTATGTGGTATTTTTCCTAATCGCGATTTTTATTGTCGCTGAGAAACTGAACAAAAAGTTAGACCACTCTAACTCCCATAATTTTCAACTCAGCAATAGGTTCTCGTTTAGTCATTTTTAGAGTGAACAGATAGGTGTTCAAGCTTCATAAAAAACTCGATTTTAATGGAATTTTTTTCTGGAATTTTAATCTTTAAAATCGGTTAACGCACAACGACAAACTTGATTAATATATGTGGGATTTCGATCACCTATTTAAGACGATAGAAGATTTAGTTTTTAATCATTCTCCCAGTGGGGCAGAATGTGAAATCAATCAAGCTTTAATTGAACGCTTTCAACATTTGGGCGTTGAAGTTTGGCGCGATCACGCCGATAATATTATCGCTAAAATTGTGGGTCAAGATAGCCAACGGGCGATCGCAATTACCGCCCATAAAGACGAAATTGGGGCGATTGTTAAAACAGTCGGAGTCGCCGGAAAAGTCGAAGTTCGTAAATTAGGCGGTTCTTTTCCTTGGGTGTATGGAGAAGGTGTCGTTGACTTACTCGGAGATCATCAAACCATTCCGGGTATTTTGAGTTTTGGTTCTCGTCATATTTCTCACGAATCTCCGCAAAAAGTTCAGCAAGAAAACAAAGCGTTAAAGTGGGAAAATGTTTGGATCGAAACCAAATGTACTCTCGAAGAATTAGAAGCCGCAGGAATTCGCCCCGGAAGCCGGGTTGTTGTCGGGAAACATCGCAAAAAACCGATTAGAATCAAAGATTATATTGGCAGCTATACCCTAGACAATAAAGCCTCCATTGCAATTTTATTGATGTTAGCAGAAACCGTAAAAAATCCGCCTTTTGATATTTATTTAGTCGCCTCAGCTAAAGAAGAAGTCGGCGCAATTGGGGCGTTATACTTTACTCAACGCCAACCCTTAGAAGCGTTAATCGCCTTAGAAATTTGTCCGTTGGCGCCCGAATATCCCGTTGTAGACGGCGAAGCCCCGGTTTTGTTGTCTCAAGATGCCTACGGAATTTATGATGAAGGCTTGAATGGAGAACTACGCCAAGCCGCAAAAGCGGTAGATATTCCCCTCCAGTTAACCCTTCTCAGTGGTTTTGGAAGTGATGCGTCTATTGCGATGAAAATGGGTCATGTAGCCAGAGCGGCTTGTTTAGGCTTCCCCACTCAAAATACTCACGGCTATGAAATCGCCCATTTAGGCGCCATTGTCAACTGCGTTAAAATCCTAGAAGCCTACTGTAAAGGAAGTTTTAGCGAATTTCCCCATTAGTCTAAAAAAAAATTGAAGCTTGGGGTTGACAGAGCAAAATATTTTATTTATAGTAGTAAAGGTGAAAGGCGAAGAATGCTGGACACACAACTTGCCCCCATCGTCTAGAGGCCTAGGACACCTCCCTTTCACGGATTCGAATTCCCTTGGGGGTATTAAGCAAGACCTAAAAACTTTAAATTAAGTTTGAGCATAACTGAAGCTTGGGGTAAGAACGCCTCAAGCTTTAGTGTTTATGAGGTTAATCGGGGCTGAACTAGCCAAACACCCACAACCAAAACGGTAGCATCACTAATAAAGCCCCAGAACCCATCGCGAGAGTCGTAACCGTTAACTCCCGATCTAGATTAAATGCTTCGGCTAATACCAACGTTGCAAAAGCAGGAGGAGTTGCCATTAATAATACCATAACTAAGAGCGGAGAACCCCCAAATCCCAGAATAGAGAGAATCGTCCCGATAACTAACGGAACAATCAACATCTTAATCATAAGACTAACAGAAGCTTGTTTAAAATAACGCCAAGAGGAAAGCTGACTCAACCGCATACCCATCAAAATCAACGATAAAGCAATCATCCCCCAAGCCATGATTTGTAAAATTTGTTCAACTATATCGGGTAAAATTACATCACGAGATAACAAGCTAAACCCCAAACTCCACA
>CAZNCM010000363.1:0-1841 GCA_964571155.1 uncultured Lyngbya sp. | reverse complement strand
GGATTTTTGAACATTACTGTCATCAAAGCGAGAATATTTTGAGTCTCTAAACCAAACCTCGCCGCTAATAAAACCCCCAACCCATAAGCCCCAATCGCAGAACCCAAACCATCATAAAATACCGCCCAACCGAAGTATTGCGGCCCAACCAATGATAAGATAATTGGAAACCCAATATAACCTGTATTTCCCACCATTGAACTTAAGATAAAACTCCCTTGCGTCGGGCGACTCCAAGATTCATTAAAATGAAAATTACCCTGTTTTCGACTGATCCAAACCCAAGCCAAACTTCCACCCAATAAAATAGCGATCCACGCTACCACAGGGGCTAACCAGATTTCTCCCGATAAATCTGCTTGACGTAAAAAAACAAAAATGCCAATCGGAACCCCAACCCAAAATAAAAACTTTCCTATCCAAACCGGAACAAAGGCAGGTAAAAAACGTCGAAGAATCCATCCCAATAGGACTCCGCCAATTAACCATTGATAGAGTTGTAAAAGTTGAGTCATGAGAGTAGAGATGAGAATTGATTGCTGTTGAGTTTGATCATAATCAAGTTTAATAAGTTAACTTAAAAGATCAGCTTTTTATAAGATTTGTGATTATAAACTTAATTTTATTTAAACATAAAAAACAATTTATTTTAATCCATAAAATGAATTTATATTGACTATTTTTTGAGATTTAATAACCCAGATTACTTGGAATTTACTCATCTTGAATTGTCAGACCTTAGAGATTAGCCAAAATCCAGAATTGGCCGGAAAAACAACTCATCTCTGTGTAAACTCAAAAGGTAAAAATTATATCCACTTGAGATTAGACCCGAAAAAAACAGTTTTAGAGTTACACTGATCGGGTGCGATCGCCGTGTCACGAGTCAAACCTCACAAGTTAAATCAGATGTTAAGCAGGAATCGTTAACTTAATGCTGATAATCTTCAACTCACGGTCTAAAATCGATAAGTGGTGCTTTGATGAAAAGCAGGAGTGAAGCAGTTGAATAATGCAAGTCTGCCCGAAAATACACAACCCGTCTCAGAAATGGTTGCAGAAGACATCCCGGAGGCCATTCGAGATCCTCACGAGACTGAACCCTCAACGGCTAGCCAGTCGCAGCGAAAGAACCTATTTTGGAAGTTACTCGGACTTGGTATTGCAGCCTTTGGTCTTAGCCTTGTCCTCAATTATCAATTTGGAATTCTGCTTCGACAGACCCCCACTTCCTCATCCACTCCCTCCGCCCCAGACAACCCAACCGTTGTTTCTATAGAACCTTCATCCTCTGCGAGTGATTCTCCAGTCGAAGATCAAGCCCCAACCCTAGAAGTCACTTCCGGTGAAAACCCCTCAGAAGACTTACTCGGCCATCTTCCCTACGAAGAAGCCTCTGTAGACCAACTCAAAAGTATTACCGGAGATGGTAGCATCAAATTACGTCCAGCGGCCGCTCAAGCTTATTTAACCATGGTAGACGCCGCCCGCCGAGAGAATATACGTTTAGTGGCAATATCTGGATTTCGCAATATTCAAGATCAAGAATATCTATTTTTTGAAGTGAAAGCCCAACGGGGACAAAATGCCAGCACACGCGCCGAAGTTAGCGCCCCTCCCGGCTATAGTGAACATCATACGGGTTACGCCATTGATATTGGGGATGGGAACTATCCGGATACTCATCTGGAAGTCACCTTTGAGGAGACAAAAGCCTTCGAGTGGTTATCTGAGAATGCCGCTTTTTACAGTTTTGAGTTATCCTTTCCTCAAGACAATCCTCAAGGGGTGAGTTATGAACCCTGGCATTGGCGTTATGTTGGCGATCGCCATAGTCTAGA
>CAZNCM010000362.1:5587-5851 GCA_964571155.1 uncultured Lyngbya sp. | reverse complement strand
TTGAAATTACATTAGACTGGCGTACGCATTTAGCATCTAACCTCCCCGACGAACGAATGGTAAAACTGTTAGGGCCTGCCATGCTCGTTTACAATAATAGCACATTTACAGAGCGAGATTTTAACAGTATTCGCAGTTTGGGACAGAGCGAAAAAGCACAAGATTTACAAAAAACGGGACGGTTTGGTGTCGGGTTTAACGCCGTTTATCACGTTACCGACTATCCGAGTTTTATCTCTCGAAATCGCCTAATATTTTTTGACC
>CAZNCM010000362.1:5345-5554 GCA_964571155.1 uncultured Lyngbya sp. | reverse complement strand
AAATATCCCGATTTTCTAAAAGTTTACGAAGCGGGAGGACTCGCAAAAAATAGCGAAGATTTTCAAGGAACGTTATTTCGTTTACCGCTGAGAACCGAAGAACAGGCGAAAGAAAGCGAAATTCGCAAGCAAGCATTTACAGAGTTAAATGTTAAAGAACTTTTGGAGGAATTAATCGCCTGCGGCGAAGAATTGTTGTTGTTTCTCAA
>CAZNCM010000362.1:3676-5288 GCA_964571155.1 uncultured Lyngbya sp. | reverse complement strand
GTCGGTTCAGTCTATTCATGTTTATGAAATTCCAGCCGATAGCGATGGAACACGGGAGGAAATTTTAAGAATCACAACTAAAAATGATCAGGTGGTTCAAGAAGCACGTCAAACCATTCTCAATGCAATTCCCGAGGATTTTAATTACCTAATAGAACGCTGTCGCAGTCAAGAATATTTGGCTAATATTTCCTACCGTCACGAAATCGAAACCGTTAGTTTAACCCAAACAATAACATCAATTTGGCGGGTTGCTCAAGTGATTAGAATTGATAGGGGCGAAAAACTCGCAAACGTCATCACCGCCATGTATGAAAGCAGGGAGAAAGTGTTACCTTGGGCGGGTGCTGCGGCTCGTATTTCTACCTCTTGTCAGGGGGAAAAAGCACAACCCATTCGGGGGCGAGTTTATTGCTTTTTACCGCTTCCTTTAGAGACGGAGTTTCCGATACATATCAACGGATTTTTTAACTTAAATAGTTCCCGAGATAACCTCAGCAGCGACCTCGGACAAACCGGAAAAGACCGTCCGCGAGCGATTTGGAATCAGTTGTTAGTTCGCCACGTTGTTTCCCACGCTTGTGCAAATTTAATTGCAGATTTGGTCGAAGATTTAGGACAGTATAATCCTCAAGAATATTATCAACTTTGGCCGATTAAAAAAATTACAACCAGCAAAGCTTTAGAACATCTAAATCAGTTTATCATTCAGCTTCTTTATTGTAAACCCGTCGTTCGTTCTGCGGTTGAACATACGGAACTTGAAATTCAAGACAATATTAAGGTAATTTCAAGCACCCGTTGGGTTTGTCCGAATACAATTAAAACGTTAACGGGAGATTGGTATACACAGTTATTAGAACCGCTACGAGTTGAGAAAATTGATATTGCTCAACCAGAATTACCCCAAGGGATTCTTTCACAATTTAAAGCTTTAAATTGCCAAATAAAACCCTATTCGCCCGCAGACTTGCGACAGCATTTGATACAAAACTCTGGATTTAATGTCGAGTTAAAAGATGCTCCCAAACCCTGTTTAAAGCGGTTGGATTGGATTTACCATTTACTTCGATATTGTGTCAGTGATAATCATCGAGATTTGCGGGGTTTACCGTTGGCGGTTTTGGCGAATAACAAGTTAGAAGTGTTTGGATATAATGCAATTGGAAGGCTTTATATTAACAATTCTTGTCTTTACATTGACAATCATTCTGTCAACTTAGTTCGAGAAATTTTTGCAAGTTATCCCGAATGGTTTCTTCATCCGAATTTGTCAGGAATAGTCTCAGCAAGACACGAAGGAGTTTCGGAAATGACTCCTTTAGAAGTTGCGGTTATACTAGCTATGATTTTAGAAAATAAAGATACTGAGGGTTTAGCTTGGAATTCTGATAATACTGAACTTCCGAATACAGAATGGCTAACGAAAATTTATCAGTATTTTACACATTACTTCCCGACTGGAGACCAAAAATTGAATACTGAGGTTCAAGAAAAACTGAAAACAATTCCTCTCGTTCCCGCAACAGATGGAAAACTTTATCGGGGAGGTTCGGAGACAACACCGCTAATTTACGATAATTCAATTTCGGGAAATATCAGTCAGCAAACG
>CAZNCM010000362.1:0-3610 GCA_964571155.1 uncultured Lyngbya sp. | reverse complement strand
TTTGGCGTAAAAATCGTTAACGCATCGCCAAACCTGCAAAAAGCAATTACAGATTTTGCAAAAAAACAGTATAATCAACTGGTTTGCTTTGTAACAGGTTTGGATGTAGTGGATAGTATTCACTTTTATTATAAACCGGGACTTCCTCCCTACCATCCCGAACATTGTCAGGTATTGCTGGACTTTTTGGCGGATAAAAAATGGCTGACGGGTGATAACAAATACGATGAAGAACGTTTGGAAAAGTTGCGTCAACTTCCCATTTATCTCACCGTTGCGGATGAGGTTGTCAACTTAACCGACGAACCCGTTTATCTTCCCAAAAATGGCTATCAACCCACGGAAATTGGCGGTGAACTTAAACTTTTGAAGTTGGGAAACGTTAAAACAAAATGGCTGACATTCTTCCAACTTTTGAAAGTTCCTGTTTTGGATAAAATTACCTTTATTCAAGACTGTTTGCTGCGAGAATATCCCTACCTTTCCGACGAAGAACAGTTGATGGCTTTGGCGTGGGTTCGAGATAATTTAAACAGCGTTAAATCGGAGTTGCAAGAAAATCCTAATGACTTTGATAAACTGCAAGATAAAATCAAAAAAGCGCGTTTAGTTCGGTGTAACGATGGACGATTGCGATCGCCTAGTATAATCTACCATCCAGATCGAGAAATTGTCAAAACAATTTTAGGAAATCAAGCGATATTTCCCGATATCGAGTTTTATTCGGAAGGACTTGAAAATTGGCTGAAGTTTTTCTCTCAACTGGGAATGCAGGATAGTCCCAATGCTGAGGATATATTCGCCTGTATTGAACAGCTTATCCAAACCGCCACCCGTTTGGGAGGGGATGGGGTTCGAGATGCTGTATTAGAAATATACTCATACATTGTTAAAAATAGCAATATTCTCGATTATCGAGTCAATAATGGAAGTAAAACTCTAGCGGAAGCCTTGCGAGAAAAAGCCTGGTTAGCGGTTGAACGAAATCCCGAATTTCTACACAATTATCCGGCTGCAATTTCTCCAGAAAATCGACTGTACAAAGCCGATGAAGTGGGTTGGGTTGATGAGGCTTGTTTGGTGGCGAGTCAGAAGCCTATTTTTCCAGTTTCAAAGATACAGACTCAAAATATTCTGCAAAAACTGGGATTTGTTCCCCTTTCATCCCCAGAAGTTCTCAACCATTTTGAAGCGGTGATTCAAACCTGGGAAAATCTCGGCGAACCCACAACCGAACAAACCGAAATTGTTCTTAACTCTGTGCGTTCAATTTATCAGTATCTCTACGATAATTTTGTTGATAACCGCCAAACAACAGAGGAACAACGCCAGAAGATTCGAGAACGTTTTGAATGGTGTTGCTGTTTGTGGGATGAGTCCAGTCAAACGTTTTGGAAACCCTATAACGTGTTTACTGAAAGTGTTTCATTTTTTGGGAAACGTCGAATTACCATTTCTTTTTCTCATCAAATTGGAGAAGTTTATCAACTTTTGGGTCAACGTCAATCCCCAACGGTAGAAGATTACCAAGATTTTATTGAAGAACTCGGGGAAGAATACCACGATAATTCTCTAAACCCAGAAGATATTAACTCTGTAATTCAGGTGTTAAAGCGGCTAGAATTACAGCTAGATTTAGAGGAAAAAGTCGTTGATAATATTTTGTTGTTAACAGCAGCAAATACCTTGCGTGAAGCAACAAAAATTTTAATTCCCGATGCACCTTGGCGAAAAGACTATATTGAACCCAAACGCATTCTTAACCCTCAAATTTCACCCAAATTAGCCAAACGAAGCGGAAGTCTTTCTTTGCTGCGAGATATTGGCGAACAACCCGTTAATGTGAATCCAACGATTAATCCAACAAATTCTCAAAGTTTGCAGTGGTGTCAACAGTGGCAATTTACCCTCAATTCAACCCAATTTTTAGAAGGATTAAAGCGGTTATTCGTTCACGAACAGGATATAGAGTTTATCTGCGATAGCAACTTTTTAACCCAAGTTCAAGTTCAACCCGCAAGTCAAATTAGCGTTAACTTATTTCTCCCCGATGAATTGCCAATTGCGTCGGACGTACCGGGAACGGATTATTTTGATTCCGAACAAAATACCTTTTACATTCTCGGTCATCCGAATCGCCAGATTATGCTATCTTATTTAACAGAAAGCTTGAACCATCATTTCGGCGAGTTTGGCTTGGAGAACTTACTTCCCCTGGCGAATTTAATTGATACCGAACCGACTCAAATACACCCGCTTTTAGATGAGTTGAGAATTTGCAGTTTATCGACTTCTGAGAGTTCAGAAGCAGCCAGTTTAGAGATAACCTCCCCAAAAGAATGGGCGAAAAGCTTGTATCAACAGCTTGGCTATGATAATATTATTGTGGGCAACTTAAAAGCCTTTGACTGGTGTTGTCGTGGAGAGAATTTACCGGAAGTTCAAGTTGTTGTTAAAGCTGTTACTTCGAGTTCGATAACTCTATCTCTGCAAGAAAAAGAATGGTCTTTTCTCAAACAAACCCCAACGGCTGAACTTCTCATTATTTCTTTTTCCGCAGACAACCCCAATACTGCTGCTGAGATGATTCAAATTCGTGACGTTTGGGAAACGCTACAAAAAGCAGAATTGAATCATGGGGTTGAACTTGCAGTTGATTCTAATGACCTGATTTTAAACTGGAATTTAATTGCTAACAGCAGTTATCCCACAGTTAAAAAGCTCAAATAAACCCCGAAGACACAGAGACACTAAGAAATAACATCTTGGTGACTTTGTGCCTTTGTGGTGAGTTTATCTGTCCCAATAACCGTTTTTAGAACTTAATAGTAAGCGGCGTAATATTTGCGTTCTTGCTTATCTCCGTTGGCAACCATTCCTAACACCGGAACACCCGCCATTTGTAGTTCTCGCAGCGCTAAATCAACCGCGGCCCGGTCAGTCTTCCCGACACCAACCACCATCATTAACCCGTTTGTATGAGGTGCTAATAGATTTGCATCCGCCAACCCTAACAGCGGTGCCGTGTCGTAAATAACCAAATCAAACTTCTCCGCCAACTTACCCATAAACTCCTGCATTATCCGCGAAGATAACAGCCGAGTGGGGTCCGCAATGGGTTGACCCGCAGTTAACACGAAGAAATTCTCATCGCCGAGGGTTTGTTGAACAACCTCCTCAACCTGCAAATTTTGAATCAACGCATCACTCAACCCCAAATCATTAGACAGTTGCAACATCCGATGCACTTTCGGTTGACGCAAGTCCGCATCCACCAACAGCACCCGCTGTCCCATCGCTGCGGCGCCCATCGCCAGGTTCATCGCGACAGTTGACTTACCATCGGCTGGAGTCGCGGAACTAATCACGCAGGAACGAACCGGACTTTCCGGGTCCAACAGGCGAAGATTGGCATTGAGGGAACGAAACGCCTCTTGAAACGGGGTACAACTGGGTTCGTAGGTTCGGGCTGTCGAAACCGCTACCCGAGGCATTGTCGCGGCGGGAAGCATTAACGCTTCATTACTCGCCGGAATTACCCCCAACAAAGGAAAGGGTACTCGGTCTGTAACTTCGTTGGTGTTGTGGAAAACATTATCTAAACGTTCAA
>CAZNCM010000361.1:0-5882 GCA_964571155.1 uncultured Lyngbya sp. | reverse complement strand
ATCTAAAACAACAGATTCATCATCGACACATAAAATGATGGGCTTAGACATTAGAGCTAACCTCAGTAGAATTAGGATTTTAATCTAAGAACAAAACTCAATTCAAACGGGGAATAGCAAGTGGCTCATCTCGAAAAGCACATTACAGATTATAGGATACCATGCAATTCGTTCAATTCTAAATCTAGATATTGTGATTAACTCTGCATGGGTAACAAGACGGTAAATGTGGTTTCACCCGGAACCGATTTAACCTCTATTTTACCTTGATGTTTTGTAATAATTTTTTGAACGATGTCTAAGCCCAAGCCACTTCCTTGACCTGCGGGTTTTGTTGTAAAGAAGGGATCAAAAATTCTGGATTGAATTTCCGGGGGAATTCCATCACCACTGTCAGTAATATGAATCACTAGGTTTTGGCTTTCATCTCTAACATCAATCGTTAACTTCCCTTGATAATTCATCGCTTGTAAGGCATTATGAACTAGATTTGTCCACACTTGATTTAGCTCATCAGGATAACATAAAATCGAAGGCATAGAATCAGGATAGTTTCGGATCACTTCGATCCCGTGCTTAATCTGATTTTGATACAGCGTTAACACCGTTTCGATTCCCTCAACAACATTCGCTTCAACGAGAGTTCCAAAATTATCATATCGGGCATAAGTTTTTAATGCAAATACCACCTTTGCTGCTCGATCTGTCGCGGTTTTAATTGTGTTAGCACTTTTTTGAACACTGGTAATTTTATACGCTAAATCCAGAACTTTATTGCCATCTTCAGTGTGTAAAAATGATAAAATTGGTGATGAACCTTCCATAATTCCGAGATCAACTAATGTATCCGCAATCGTATCTGCATTGGCAATCTGATCGGCTTCTAGCTGACGAATCAAAGCACGTTTAGCTTGACGTTTCTCTTTATTAGAATAACCTGTTGTTTGTTTTAAAGACTGCTGACAGAGAGCAAATAAATCTTGCTGTGCTTTTGGACTTAGCGTTTTAAGAACTTCAGGTAGATGTTCTAAATTATGATTAAAAAAGGCGGTAATATTTTCGATAGAAGAACGAATCGCCCCCAAAGGAGTATTAATTTCATGGGCAATTCCGGCAACCAACTGTCCAAGTGCTGCCATTTTTTCGGATTGAACCAGTTGATTTTGAGTGGCTTTGAGTTGTTCGAGAGTAACTTCTAACTCTTGATTTTTTTGGAGTAAATTATTTTGCAGAAAATGAATCTTTAGATGAGTTTCGACTCGGGCTAATACCTCTTGAACTTGAAACGGCTTCGTAATATAATCAACTCCTCCGGCTTCAAAGGCTTTCACTTTATCTGAAACCTCATCAATCGCACTAATAAAAATTACCGGAACATCCCGGCTGTGTTCTTTTGCTTTTAAGTTTTGACAGACTTCATAACCGTTCATCTCCGGCATCATTATATCGAGTAAAATTAGATCCGGTCGTAATAACTCAATCCCTGATAAAGCTAACTCTCCATTCGGAATTAATCGAACTTTATACCCTTCTTTTCTGAGAATATTACCTAACAGGCGCAAGTTATCTGGTGTATCATCAACAACGACGATATTTCCTTTGTCGATTTTTTGTGTTTCTGTAGTTAATGAAGTCATCTGAATTTTCCTGGTGTGATTGTTCCCTGACAACAAGCAAAAAAGGTAGTTTTATTCAAAGGTTTCAAATTAAAAACTGAGGGGATCTAGTGATGTCTTTTTCTGACTTTTGTAGAGACATTTTCTCCTCAGTAATGGGGTGAGATCTAATCTATTTTAATTTGGACAGACTACACCTGCTCATTTTTTAATTCTACTATAGCTAAAACTCATAAAAAGGCAAAATTACCCAGAACCTTAATTTCTGGAGAATAAAGATTATTCTAACTTTAGTCGTTAAATTCAGTTACATTGAGGTTTCAAGTTCTTGAATCCGTTGAACTGCATCTGCATAGGAAGCTTCCCGTCCCAATTGACGATAAAGTTGGGCGGCTTGCTGAAAATCAGCGATCGCCAAATCGATCTTTTTTAGCTCTAAATATGCCAACCCCCGATTATAATAAGCATCAGCGTAACCTGGATTTAAACGAATCGCTTCAGTATAATCAGCAATGGGATTTGAACCGCGAACTGTGCCAATTTCTTGAGTGACATTCGCCGCTAACAACGTCCGAGCCAACCCCATATTAAAATAAGCTTCGGGCAAATTCGGATCACGTTTTAAGGCTTGATTTAAACTCTCAATTGCCTCCCAAGCATATCCTTGATCCAATAAGCTCAAACCCCGAAAAAAGAACGTTTTAGCATCCCCAGGATCATCTAAAGATAACGTTGGTTCTGTAGCAGTTGTAGACGTTTCATCAATCTGAAGATCCTCTCGCTTTAAGGGCGTTTCTGAGAGTTGTATGATAAATGAATTAATCGGAATTGCGGCATTAAACCCGGTTTTGATCGGTGCCACATCACCGGAACTGGTTTGAGCAAATCCAAACTCCCCTTGTCCGTGTAAACCCACCACACGCCCCGCCCCATCAAAGACCGGGCCACCACTCATCCCACTCCAGGTAACTGCTTGATAGCGCAAAGTGTATCCTTCTGGGCGAGTTTTGGGGCGACTGGTGACCAATCCTGGTGAGAGTTCGGGTTCGCGTTCAGCCCCGGTTAACCCTCCGGTTGCTGGATATCCATAAACATAAATTTGAGCGCCAATGACAGCCTGTTCAGAATCTCCTAACGTGGCTACTGGATAATCTAAATTACTCTCAAATTCTACAATCGCTAAATCGGGTTCAGTGTTATCAGTTTGTAGACGAGTGACTGTCGTTGCTAAATGATTTTCCCCATCATGGGTGCGAATACTATAATTTGTACTGGTTTCTTCAACCACATGATTCACGGTCAAAACCGTATATTTCTGATCCGATTTTGCCACAATCACACCGGAACCATCACCCAATATACTATTAATTTGAACCGTAATCGGGGCGGCTATTTCTGCAACTTCTTGGGCTGATTTTGCTACAACCATCTGCTGTTGAGTGACAACAATCGCCGCCACTGTAGCCGTTCCAAGTAAAACTTGTGTGAAATCTGGCGTGAAATAGCTTGGTCGAAATCTGTTTAAATTCATATTTTCACCCCCAAGGGAGAATCTCAATTTTTTACGTTTACAAATGACCCTGAATTTTTTTTTGTTCTAACTCCCAGTCAACAATAACCTCCGTTAACCCTTCTAAAGTGTATTCTTTTGCTTCTATATCTAGCCGACCCAATAACTGCTGACAAGTTTCCGAGGTCTGCGGGCCAATCGAAGCAATACAAACACCCTCTAATAAATCTTTTCCTAGAAATTGAGTCAGACGAGAGAAGTTTTGAACCGTTTTAGAACTTGCAAATGTAATTACATCAATTTTATGCTGTTGCAAAGCTTCTAAGACATCTGGGGCGATGGTCTCCGGACATCTAGACTCATAAGCCGGAACTTCCACCACTTCGGCGCCTTGTTGGGTCAATTCCTGTACTAACACATCTCGCCCCCCTGTTTCGACTCTCGGGAATAAAATTCGTTTTCCAGCCAACGATTCGGGAAAATGAGACACTAAAGAATCAGCCACAAAATCAGGCGGGATAAAATCAGGTTGGAGTTCATATTTCTGTAAACTGGCGGCAGTTTTTTTGCCGACAACTGCTATTTTAGTCTGACTCAAAGCCTGAGAATCTTTACCCTTAGCTTGCAGTCGATCAAAAAAGAAATTGACACCATTGGCTGAGGTGAGAATTAACCAATGAAAAGAACGGGAAGTGGTGTCAAAATGGGTAATCGCTTGATCGAGGGCCATCCAACTGGAAGGGGGGCCAATCACCAAAGCGGGCATTTCGATCACCGTTGCGCCTTCTGCGGTTAACAATTCGCTAAATTTACTCGACTGTCCCGCCGCCCTGGTGACTAAAATGGTTTTTTCAGATAAAGGGTTTTGAGGCTTAGACATAGGATATACAGGAGATTGCAGGAAATCCCGCAAGTTGACCACCTCTCCGACAACGATAACGCAAGGGGAAAGAGAGGAGTTTGCTGTTTTTTCAATGATATCGCTTAATGTGCCTATCCAAACTTGTTGTTGAGGGCGGCCTCCTTCGCGGATAATGGCAATTGGAGTTTGAGGGGATTGCCCGTGACGTTGTAATTGATGGATAATTTCTGTTAAATTCCGACTTCCCATTAAAATTACTAAGGTGTCAATTTTAGAAACACTATTCCAGTCAATTGCTTCGGGTTCGTGGGCGGTTAATACGGCAAAACAACGACTCATAACAGCATCAGTGAGTGGAATTCCAGCCAGTAATGGCGCTGCTAATACTGAGGAAATACCCGGCACAACTTCAAAAGCACAATTCGCTGCAATTAAGGCTTGAATTTCGCGGCTTGTCCGTCCGAAAATAAACGGATCACCGCCTTTGAGTCGCACAACTTGTTTTCCCTGTTGACAATATTCAACTAAAAGCTGATTGATTTCTGATTGGGGTGTA
Organism: uncultured Lyngbya sp.; assembly: GCA_964571155.1. GTDB lineage: Bacteria > Cyanobacteriota > Cyanobacteriia > Cyanobacteriales > Microcoleaceae > Capilliphycus. The sequence goes on along the minus strand of CAZNCM010000361.1, from coordinate 1,338 downwards.
CTCGGTTTTCCGCCTCGTTTACCGACATCAAGTTTTAGGCAATTTGAGGGAATCAGTTCTAAGATAGAATCATCGACTAAAGCATCATAAATAATTACTTCTGCTTGGGTCAAAAGTTGATGCGATCGCACCGTTAGATAATCAACATTTCCTAATCCTGCACCGACTAAATAAACTTTTCCGAGTTTTGAAGTTTTCATTTCTAGAGTTTGATGGGTCAGCCTTGGGGTTTTATTGTTTTTTGAGAGTAACATCCAATTGTTCAATTGTCACAAAGACGTTTCTATTTATTTTGGATGACAGCCTGGCGATTCTACTGTTTTCTGAGAGTAGCATCCAATTGTGAAATTGGCACAAGTATGAAAGTCAGGAAACTGTCACATGATTTTATAGAAGTCTCCATTCGCCCAACATAATTAAATCACCTGAATTTGCCAGCATTTAACAATGAAAAACTCAATTAATTTTGCAGGTTTTAGTGTGGGACTTTTTCTATTGGTTCTCTTTTGCTTCGGAATCTTGCAATGGTTAAATATTCCGACGGGGAACTTTTTAGACTGGGTGATTGGTGGCGCGACGTTTTGGTGGTTATTGTTAATTGTGACGGTTCCCTGGAATATTCATTTTGATGCAAAGGAAGTGCTTGCAGAGGCAGAAGATTCAGTTAAAAAAGAAATCAGAATTGACGAAAAACAGCTTAAATATGTTCGGCTGGTTGCCAGTCGTTCTCTGTGGGTTGCGATTGGATTACATCTCGTTTCTACTGTCGGACTTTATGCTTTAGCTTTAGCTGGAATTAGTGTTGTTGGTTATATTGGTTCGGGGGCGGCATTACTCTTAACTGTTTTGCGTCCAGCGATTCGTGCTTATCAATATTTAGCTGCGCGTTTGTCAATGGTTCGGCGAGAGTTTTCTTATCCGCGAGAGGATGTTATTGAACTTCGCAGTCGCGTTACAACACTTGAGTTTAAGATAGAACAATTAGCAAATTTATTAGATACTAATAATCCCAATTCATTTATTTCTCAACAGATTAGAAATTGGGAAGTTCAAACAAGAGATTTAGAGAATATATCAGCCGATTTAAAACAGTTAAAATCAAATAATCAAGCCGAATATCAACAGTTAGCTAGGCAGAAAATGCCATTTCTCAACTGACAACAGATAGCGAAATCTTAAGCCATGCCCGAGAACTTGTGCGGTTTTTTAAAGAAGCTTAATAGCGTTTTATTTATCCCCCTAAATTCCTCGTAGGTGAGGGGTTGGGGGATTTGATGGCTTGCTGGCGTTGATTAAATGCGATCAATCCCGAACCAACGGCGACCAAAAAGCCTATAC
>CAZNCM010000360.1:0-5932 GCA_964571155.1 uncultured Lyngbya sp. | reverse complement strand
GTTCTGGTGGTGAGACTCCCGGTTCTGGTGGTGAAACTCCCGGTTCTGGTGGTGAAACTCCTAACAATGAGGAAATTTCTATTCCTGAGAATGTTGAAGATACACCAACAAATACAATCGTAAATAATGAAGAATTCCCCGATCCATTTGAGACTGAAACAGTTGATCTCGAAGAAGATCCGGGTAATACTATCGAAGACGCCTACGAAATTTCAGTTAATACTCAAACCTTCATTTACACCGATGAAGTTAGTGAAGACGATCCCGTTGACTACTACACTTTTAATGTCGTAAGTAATCAAAACCTAAACCTTTCCCTAGAAAGTCTAACTCAGGACGTTGATGTCTTTTTATTAGATATCAATCAAGAGATTATTGCGACTTCTGAAAATCTCGGAATTACCGCAGAGTCAATTACTGTTCCTTTATCGGCTGGAACCTATTACGTTCAGGTACAATCTTTTGATAATCAAACCACCATCTACGACCTGAATATACTGTTTCCATCTCGTTCCCCGGAAGACGATACAACAGAAGTAATTGAAGTCCCAGAAGATCCCGGTAATACGGTAACAGAAGCCTACGACATTTCCATTGACACTGAAACCACGATCTACACCGAACAAGTCAGTGCGGATGATCCGATTGACTATTACACGTTTAATGTAGAAAACAATCAGAACTTCAACGTTTTCTTAGAAAATATAACTCAGGATGTCAACATCTCGGTATTAGATATCGATCAAACCGTTGTTGCCACCTCTGAAAATGTTGGGACGACAAATGAGTCAATTAACGTTCCATTATCAGCCGGAACATACTATATTCAGGTAGAATCTGTTAATAATCAAACCACAACCTATGACCTGAATGTCTTGTTCCCTCCCGCTCCTTCAGAAGACGAAGTGCCAGAAGTCATTGAAGTTCCAGAAGATCCCGGTAATACAGTCATAGAAGCCTACGATATTTCAATTGACTCTTCTGTAACCAATATCTACACCGAACAAGTCGGGGCGGTTGATTCAGTTGACTACTACGAGATTAATATAGAAAACAATCAGAACTTGAACGTTTTCTTAGAAAATATCAGTCAGGATGTCAACATCTCGGTATTAGATATCGATCAAACAGTTGTTGCAACTTCCCAAAATGTTGGGACGACAAACGAGTCAATTAACGTTCCGCTATCCGCCGGAACCTACTATATTCAGGTGGAAACGATTAGCACTCAAACCACAACCTATAACCTGAATGTCTTTTTACCCCCTGCTCCCCCAGAACCGGAACCACTGGTACGATATGACTTTGTTTACTACTCCAACGGAATAAGCACCCAAAGCGATTATTACACGGGTTATGTGTACGCCGAAGCGGGTGCCTTTGCAGTGGGAGAAAGCTATGAATTCTCCTCATCATCCAGTGGAGCCTACTATATTGCCAGTGAAACTTCTGCACCCACGACTGCAAGCGTTGATCAAGTCTTTATCAACAACTATTACGATGTAGATATCAACATCAATAGTGCAGTTAGTTACAGCAGCTACTACTCCAACATTAATCAGGCTTCTGGTTCCTTCGGCTTGGGAAGTGAGTATGATTTTGTGCAGTTTGAAGGTATTTTCTTCGGATTTGGTTTACAGGTGATCACCACCAACATTGTCTTACCTTTCTTTATCAACCCCAACTTCCCCCAACGGGATGACTACTTCGTTGGCGATCGCCCCAGTGGTATAACTTCGGCAGACCTCGATGGCGATGGAGATAACGATCTGATTGTTGAAAATTCAGGTCTTGATCCACGAGTCTTGAACGGTTTTGACGATAATCGCCTCTCTCTACTGGAAAATAATGGGGATGGTACCTTTGCTGACTTTGTGACCTTAACTACGGGAGTTGGGCCAACTGCGATCGCGGCTGACCTCGATAATGATGGCGATACAGACATTGCAACTGCCCATTTTGAAGATAATGATATCGCGATCTTCCTTAACTCCGGTGGAGGTAGCTTTGAGCAACCTGAGTTCTTTGAAGCTGGGGAACGTCCAAATATGAGAGAAGTTGCTGATATTGATGGGGATGGCGATCTAGACCTATTGACCGTGAATACCGAAACATTTGCTTTAGGAACTGTAATTGATGAGGGCGATAGCATCTCTATTCACTTTAATGACGGTGAAGGGAACTTTAATCAGCGAGAGGTTGTAACGGTTGGAGAGGGTGTCTATAATGTGACAACTGCCGATCTTGATAATGACGGTAATCTCGATCTGATTACAGCAAACGAAGGTGAAAACACGCTTTCTGTTCTCTTTAATACGGGTAATGCTTCCTTTAGCACTCCTGAGAAGTATGCAGTCGGAGATCGTCCACGAAGTCCAATTGCAGCCGATCTGGATAATGATGGCGACCTGGATTTAGCTGTCGCTAACTTTGAGGGTTCACGTTCTTCTGATATTTTTGATTTTGAGCAGGGTACTATTTCGATACTGCGGAATGATGGCAATGGTAACTTTTCGCCAAGCGTGTCTTTGTTGACTGGAGATTTTCCGAGGAGCTTAACTTCTGCTGACATTGATGGAGACGGTGATTTAGATTTAATGACGCCAAACGCGGTCTTCACATTGGGTACAGGAGAACGAGAAGGAAATGTTATCTCTCTTCTCAGAAATAACGGTAATGGTTTCTTCAGTTTCCCGGAAAGCTTTCTGGTCGGTAATATACCGACTGGATTAGTGGTAGATGATTTAGATGGAGAAGGCAATCTTGATTTTGCGACCCCTAATTTTGACGATGATGATGTGACGGTTTACTTACAATCTTAGGGGATGTTAAATCGAGTTTTGTTGTATTAAATTGTGAGTCCGTTTTGAGGGTAATCTTTTCGAGGATTGCCCTCTTTTTTTAATCAAAATCCTGCTATTATTATTGAAGTTGAGATTAACAAATTTAAGCGATCGCAAAGATTAAACGGGAGAAAACGATGACAGAAGCTATCTTAAATGAAAATCCACCCATTGTGTTGCAAATGCGTCCAGTTTTTGAGATGACCGATGATCAATTCTTTGAATTTTGCCAACTCAACCGTGACCATCGCATTCAACGCACAGCCAACGGAGAAATGATTGTGATGTTCCCAACAGGTTCAGAAACCGAAAACCACAACTTTAGACTATCTCAGCAACTCGCCAATTGGACAGATGAAAATGGTACGGGAATTGGATTTAATTCCTCCTCCGGTTTCAAGCTTCCCAACGGTGCAGTTCGCGAAGCGTGGGCTACGGCCATTCGTTCTCCCGATGCGGCTTGGATGACCTTAGAAAAATGGAACCAAATTTCTCCCGATCAACAAGTAAAATTTGCGACCGTTTGTCCTGATTTTGTGGTTGAAATTCGTTCTCCTAGCGACTCTTTAAAATCGATTCAAGACAAACTTCAAGAATACATTGAAAACGGAGCCTCTCTCGGTTGGTTAATTGACCGCAAAAACCGAAAAGTTTATATTTATAGACCCCAAACCGAGGTTGAGTGTTTAGAAAATCCGACAACTGTTAGTGGCGATCCGGTTCTGCCAGGATTGAGATTAAAGATGGAAAAAATTTGGTAGCAAAGATAGAGAAAGTCCTTTATTTTCGCTCCCTCGTCTCCCAAAATTGGGGGGAAGATTCTTGAAAGTCCCCCGCCCCCCTTGCCCCCCAATGCTGGGGGGAATTAGCGGATGCTTCGCTATTGGAAAGATGGGGATTTAGGGGGCTTTGTCTCCCATTATTGGGGGATTTAGGGGGCTTTAGTGATCTGGCTTGTTGCTCTCTAGTTGATCATCAAACACCAGAATAAATGACGCTTGTGGAATAAGCTGCTTTAAACGCTGCAAATGTCCCTCCGCATCAGAACGACTCCGAAATCGCGCTACAACAGTTCGTTGCAGGTTCGGAAGCAGTCGGGCGATCGCCCAAGTATTGAGACGATCCCGATATGCGATCGCTTCGGATTTGGAGGTTTCGGTATTTTGTGGCATCATTAAACTATCCAAAAACATTATAAACCGGGGCGTTGATGACTTCTAGAGTTTAGAGTCGTCGGCGCCCTTTTTATGTTATTAAATAACGAACACATACCAAATGTCAATTGTCAATACTTAACGTTAAAACTTGACACTAAACTCGAATTAATTCGGATAATATGATTGATTTAAGAACGCTAAGACAACGGGCTGGCTTGAGAATTATTGATGTTGCAGAACTGCTTAAATGTTCACAATCATCAATTCGGAATTGGGAAAAAGGAAGAACAACGCCCAAATTAGAAATTTGGCAAGTTTTCTATTTGCGAGATTTGTATCAATGCAGTGAAGCCGAACTCAAACAAGCGGTTATAGAGTCAATGGGATTGGGAGAGAAAAAAGCTTACAAAATTCCCCAGTTGAGTCGTGGGGAGATGGTTCAGGTGTGGGAACTGGCAACAGACTCCAAACCAATCCGAGTTTATCAAGAAGGATTAGAAGATGGAGAGCGATCGCTGATCTTGCATATTCTCACTCGCAAGTTTAGCTGTCTGACTCCTAAAATTCGTTATCAAATAGAATTGCTTTCTTTAAAACAGTTGGAAGCTTTGTCAGAGGTGTTATTGGATTTTTCTTCTCTAACAGAATTAACCCGTTGGTTGCAGGGCTTACACGAAGGCTTGCAGGAAGGGCGAACGCTGATTTTACGTCTCCTGACTCAGAAGTTCGGTCAACTCGATCCTCAAATTTGTTATCAAATTGAATCCCTTTCTTTAAAACAATTGGAAGCTTTGTCAGAGGTGTTATTGGATTTTTCATCTTTAGAAGAATTGACCAATTGGTTACAGGAAAATTTGGGAGAATAAGAAACTCTAAGGTTGACATGAGTTTTGGTTGTTGGGTTGACGCTGAACTCCCGTTTTTGTAGGGTCATAACCCACTAAAATAACTTCTCCCTTTTCATTTCTTATCCAACCCCTCGCCGGAACAATTGTTCGAGAATCTACAGGATAATCATCACGATTATTATCTCGTTTTTGAGACTGTTGTTGACGACGTTGGGAGGAATTGTTGGGTTGAGGAGGTGTAGGTTCAGTGATGAAAGATTCCCATTCAATTAACCCTTGAGTGATGGATAACGGTTGAGTGGGGTCTGGTGCAATACCACCGCGTCCGGTTATAGTAAATGAACTATCTCGACCCTGTATGCAGGGATCTTGAGCAATTAACGCTGCGGGGTCAACTACGGTTTGAGGCAGGTCAACTAATCCCTGAGCCGGATCGATTTCAGAGTTGAGTTCAACAGTTCCGCTAAATGAAGCACCGAGTTCAGAGGTTGCAGTAATATCACTTGCACCTGTTTGTTGAGTACGGAATTGAGTTCCAAAAATCGCATCGGCATTAATAATCACTTGACCTCCAAACGCTGCCTGTGCGTTGGCGGAAATATCGCTATCTTCAATGGCAATTAAATTATCAGTATTAATTTCAATATTGCCTCCGGTTGCTTCTCCGGTTGCGTTGGTTGTGATATTGCTGTTGTTGCGAAGTCTAAGGTCTGATGTATTGAGAATAATATTACCTTGACCTGCGGTAGTTTCTGCGTTTAGACTCGCTTCGTTATCGAGGAGAATAACAGGAGCATTAACAATTAAATCACCTGCGGCTTCTGTACCTTCAGAACGAACATCAACTGTTGCTCCATCTCGAACCGTTAAATTATTAGCATTAACAGTTAGTGTACCTCCTCGACCTGTAGATTCAGAGGTGGCTTCAGCTCCTAAGCTACTAGGAAACTGACCATCAGCAGAAGTACCAATCAATTCTACATCTGTAGCAGTAACAGTTAAATCTCCTGCATTTCCATCACTAAAAGTAGAGGTTGATACAAATGCTCCATCTCGAACTGATAAACGTTGAGTATCAATGATT
>CAZNCM010000359.1:2501-5936 GCA_964571155.1 uncultured Lyngbya sp. | reverse complement strand
CGATCTGTTTTAGGATAAATATCTGGACTTCCCATAATTCGAGCCGCAAGCTGTTGAACTTTGCCAGGATCACTTTTGACAAAACTGCGAATATCATCCCGATATTGCCCATTCCATTCGGTAAAGCGATCACCTGCAAAAGAACCGACTTCATATAATCCTCCTGCATCCCAAGCTTCTGCAATCAGTTTAGTTCCTGCTAAAACCGGATCGGATTTAATAATCCATAAAATTGGTGCATCGTCTATGGGATAACCATTTTTATCCCGAGAAAAAATCGAGGCTAAATCAAATCGAAAGCCATCGACGTGCATTTCTGAAACCCAATACCGTAAGGAGTCTACAATGAGTTGACCGGCAATTTCATAGTTGGCTTTAACCGTATTTCCACAACCACTATAGTTACTATAATATTGCTCGTCGTCTTCCTCTAAAATATAATACAAAGCATTATCTAACCCTCTAAAAGATAGCGTCGGGCCGTTATGATTTCCTTCGGCTGTATGGTTAAATACAACATCCAAAATTACTTCTAATCCGGCTTTATGAAACGCTTTGACCATATCTTTGAATTCTTCAACGGGACCTAGCGGATCACGACGAGAACTATAAGCCCGATGGGGGGCAAAAAAAGCAACGGTACTATATCCCCAATAGTTTTTTAAGGGAAGAACAGCATCCTGTTCATCAAATTGGTGAATTGGCATCAGTTCAACCGCAGTAATTCCTAAATCTTTTAAGTAAGGAATTTTTTCGACTAAACCTGCATAAGTTCCTCGTTTATGGGGAGGAAGACCCGAACTCGGATGGCGAGTAAAACCCCCGACATGAAGTTCATAAATAATCGTTTCTGAGTAGGGAATTCTTAACGGTACATCTCCTTCCCAGTCGTAAGTTTTTGGATCAGTAACGACACATTTAAAGGCTTCAGCACAATTATCTCCGGGTTTTGATGCAGCACCTCGACTATAATTTTCATCATTAACAACAGCTTTAGCATAGGGATCTAGTAATACTTTGTCAGGATCAAAACGATATCCAGCTTCAGGAAGATGTAAGCCATCGGCTCGATATCCATAAATTTGTCCCGCTTTCATCCCGGGAAGAAAAGCGTGCCAATAATAAAATGTTCTGTTAACATTAGGATCGAGCGGAATTACCTTTGAGGGTTGAGCCGCATCGGGAGTGTCAAATAAGAGTAATTCTAAAGATTCACAGGTCTTAGAAAATATACAAAAATTAACTCCATCCGGGTAAACTGTTGCACCTAGAGGATAGCTTATACCACGTAAAACCTTAATACTCATGTAGTAGACTCCTTAATTAATGATGGATCGAGAAGATTCAACTTAGGCTGAACAATAATTCGATGATAGAACCAGCAATACAAATTAGTAATACTCAATTTGATATAGATCTACTGAACTCCTGATTAGGGTGACAATTTACTCTGTTGTTTCACAAAGGATTCCTCTGAAACTTGATCAAATTTTAGATTGAATGAGATGAGGTTAACCTTTCGCGAAAAAAATCTTCTATAATTTTATTACACTCGAATGCCAGTTGAGTTTGTTGGATTTGAGAACGGCTAAAGTAAGCTAAACGTTGTCCCTCATTGAGTTGAACTTGATTGAGATCTAAATTCAGGTTTTTCCAAAAAATGTACTCATCACAATCATCCCATTCATATTTTCTAAAGAAAGAGACTTCTCCGACATCAACTTCAATTTCTTCTAACATTTCTCGAACAATTGCTTCTCGGGGAGATTCATCCTCCTCCATAAATCCTCCTAACAAATTCCAGGTATTGGGTTCGGGAATAGAACACTTTTGATCTCGCAAAACCAGTAGAACTTGATGCTGATCGTTGAGTAGAATGATTACACAACCAATCGGCTTTTTCATGTTAAACTAACAAAGAAATTCACTTAACCTCTCAACTGAACATTGGTTTAAACTGAATGTCGCGTTCTGACAGTCCCTGCCTTAGTCTGGCAATTTCTCGCTTAAACACAAGTGAAGCCAACCATTTTGCCACCTGGGTCGTGCAGTCGCCCTATCCCAGTGGCTATGTTCACCACGACTTCCTCTGGCCTGAGAGCCTTGACCAAGCTTGGCAAAGTTGGTTGGAAATGTTTTCCCCCCAAAGTTTAGCGCAGATCAAGCCTTTTTCTTCCCCTCAAGCGATAATTCCCTCGGTATCACTCACAGACTCAGGCCGACAGCTTAGTTATAGTAGTCGTCTGATGCAACATTTAGGCATTAATCTGTGGCAGTGGCTATTCCAAGGCACAATACAAAGCAGTTTGCATCGCAGTCAAGGGATTGCCATTGGTCAAGATCAACCCTTGCGAGTCCGGTTGGACGTGCGAGAACCCGATCTCATCCCTTTACCTTGGGAAATCATGCAACCGCAAGCGGGTCAACCGGCTATTTCCTTAAGTCAGCAACTCTTGTTTAGCCGAACAACCAGTGATGTTAATCCTTTACCACAATTTCAAAGCGCTCAGTTGTTAAATATTTTACTGGTGTTGGGACAACCGGAAGCTGAAAACAAGAGCAATTCAAGTTCACAACCGCAACAAAAATCCCAGCATATTCAACAACTCCAACTCGAACAAGAAGCCCAACAATTAAGCCAAGTCTTTACTAACAGTAACGTTGACCCCTCGGAGATCAACGCTCCCTGTCGCGTCACCACCCTCATTCAACCCAGTGTCTCCCAACTGATCGCTCAACTGGAAACCGGAGAATATAACGTTTTATTTTATGGGGGTCATTGTATTCCCGCCGCCGATGGTGGGCTGTTATTTTTGCAACCGGATGTCACCCTCAACGGAACTGAACTCGCCCAAGTCCTCGTGCGGTGTGGGGTGGTGATGGCTGTGTTTAACGCCTGTTGGGGCGCTCATCCAGCAATTGCTCTGACACCCAACCCCGAAAGTACCGTCTTCCAAGCCATTCCCAGTAGTAGTTTAGCGAAAGTGCTAATCCATCATGGGGTTCCCGCTGTCTTAGGAATGCGAGACTCGATCACCGATCAAGAAGCCCTGAGTTTTATTCAAGCCTTTGCTAGCGCCCTAGTCGCTCGCAAACCCATCGATCAAGCCGTAGCGATCGCCAGACAACATTTATTAACCCTTTATAAATTTAATCAACCCGCTTGGACACTTCCGGTATTGTATATGCACCCGGAATTTAGCGGAGAATTAATGCAGCCAATTGAAGAAATCAGAACAGAACTCCCGGCGAATTCTCAAACGTGGTTGGGATATATTGCGCCGAGGGCGTGGCTCCGTCTACCGAGTGGTTTAGACCCGTCTTCGGGATCATCCCCTCAACTATGGCCAATTGAGGCCGGAAGCGTGCGAGTTGGACGGGGAGAAGACAATGATATCGTCATTTCTGAACAATGGGTATCGAGTAAACACGCGG
>CAZNCM010000359.1:0-2491 GCA_964571155.1 uncultured Lyngbya sp. | reverse complement strand
CGGAAATCTTTTGTCGCAATGGTAGCGATGACAACCCCCAACCCACTTTTTTTCTGCGAGACTTTTCCCGATACGGCACTCTGGTTTCCGCAGAAACAGGATGGCAACGGGTTCATCATCAAGAAGTTGCCTTACAATCTGGAACCCAGTTAAAATTTGGCAGTTCCCAAGGTCAAGCTCTAGAATTTATGATCGATCCCACCTAACCTTAACTCTAACTCCAGTGAAGTTACGGAATTGATGAAAATGCTATTGTAGCTAGGGAAGTCAGAGCGTAAATGCGACTCATTGCTTTCTGAGACTTGCTAAATCCATAGATGGAATCCGATTTCATCAACCGAGAAAACCGACTCAATTTCCTTGCTAGACTCTCAATATTCTATTGACTAACCTGGGGGGAATTTGAGACAGTGAATCAGTCGAGATTCAGACAGTCTCCACCCCATCTATTCCTTAAAACCTAGAAATTTTTACTTAAACATCAAGGACACAGACTCATGAACAACTCATCGGCCTCCCCCAAAATTCAAGCTGAGTTAGATTTATTAGATGTACTGTTAAACGAAGAACAGCCCTATATTTGGAATACCGAGGCGCTAGACTCCGAAACCGAACTCAGAGAACTCGACGAACAACTAGCCCTCTGTGATTGTTTAACCGACGAAGATGTACATCAGCGACTTCAAAGCCTACTGACTCAAGTTGAAGACTTATGGTCTGTCAATACTCTCCAAAAATCTCTGATCGAGAAATTTGCTGACTGTGTTCCTCAAGATCTCCTACAACGACTCGCCAAACGAGCAATTCACCTCAACCAACAGCTTCAAGAGGCTCGTTCTACTCTGGCCGAACAACTGGTACAGTGTACTCAAGAAATATTACCCCATTGGCAAGAAGAAGACCTACAAGTTTTAGCCCGTCCTTTTGCTTATGCGATGCGGGGATCACAAACCGAACCCAAGGATTCTCCCCTCAATCCTACCCCGACAAAACCCTGGACAGAACTGTCTGAAATCGAACAAGCGAGAATGGGTTTAGCGATCGCCGGTTATGCGTTGTCAGAATTAGAACACCAGCCTCAAGAGTCTTAAACACTTCCCTCGAACACTCTATTTGCGAACAGAAGAATCTTGGAAGCCGAACAAGCCCGTAGCGAAATTCGTCGATCTTAATTGATGCGAACTCACCGCTTATTCATTCACCGACGCTCAAGTTTCGGGGATGTTGACTAGCCTTCGAGAAAAACTGCCCGTCGGGAAACACATAGAAGTACAGAACAATGGATTGATCCGTTCTTCCGTCGAAATATCTGTTTCCACAATTCCTGACACCTCACTCCAAGGGTTGAAGCAAGAGACATGAGTTAACCCAGTTCAGGTGGCTACAAATGAATGATCAGATTTTTTTGAGGTTGACCGCTACGATAAGTAAAGAACAGAAACAATAGTGATAGAGTCCAAGGTTAACCCAGACTCGGCGATCACCGAAACTGTTAATTAGCACGTGCATCTGGCTCCTGGCTTGAGGAAAAATCCAGTTGTACCTTGTTTCACCCCCAATGGATTGATTCATGCGTCCTCGTCAAGGCTTGATTGAGACTTTTTCCACCTTTGTGACATTCACTGAGGATTATTTCGACTGTTGGATTAGCGATTCCAAACTGCGTCGGAGTATGGATCGGTGTCTGAAAACTCAACCCTTACCTAAACCACCCGCATCAGAAAAGTTTTGGGTGCATTTTTGGCATAAAAAGTGGCAAACCTCATCGGATGAGGCTCAAGGACATTTACTGGCTTACCTACAAGAAGCCTGTTACTGGAGCGCTTACAAAACGGTGAATGCGGGTTTTGCGGGCGTACATCTGAGTATTGCAGATTTATTTCAAATTGCTCTGACTCAAGTTGAACGCATTCTCAAAGGGTTCAATCCGGATCGCGGCTCGACGCTCAAAGATTACGCTAGCGTGGCTTTCAAGTCAATCATTCGTGATCTTCTCCGTCAACGCCGAGAAACTGATATTTGTAGCGACTGGGCGTTATTACGAAAACTGAGTCAAAAGCGACTGCGAGAATCTCTACAAAACGCCGGAATTAACAACGAAGAACAACTTGAACAGTATATCCTGGCTTGGACTGGCTTTAAAACCCTCTATGTTCCGACTCAAGCCACGGGAACTCGTCAACTCAAGAAACCCGATACCGCCACTTGGGAAGCGATCGCCAAATTCTACAACACTGAACGCCAAACCCAACTCTCTCCCCAGGCGACACCCGCTACTCCGGCTACGCTAGAACGTTCCCTCACTCAATGTGCAAAATGGGCGCGACTTTACCTGTATCCGACGGTGGGATCGCTCAATATTGCTAAATCAGACAGCGATACACGAGAAATCGTTGAAGATTTAGTCGATCCCAATGAACCGATGTTAGCCGAATTGATCGCGGAAGAAGAAAACCAAGATCGCCAAACTCAACAAGTTCAACTCAAGCAC
>CAZNCM010000358.1:0-5952 GCA_964571155.1 uncultured Lyngbya sp. | reverse complement strand
AAAGCACAAAATATTTTAGAACAAATTCGCGACCGCGACATTCAGATCTGTTTAGATGATTTTGGTACGGGTTATTCTTCCTTGAGTTATTTGGACTGTTTTTCTATCGATACTTTAAAAATTGATAAATCTTTTACCGGACGTTTAGATGGAACTTTTGAAAAACGGGGGTTGGTTCCTGTTATTATTAATATTGCTCATCACATGGGGATGAATGTGGTTGCAGAAGGGGTTGAAACAGAAGAACAGTTAAATCAGTTAAAAGAATTGGATTGTGATTTTGGTCAAGGTTATTTCTTTGCTAAACCGTTGGATGTGAAAAATGCAACGAAGCTATTAGAGTCATCTCCTCAATGGTAAGCCAGTTTCGCCGGGGAATCAATTCTCCGTCCAAAAATAAAAGTCGGTTAAAACCGACTCAATTCTTGATTATTGTATGAGTCCTCTGGAGAGGAGTTTGGATATCAGACAGGGATTTGAATTCCTGGTTAACCTACATCAAAGCTTCTGACCTTTAATAGCTTCAACTTCTTTTTTGATTTCAACTGCTTCAATGACTTCGGCTTCTAAAACAGCTTCTTTAGCTGCTAATTCCTTGGCTTGAGCGGTTACTTTTGTTTTGAGTTCTTCCAATGCAAATTTATCCTCTAAAATTGTTTTATTCATCTTCAGCTTATATTCGTAGTATTCACAGGTTGTATATCCAACCAGCAAGAACATCGCGAGGTTAATTCCTGCTTTAATTCCCCAACTCGGAATTTTTGCACCATGCTCCATTAGAAAATCCAAACCGAAGCTAACAAGAACTTCCGCACTGAAACTAATGCTCATAATTGCGAGTTCATCTCCATCGTCAATGCTATCATATCCATAGCTAAAAGCAATTTGATCAATTAATTCATCGAGTAAAGCTAATGTATCAAACAAACTGGCTTTTACTAAACCAGGAACAAGTTCAATATCGGGAATCAACCCGGATATAGTTGCAAAAACTGATTTCTCAGCAATTAAGCGGTTAGCCGTTTGACGATTCGTTTCTGTAGGATAATCTTTTTTCAGTTGTTGAACAATTTCTTTTGCTTTTGCGGGTTCAAAGACTTTCTGACCTTTGATTATTGCTAATACACGTTCCCGCCAATAACGGTTCCAAACTTCATTAACAACTTGATTTATCCAGTTTAAAACATCTAATGCTATGGTTAAGCTTTGGAAACAGTCTTGGATAAATTTATCTGTATCCTGAATTTTTGTGACTGTCAAAGCACTTGCTTGATTGACTACACCTTTCGCCTCTTCAAAAAAGTAGATGAAAAGTTTAATATCAGCATCAGCTTTTTTCGCAATGGCTGTGTGAGTATTGTTAATATACTTCTCCAAAGCAGAAATTTGTTCTTGAATATTTTTAGTTTCTACCTTATGTTCAGTTTGAGCAGAGATTATTGTTTTAGAGTTTTTAGAGACTGCTTTTTTAGGATATTCACTTGCTTCCGGTGGACGAGCAGGAAGCGATTTTCCGGTTTCTTTTCCTTTAGCCTGAGAATTAACTGGCTGCTTTTCTTCTCTTGGTTCTTGGGCAGTTGAAAAAGTAGAGATTGGTTCTTGAGTGCCTTTATTTCCAGAATAACCACCATTAGCACTACCATTAGCACTACCATTAGCACCACCGCCAACACCTACCACTGGACACCATACTCCATCAGATGCTCCTGGATATAGAACACAAACTATTTTGGGTTTTCCCGGCTGATAGTAAGTCCCAACCGCCAATATTTTAACGGGTTTAGTTCCTTCCCACTCAGTCAGTGCAAACAACTTTTGGGTATCCATAACGGGTTCGTTTCCAGTTTTGATCTCCTGCTCGGTCACTGCAAACAACTCTTGGGTACTCATAATTAATTCTTTGGGATTAGAAGGGATAATTGATTGATTCGACTTAACACTTCTCATCCTAATCTGAATCTCTTAGAAAGAAAATGATGTTTTCACGGAACTTGTGATGTTAAATTATCCAAGCTTTCTCAGTAAATTTACGGAGATAATACTTGCTTAAAGAATCATCTTTTAGAATAGATAATTGCTGTGAAATTAAATTTCTATAAATGCAATCTAAAAATTCTTCTCAAAAAAGAATAAACCTGGGGAGTCAATAGTCAAGAAAATGTCATCAAGTGAACGTTGGCGTCCCCGAAGCTGCTACAATACTAGATTGGCATGATTAACAAAAAAGTTACCCACCTCTAAGCCTGAGAAGTGGGTCGAATGCTAATTGTATAAACGTCTGCTAAAACTCCGTTTAGCGTCTACCTAGTTCTACCTATTATGACTGATTCGATTCGCATCCTCATGTGTTCTCCAGACCACTACGACGTGGACTATGTGATCAATCCCTGGATGGAGGGCAATATTCACAAATCTTCCCGCGATCGTTCTGTTGAACAGTGGCAAAAGCTTCATCATATTCTTAAAGATCATGCAATTGTGGAGTTAGTCAAACCCGAAAAAGGCTGGCCTGACATGGTATTTACCGCCAATGCAGGTTTAGTCCTCGATAAAACGGTCGTTCTCAGTCGCTTCTTCCACAAAGAACGTCAAGGCGAAGAACCCCACTTCAAAGCATGGTTTGAAAGTCAAGGGTTTACCGTTCACGAACTCCCTAAAGACTTACCTTTTGAAGGCGCTGGAGATGCCTTATTTGACCGGGAAGGACGCTATTTGTGGGCGGGATATGGTTTCCGTTCTGAACTTGATTCTCATCCTCTGATCGCAGAATGGCTGAATATTGAAGTGTTATCGCTGCGGTTAATGGATGAACGCTTTTATCACCTCGATACTTGCTTCTGTCCGTTAAATGGAGGCTATCTCCTGTATTATCCGCCTGCGTTTGACTCCTACTCAAACCACCTGATTGAAATGCGGGTTCCTCCCGAAAAACGGATCGCGATCGAAGAACCCGACGCCGTGAACTTTGCTTGCAACGCCGTTAATATTAACGAAACGGTGGTAATGAACAAGGTCAGTGATAATCTTAAAGCCAGACTCGCTGAAGCCGGTTTTAAGGTGATTGAAACGCCTCTAAGCGAATTCCTCAAAGCAGGGGGGGCTGCCAAATGTCTGACGCTGCGTGTGACTGAACCGATTATCCCCGATCGCCATGCAACAATTCAAATTGAAAGCCGTACCGTTCGCATGGAAGGACATTTACTCGATGCGGGGTTAATTAACCAAGCCTTAGATTTAATTGTCGAAGGCGGGGGAAGTTTCAAAGTTCAACAATTTAATTTAGGTGAAGAACGTCAAAGTACATCCAATGCTTTAATTAAAATTACCGCGCCCTCCCATCAGGTGATGGAAGATATTATTAGTCAGTTAATTGATATCGGGGCGGTTTCTTTAGACGAAGATATTCAGGATGCGAAGTTAGAACCTGTTCATCAAAGTGGCGTCAGCCCAGATGATTTTTATGTGACGACTATCTATCCCACAGAAATTCGCGTCAATGGAGAATGGATCAGAGTTCAAAATCAACGCATGGACGGGGCGATCGCTGTTACCGAAACGTCTGAAGGAATTGTGGCAAAATGTAAGCTGTTGCGGGATCTCGAAGTCGGTGAAAAAGTTGTGGTTGATGTCGCCGGAATTCGCACCATTCGCAAAACAGAATCTCGCGAACAACGCAATACCCCCCAAGAATTTGGCTTTATGTCAGCCGGGGTTTCGAGTGAACGTCGAGTTGAATTAATTGTCGAACAAGTTGCCTGGGAATTGCGCCAAATTCGCGATCGCGGTGGGAAAGTTGTTGTTACCGCAGGGCCGGTTGTTATCCACACGGGCGGCGCCGAACATCTGTCTCATTTGATCCGTGAAGGCTATGTACAGGCATTATTGGGTGGAAATGCGATCGCCGTTCACGATATCGAACAGTCGATCATGGGTACCTCGTTGGGTGTCGATATGAAGCAGGGAACAGCCGTTAAAGGCGGACACCGACACCATTTGAAGGTGATTAATGCCATTCGACGCTGTGGAAGTATTGCCAATGCGGTGGAAAAAGGGATACTGACCACTGGGGTAATGTATGAATGCGTCAAGAATCATGTTCCCTTCTCGTTAGCGGGTTCAATTCGCGATGACGGCCCGCTTCCCGATACGCAGATGGATTTGATTAAAGCCCAACAGCATTATACTGAGTTGTTGCAGGGTGCGGAGATGATTTTGATGCTTTCGACGATGTTACATTCCATTGGCGTGGGGAATATGACCGCCGCAGGTGTGAAAATGGTTTGTGTGGATATCAACCCGGCGGTGGTGACGAAACTGAGCGATCGCGGTTCGGTTGAGTCTGTGGGTGTGGTGACGGATGTCGGACTGTTTTTGAGTTTGTTGGTTAAGCAGTTGGATAAGTTAACCAGTCGCTATCATCTAGAAGTTTAATCGGTCTTGCCCCCAATTTGGGGGCTGAGATGGATTGCTTTTTGAGGTCAAAAGAACCTCAATTTATGGTTTACTAAGGAATAAATCTAATCATTACAACCGAGAACAAACGATGACTACTCATTTTATTAGCGCTGAAATTGAGATCCAAGACTCTCCTCAAAAGCTGCAACATGAGATAGAAGCGGAACTCCAAAAACGAGGTGAACCGTTGCGTTGGGCGATTACAAACGTTGATGAGGAACAGCAAAAAGTTCATGTTGAAGCGGTTGTGATTGGTGAGGAAAATCTTAACTCATAATTTCTGTTGAAGTTGAGCGATCGCACCCACTAAAATTTGATGTTCTTTCACCTGAATTCGAGCATGAAGGGTTTCTGCGGTATCATCCGGTAAAATTGGAACGGCTGCTTGCATTAAAATCGGGCCGCTATCGACTTCTAACTCGACCAAATGCACCGTACAACCTGTAATTTTGACTCCGGCTTCTAAAGCTTGTTCAATCGCATGAATTCCCGGAAAACTCGGTAATAAACTGGGGTGAAGATTGATAATTTTCTGGGGAAAGGCATCAATTAAAACCGGAGTCACAATTCGCATCCATCCCGCCATGACTACCCAATCCACATCGTATTGATTGAAGGTTTTAACAAGATCTTGATCCAGGTCTTCTCGGGTAGAATAATCACGGTGATTGAGTAAAATCGAAGTCACCCCAAACTTTTTCGCCCGTTCGACCACTTTAGCTTTAGGGTTATTATAAATCAAAACCTGAATTTTAGCATTAAGTTTTTGGGCGGCGATCGCGGTGGCAATGGCTTCAAAGTTACTCCCGCTTCCTGAAGCTAAAATACCTAATTTTAAGGGTTCTCCCTGGAATGGAATAGAAGGAAAAATTTCGGGAGAAATTAAACTTGGTGTTGGATCGACTGACATTAAATCGGAACTCATTGATACCTTAAAACGAACAAATAAACAAATAAATAAACTGACCCATAAAATCTTGCTGTTGTTTAGAATAGTTCTACGCCCACCCAACTGCCAGCCTATTCGCCAATGAAACCTTCACCGACTTCTAACCAAAACATCCTTGATCAAGAAGCGATCGCCGCTTGGATCTTTCTTGCTCCGGCTGCCGTTTTAATGGTTATCTTTGTAATTTGGCCGATGGTTTATCTATTCTATCTGAGCTTTACTCAGGGTAATTTTACCATTACTGGGGTGCATTGGGTTGGATTAAAAAATTATTGGCGATTACTGGTGAGTCCAGATTTTTGGCAAGTGATGGGAAATACGATTTATTTTACCATTGCTACCGTCATTCCCAGTTTAGTGATTCCCTTACTTTTAGCAGTATTACTCAATCAAGCCCTAGCGTTGCGGGGAATTCTGCGAACCGCTTATTTTATCCCTTCTATTACTTCACTGGTTGCGGTGGGTTTAGGATGGCGTTGGTTGTTTCAAATTGATGGCCCGATTAACGCTTTTTTACTGAGTTTAGGATTTGATCCGATCCCCTGGTT
>CAZNCM010000357.1:0-5963 GCA_964571155.1 uncultured Lyngbya sp. | reverse complement strand
CCTGGTAAAATGAGGTGTTATATTAATATTCTGTGCATTCGCAAACTTCTGTTTTAAATCGTGAGTCGAGACCTATTCGCCCGTGAAGCCCTAGCGCAAATTCCTAAAATTCTAACGCTGTTAGACCGAAATCCCCACAGCCCAACCTATGGCTGTTTTGACCGCAATTTTTGGCATTATAAAATTATTGATTTCCCCAGTGGAATGGCGCAGGAGTTTGTCTGGCCGTTAGCTCTGGCGTATGAGACTAATATTCCAGAGAACCCTTATTATCAACAACCCATGTTGCGAGAATGGGTAGAAGCAGGCATTCTTTACGCAGCACGTACCGCCCATCCAGATGGTTCCTGTGATGATTATTTTCCCTTTGAACGAGCGGCAGGAGCAGCAGCTTTTTCTTTACTGGCAGGTCTAGAAAGTTATATATTACTCGGATTGATGGATTATGAGGCGTTAAAGTTTTTTGAACGACGGGCAAATTGGCTGGCTAGTCACTACGAAAGCGGTCAATTATCGAACCATGAAGCGTTAATTATTTTGTGTTTAGAACGCTTAGGACAACTGTTACAAACCTCTAAATGGCGACGAACAATCGCGACCCGTTTAGAACGGTTATTATCTTGGCAAAGTTCAGAAGGATGGTTTAAAGAATACGAAGGTTGTGATCCGGGCTATCATACTTTAACTATTTCTATTTTAGCACAACTTGATCGTCTAAAACCTGATAATCGTTTAAAAGATGTACTTTCCAAAGCAGTTGAATTAGCCGCTCATTTTATTCATCCAGATGGCAGCTATGGGGGAGAATACACCAGTCGCAACACCTATAATTTCTTTCCTCATGGCTTTGAGTTAGTTGGGCTTTGGCTCCCAGATGCACTGCGAATTAATGATCAATTTTTGCAAGGGTTACAAAAGGGTTTAGCCCCCTGTTATGGTGACGATCATATTATTGGTCATCATACTTGGAATTATCTCTTAGCATGGCAAGATTTTATTCCGGAACGTCCTCAACCGATGCCGCGTGATGTGGGAAGTATTTGGTTGCAGGAAGCGCAGATTTTGATTAAACGCCGACCTGGAGTTGAGTTATATATTGCACTCAATAAAGGGGGAGTTTTTAAGTTATTTGATGAGGAGAGATTAGTGGCTTCTGATACCCATTTATCTTTACAAGTTCGACAAGGAAGAAAGTTAAAAAATGCAGTCAGTCATTTAATGGATGCTTATCAAGTTAAAGTCGAACAAGATGAGATCACAATAGAAGGACAACTCGGTTGGGCAAAACAAACCCAAATGTCTCCTATTAAGTTAATTATATTACGAGTCGTGATGCTAACGTTTGGGCGTTTTTTCCCGAACTTAATTCGGAAACTTTTGCAAAAAATGTTAATCACTGGAAAGCAACCTGCTCCTTTTCGGTTTAAACGAAATTTTAAGTGGGAAAATAATCAATGGAAAATCACAGACGAATTATATTCTGCTTCTTGGAAAGGGGTAACTTCTGCCGGAATTGGTAGCGATCAAACGTCTATTTATGTAGTAATGAGTCGAACGTTTCAACCCGGTCAATTACAACCCTGGTTAGATTTAACACCGGAGATTAAAAAACTATCGACGGGTCAATTTTTGAAAATTGAACGCAGTTTTTAAAGGTGAACTTAAAGATATTTAAACTATTCATCCCTTGAAAAGAAAAGAAAAATCAAATTTGTATGAGTACCTTAGCGGATGATGCGGTATTACCACCTGTGGCGAGTCAACCTTCTTTTCCTTTTCCAATGACAACCGAACATAAACAGTTACTCAGAATTTCTGACCGAGAACTTGCTAAACTTAAAGCTAAATGAATGCCTGGAGTAAATCTATTAGCTTTGCGGTTTAGCAAAGATGGAACTTATCCGGCTTAACGTTTTATTCGTTTGCGTCGGGAGTTTGGTGATAAGGTAGAAATGATAGAAATAGATTCGTCCTCCAGAAATCCTCACCAAATTTTACCGATGGCTCATACTGTATTGACAGTTCATTTTGTCGATAGCCCTGAACATCCTACCTCTGAGGCGATAACGCGAATTTTGATATTTTTTAATGAAAAGCTGACGTGAAGTTTATGAAGTCCCTATCCACAGACGCCGTTAAGAAGTTGAACGAAAGCTATAGAGGTGATCATATTCATTGGTTTCTGCTAGGAATTTGGTTTATATTGGCTTTAGTCTTACGGATGATACTGCTGGCTTCTAAACCCATCTGGAGTGATGAATTTGCGACATTAGTTTTTAGTTTAGGGCAGAGTTTCCGCAGTTTACCATTTGATGTGCCGATTTCCCTAGATACTTTGCTTTCTCCATTACGACTGAACGCAAGTTTATCAATTGGGTCTGTACCTGAAAATTTACTGCGGGAGAGCAACCATCCGCCTGTGTATTTCATGCTGACTCATGTTTGGGTGTGGCTGTTTGGTCAGGATGGCGATTTGGTGTCAATCTGGGGAGCGCGATCGCTGAGTGCTATACTGGGAGCGGCTACGGTTCCGGCGATGTTTGGATTAGGTTGGGTCACGTTTCGTTCCCGTGTCGTGGGACAAATGGCAGCCGCTTTGATGGCGATTTCTCCCTATGGCGTGTATTTGGCACAGGAAGCCCGACATTACACCCTAGCGGTAATTTTGATTATAGCATCCCTCGGTTGCTTAATTACAACAATTGATAAAATTCAACAAAAAAATTCTTTAGCGGTTTGGGTCGCATTTCTATGGGTTCTCATCAATACTCTCGGAATTGCTGTTCATTTCTTTTTTATTTTTACGTTGGGTGCCGAAGGTCTAGTCATGGGGGGATTTTGGTTAAAAAATTGTCAATTTAAACCGTTTAAAGTTCCCTCTTGGAAAGTCTGGAAAAATATTTATATCGCCATGATCGGGAGTACAATTGGGGGCTTAGTTTGGTTGCCGATTTTTCTCGATATTTCTAACCCAGAAAGTGAGTTAATTCGGTGGACGTTTCATGGCGATCCGGTGGGTAATTTTCTTGAACCGATTGTTCGATTAATGGCTTGGATTACAACCATGATTGTCATGTTACCTGTCGAGAATCAGCCGTTATTAGTTTCGGTGATTTCGGGTGTTATCCTGTTGGGTGCGATTATGGTGATGGGAAAACTCATCTATGACAGTTGGAAGTTATACCCGGAAAATTGGCAATTCTCTCAAACTGTTTTAACCGGAGTCATTGCAAGTGCGATTTTGATTATTCTGACGATTACCTATGTTTTTAGTATTGATTTAACACTGGTTGGTCGTTATCATTTTACCTATTTTCCAGCAATTATTCTACTTGTTGCAGCGAGCTTTGCAGTCAGTTGGCAAAACCCCGGACAACAGAATTGGCGACGGAAAGTTATTGTATTGATCGGATTTGTAGGGTTGAGCGGATCATTAAGTGTTGCGACTCATTTAGCTTATCAAAAACCAGATCGTTCTGATTTAGCCGCCCAATATATTGCTGAACGGTTAAACCCAAATATTCCGACATTAATTGCTACAGTTCATAAAAGTCATGAACAAACTGGAGAAATGATGAGTATTGCTTGGCAGTTAAAACGGTTAGGAATCACAACAAATTCTCCCCAATTTCTACTTGCTCAAAAACTCGGTCATCCTGAGATTCCTATGAACACACTCAGTCAAACTGTAGATCGTTCTAGCAGACCTTTAAATTTATGGTTAATCAATTTTTCAGCTCCTTTTGAACCCGAACTGCACAACTGTAGTGATGATCCGGATTTTAAATCTAAAGTTCCGGGCTATTATTTGCGGCTGTATAACTGTCGTTGATCAAGTTAATATGAAGTTAACATCAAAAGTATCATACCGTTTCACAGACTTATTGAGTTTCAGGGAGTTCGAGAATACAGTTAGCATCTACAATAATAAAAAGCTCTGTTCGATATACTCCACAGAGATCAACTAATGTCGTAATTACTGCGGGGGGAGTATCCGGTTTAAGCGTCGGATTAACTTCCTCTGCTTTAAATTTCCACTGTATAAACCAATTATTATCGGTTAAATAGTACGGAATAAAAGCATTACTATCCAACAAGATTAAATCTATATTATAAGTTTGAATAAAATTCTGTAAAACGGGTAAACTTTGACTATATTGAGCCTCAATTAAATCCATTGCTCTTTGACGAATTTGACGATGATAACCGACTTGATAAGGAATAGAATATTCCCAAGCAATTAACACAGAACGTTGAGCAAAAGAGGGAATATTATCGGCTTCTGGAGAAAGAGAAGCAATTAAGGTATCTTTGGGCTGTTGAGAGAGAAAGTCATAGAGAGGGACTTCCCGAGGTTCTTTATAGCTGGGAGAAGTGAATGTGTCCAGAAAACTCGGATAAAAAATCACCGCAATTGCAATTATAGTTGTGACTCCTAAAGCTAATAAATTCTGAAGAATTTTAGCACTTTTAGCTTGAGAAATTGAAGGTTGTTCTACCCATCTCAGCAAAGCATCTATAATGACAGTTAAGGTAATTCCGGTAGACACTGCAATCAAAAGATAAAAACTATGGCTAGTATATCGATTTGGTAAAAAGAGATAAAAGAGAAAAAGATGAGCCAGAAAAAATAAACTCAAAGAAACAAATAAAAGTTGTAGAAAAAAAGCTGAGTTTTTGATTTGCTTAACGAGAGGAAATCGACGTGAAAATTTTGCTAATATCGGTAAAAATAAGCCAAAACACAGCGTAACAGGTGTAAATAAACCTCGGGGAATCATACCGCTACGAATTCCTAAGAACCAATATTCAATTCCGTCATCGGTGAAAAATTTTCCCCGTCCGTTTTCTTGAAATTCGGGTAAATTTCTGGCTTCTGTAACGTTGATAATAGGGCCATACTCAGAGGAACTAATCAAATAGGAAACAAGCATTAAGCTGGCGATTATCAATCCAGTGAGGTAGAATTTAAGCTGTTTTTTGTCAGAAATAAAGCAAATTTTTTGATCTTTAATTTGAAATAAGTTAATCAATAAAATTCCGGCTGAAACAAGTACGGTAGGCGGATAAAATAATCCTTCTAAAATTAAAACAATTAAACAGGGAATAACGGATTTTCTCAGAAAATAGTAGAGAAAAGCAAAAAATAGTGGATAAGAAAAGGATGAAGCAATCGCCGCGACAAAAATATCTTTCATCCAGATACTTTGATTAAACAACAAAGAGGCGATAAATGCAGCCATCGGAATCGGAAAAAGCTGTAAACAAATCCCAAACACATACCCGGTCATTATTATTCCTAAAACTAATGGCAAACATTTATTAATGACCATTGGATCAATGTTAAAATTAATCAAAAAATGATAAACTGTAGTGAGTCCAAAGGGTTCAACTGATGCAAAAAAATCAGCAATTAAATCATTAGGAAATAGTTCAGGGTCTAAAAAACGACGCATCCAAAAAATGTGCTGACGAGCATCATCCTGAACAACATATTCTCCATCAAAAGCTTGCTGTAAAACCAAAATACTATAAATAATACTAAACGTTAGACTCAGAGCCAACCAAAATAGAGTTCGCCAATGAGATAAACGGGGTAGTGGAGTTGTTAGAAATTGACGTAAATTTTGAACAAACATAGCACCTCAATTTAAAGTAATTCTATCTGTGAGATGATAATAATCGTTGTCGCCTCGTTCATTTAAAAAATTAGCACAATAGACGCTATTATTATGATTAAAGATATTAATCTCAACTAAAATTATGACTGAAGTCAAGTCAGATCGTTTACCCCTCTATACGAAGAACCCGGTGACTCGGTTTTCCCCCAGAGCCAAAGAATATGCTCAGTATCGACCCAGTTACCCTCCAAACGCGATTGAAAAGATTATAGAGGGATTAGGTCATAATAGCGCTATTATTGGGGCAGATATTGGTGCCGGAACAGGAATTTCTGCACGTTT
>CAZNCM010000356.1:0-6016 GCA_964571155.1 uncultured Lyngbya sp. | reverse complement strand
ATTTTATACTAACTTTTGCTTTAGATTTTACCAGAAGGGGATCATCCCTACAAGACTTTATTGTGCGAAGTTTCACGGATCAAAAAGAAAAACAGATAAGTATAATCCGGCAGCGATGGCTCTGCCTCGAACTACACATTTATTTTTCGGTAGTGTAACATTCTAGCATTAATACAACACCCCCCTCAAGAGAGAGTGGAAAATTAATCGCCGACTCGTCTGAGGGAGGTGGATTTGGGGTGTGATGGGGGTTTTCTTCGCCCGGTCAAATTTCTTGAGATCAATCTACACTTTACTTAGGGTTAGTGAATTTGATCTCCTCGCGAGGAAGCTTGAGAATCAGAGCGAGTGGCAATGAACTCTCCATAGTAAAGGCTAAACTGCCAAAATTCACCGAAAAATCTTTTGACTTGTGAATAGATTTTTGTGGGTTGACGACGGCGATCGCCATCAACAGATAAGTCTGTTGGGTGTTGAGAATTGGGTTTAGATGTTGTCCAAATCATTGCTGAACCTCCAAGTTAATGAACTCAAAAAATAGAAATTACTAGAAATTATCGGTTGTATCGTTGCTCTAACCACAGTCGCAATTCTGGCTCTGTAGCGTGTTCAATTCCGTGACCTTTAATGGGATCATAAGCGTTCCAATAGGTGTTCCCAAAACGGTCTGAACAGGTCCAAATTTTGAGTTTATCCTCAGTCGTTAAGCCTGTTATTAACCCATAAAAAGCTTTGCGAATCTGTTTTCTGAGATAATGAGAAACACGGAAATATTTTTGCTGTTGATGCCAAACTCTTTCCAGGCGATCTCTGTCGGAAACATTTGCACAATTTTCCATACTGAATCTTCCCCCCCATCGGCTTTTAGTCTTGAATTTTTCGGATAGATTTACTGTATCTTTTAACCTAACTTATGATCAACGGATGCTATCTATGACATTTATCGATAAAATCGATAGATACCCATCAATTTTTCTAACATCGGGAGCCAACGGTATGAATACTCAAGGGTTGAAACTCTCCCAACTGCGTGCTTTAGTCGCGATCGCCGATAGCGGTAACTTTAGTGAAGCGGCACTTCAGTTAAATCTATCTCAGTCTACGATCAGCCATGCGATCGCCACCTTAGAAGAAGAATTAGGAGTCATTCTTCTCAAACGAGGAAGACATGGGGCAACATTAACTCCAGTGGGCGAACGAATTGTCAGCCAAGCTCGTCAGGTTCAGCATTTATTAGACAATATAGTGATAGAAGCGAACCGAGAAAAAGGACTCAAAGGAGGCAAAGTTCGCATTGCTTGTTTTCGCAGTATTGCCACTCATATTTTACCGACGGTGATTTCTGAATTTCGCCAACATTTCCCTGAGATTACAGTCACATTAACGGAAATGGACGACACAATTAATATGGAACAAGCCGTGCGAGAAGGACGGGCAGATATTGGTTTTACCTACCTTCCGGCGAGTGATGAGTTTGAAACCTGGGAAATTATTCGCGATCAATATATTGCTTTGCTGCCGCCCAACTATCCCCTACAAGTCTCAAAATTAACTTGGGAACAGTTAGCGTCTTATCCGTTAATTATGACTGGAATTAATTGTTGCGCTCAGTTGATTTCGGCTTATTTGAAAACGTCAAAATATCCGATGAGTATTGCCTATGAAGTTCGAGAAGACTCTACAATTGTCAGCATGGTTAAGCAAGGTTTAGGTGTGGGAATTTTGCCGCGTCTAGCAGCCGAACCCCTTCCCGCTCAAATCCAAGTTTGTGAATTACCTTCACCGTTAGAACGAGTTATTGGGGTGGCTGTTTTGAGCAATGCACTACACTCTCCCGCCGTTTATGCGTTTTTAGATGCACTTCGACATCAAGGGCAATTTGTTGAGAAAGCGGCTGTTTAACGTTGACATTGTGCTGGAAAAGCCGGATTTGACTGACGATGAACAATATAGCGAGAATTGGAATAGTAACTCGGAGCTGCTTCTAGACGTTCTTGGGGAAATTTAATCAAAAACTGAGTTAAGTTTGCTGAACTCTCCAGTTCAATTGAAGCGTCTAAAACTTCAGCTAATTTCTGCACTAAAGTTAATCCTAATCCGGTGCCGCCATATTGCCAAGGATCGTGATGGGGAATTCGGTAAAATTGGTCAAAGACTCGCTGCTGTTCGTCAGGAGGAATTTCAATTCCTGAATTGCTGACTTTTAATGAGATCAGATCGTCTGTGGCTTGGACTGAAACTGTAATTTGTTCTCCAACGGGTGTATATTTACACGCATTATCGAGTAACTCTCGCACAATTCGTTCTAAAATAGAAATATCCGATTTGAGCAAGGGAAGTTCAGGAGAAATATCGAGATTTAATTGTTGGTTTTGAGTTGAAACTCGTTCTAAAAAGGGTTGCACGATTTCCGGTAGCCAGGTGTTTAAATTGAGCCATTCAAACACCATCGTTTCTGCTTTGGCTTCGAGATAACATAAACTAATCAAATCATCAACCAGTTGATTGTGTCGTTTACACGCTTGACGAAAGATCTCTAAAACTTTACTAAAGGTAGAAGATTTTTGCATCACTGACTCCTCTTCAAGAAACTTTTCTAAGGTTTGAGTCGCCAGTTTAATACTACTCATTGGGGTTCGTAGTTCGTGAGAAATTGTTTTGAGAAATTCATCTTTAATTCGGTTGAGTTTCTTTAACTCTTGAACTTGCTTTTGGGCGGCTTGATAGAGTCGCGTTTGACGAATGGTAATTGCACATTGAGTTGCAACCTGCTGAACAAGCTGAACTTCTAAGTCTTCAAAGACTTCATGACAGGGTTTGAGTAAGCGTAAATTGCCCATTGTACCGACAACTTCTTGACTTTCAAAAATCGGACACGCTAAACAGGTTAGAGGGGAGTGTTGAGAACTTGAGAGTGAGATTTCTTCTATTAATTGTAACGACATCTTTTGTTGTAACTGTTGATACAACTCGGGAAAGTCGTCAAGTTGTCGGATCATTCCCTGACATTTCGGTAATCCGGTACTATATTCATAGGCGATTGTTGCTTGAGTTTGATCGAGATTATAAAGTTCGATTTGACAGCAATTAATCCCCAGGACTTTCCCTAATTCTGCGGTGGCGGTTTGTAGAATTTGTTCTTCGTCTAAGCTATCGCGAATTTTCTCGCTAATGTCTTCAACGACAGCTTGAAAGTTGAGGGCTTGTTTTAACTGATGTTCGACTCGATGACGAGATTTAATTTCTTGTTGGAGGGTGTGGTTTTGAATGGCGAGGTGTTGCTGCATTTGCTGAACTGTTAGATGGGTGCGAACACGGGCTAAAAGTTCGTTTTCATCTATGGGTTTACTGAGGTAGTCAACACCACCGACTTCAAAGCCTTCTGCTTTATTAATCGTTTCAGAAAGATTTGTCAAAAAAATCACCGGAATCTCTTGTAGAGATGGGTTAGCTTTTAGATGACGACAGATTTCAAACCCATTTATCACATCCAATATAACATCCATTAAAATCAGATTTGGATGAATAGATTTTTCTAAAGCCGTCTCCAACACCTGTAGATCGCTCGGACTGTCATCTACAACTAAAATCACATCAGACTCAAGAGGTTCACGGTACATTTTCCCGATTTGACTATTCTGATCACTATTCTTATAATCTTAACGTTAGAGATCGGACTTTTTTCCACTTCTTGATGGTGTTTTAAGCTTTCAAACGTTAAGACATTCTTTATTTTTTTCTGAAAATAATTTTATACTTTTTTAAAGTTATTGAGATAATTATTAATATTAAATCAATAGTTTTGTAACACCAATCTATCTATAGATTTTTTCTAAAAATATTGAAGAACTATAAATTTTGGGCAATGAAAAATACACTAATATTTGTGATAATCTGATAATTTTCAATCGTAGAGGCGTAAGACTTGCGCCCAAAATCCTAAAATTTGATTGGTGGGGAGGTAGGGAGGTAGGGAGAAAGATGTGTAGCATTGGTGATCCGCGTATTTCATATAAGATTGTTAGCATAGACAAATTAGCAAGTTAAAAGTCATGGCAACGAGATCACCGTTTAGCGATCGCAAAAGATAGCGATGTTGAAGTCAAGCAGAGAAAACCTTAACCAATGGCATCTTTCAACGCATTTTGAGTCATCGCTGCGATCGCCTGATCGGTAGCTTTGGGTAAATGATAATATTTCCCCCCTGCGGTTTTGGCTAACTCTTTTGCAAACCCCGTCGAAACAAACTTATTCTCCGTATCAACCACTAATAATTGAATGCCTAACCCGCGAATTTTAGCGGCTATTTCTAATAATTCCCCTTTAATATCTGGCTTTTCTCCGTCTAATATCGGTTCACCGAGCGATCGCGCTAAGGGTATATTTCCCCGTCCGTCGGTGATCGCCACGATCACCACCTGACCAATATCACCCGACTGTTTAGCATTCATCCCGACTCGAACCGCTTGGGTTAACCCATGAGCCAAAGGTGATCCGCCCCCACAAGGCATTCGTTCTAAGCGTCGTTTAGCCGCAGCAATAGAACGAGTTGGCGGTAACAACACCTCTGCTTGTTCTCCGCGAAAAGGAATTAACGCCACCTGATCGCGACCTTGATAAGCTTCAGTGAGCAGTTGCATCACCGCTCCTTTTGCCGACTGCATCCGGTTAAGCGCCATCGAACCCGAAGCATCTACCAAAAATACAACCAATGCCCCGGACTTTCTCGCCAACAGTTTAGCGCGAATATCCCCAGACTCCACAATCACTTGTCGATCCGGTTGACGCAGGCGCCGAGCTTTTTGGTAGGGAGCAGCGGAGCGCAATGTTGCATCAACAGCAATGCGTTGAACCTTTCCTTTGGGCAAAATCGGTTTAATGTAGCGACCCCGATCATCAGAAAAGATTAAACTGCGACTGCCAGATTGACCCTGACGATTTGCGGTATTTGTGAATGATAGCACAGTTGGATCGAGAATAACACCTTCCGGATCAAAAATAAATTCTTCGGGGATGCTGCTGGGGTCTTCTTCGGGAGGTTCGGGGTTTTCTTGGTCTTCGTCTTCGGTTTCGCTTTCGGCTTCGTCTTGATCTTGATCGGACTGTTCGGGGGGCTGTGGCGGTGGGGGTGGCGGTTGTTGTTCTTCTTCCGGTGGGGTTTGAATAACAGTAGCTCGGGGTACAATCACTAATTCTACTGCTCGTCGGAGATCATCGGCCAGAACTTCGGTTTGACCTTCAAACGCCGCCGATGCTTTGGCGACGCGCACTGCAAACAGTTCGGCCCGATGTCCTTTGACCGCCCCTCGCACGGCTTCTTCGACTAGATACAGAATTTGTTCGGGTTTGAGGGTGACGTCTTTTAACCATTCTCGGGCTAAGAGAATTTGTGTTTTTAAGTTATCAATATCTTCGTTATATTGATTTAAAAAGATTTCGGGAGAACTTGTATAACGATTGACTCGATCTACTGCATCGACTCGTTGATCTAGCGTTAGAGCGCTATCGGCCGAAAGGGAAATGGCAATTCGATCTAATAAATGTTCTCGTAGCGGCCCTTCTTCGGGGTTATAAGTGGCAATAAATAAGGGTTTACACGGATGTTCAATACTGAGCCCTTCTCGTTCGATGCGGTTACAACCTTCGGTGAGAACGGTTAATAAAAGATTGCTAATATTATCATCAAGTAAATTAATCTCATCAACATACAAAATACCTCGATGAGCCGCAGCTAATAAACCGGGTTGAAAAACTGTTTCTCCCTGTTTTACTGATTTTTCTACATCGACTGAACCGAGTAGACGATCTTCGGTTACGCCCAACGGGACTTGTATAAAAGGTGCGGGGATAACTTGGGTGTCTTGGTTGGGGTTGTCGGGATCGGGTTCGAGGTTGGCAATTTCTCCTTTGACGACTTCGATGGGCGGTAACAAGGCATGAAGGGCGCGAGCCATAATGGACTTGGCCGTGCCTCGACGTCCAGCGATCGCCACCCCTCCGAGTCCTGGATCAACGG
>CAZNCM010000355.1:5371-6026 GCA_964571155.1 uncultured Lyngbya sp. | reverse complement strand
TTGCTGTTTATTGATAATATCTTCCGGTTTGTACAGGCGGGTTCTGAAGTTTCCGCTCTACTGGGTCGGATGCCTTCTGCTGTGGGATATCAGCCGACTTTGGGTACTGACATGGGTGAACTGCAAGAGCGGATTACCTCGACAAAGGAAGGCTCGATTACTTCAGTTCAAGCGGTCTACGTCCCCGCAGATGACTTGACTGACCCGGCTCCTGCCACGACTTTTGCAACCACGGTACTCTCTCGGGCATTGGCTGCTAAAGGGATTTATCCGGCCGTTGACCCGTTAGACTCTACTTCTACGATGCTACAGTCGAGTGTTGTGGGTGATGAGCATTATCAAACTGCACGGGCGGTACAAGCAACTCTACAACGCTACAAGGAATTGCAAGATATTATTGCGATTCTGGGTTTGGATGAATTGTCAGAAGAAGACCGTCGGACGGTTTCCCGCGCTCGTAAGATTGAGCGATTCCTATCTCAACCTTTCTTTGTGGCTGAGGTATTCACAGGCGCTCCGGGTCAGTATGTTGAATTAAAGGATACTCTCAAGGGTTTCCAAATGATTCTCTCTGGCGAACTTGATGATTTGCCCGAACAAGCTTTCTACATGGTTGGTGGTATCGATCAAGTCATGGCTAAAGCTGAAAAAATGA
>CAZNCM010000355.1:0-5361 GCA_964571155.1 uncultured Lyngbya sp. | reverse complement strand
TAGCCGGATCAGGGGCTACGGGGAATTGGAAATCAGTCCTCTGTGATCACAGCTTGATTTCCCCCCCTTCCGCCTTTGTCTTCTGTTTACTTGAGATCACGAACTACTTTCTATTTATACTTGACAAATGACACTTAATGTGCGTGTAATTGCCCCAGATAAAACGGTCTGGGACGATCAAGCTGAAGAAGTTATTCTTCCCAGCACAACGGGTCAATTGGGTGTTTTGAGTGGACACGCACCCATGATGACTGCTCTGGATGTGGGAGTAATGCGAGTTCGTTCTAAGTCTGAATGGGTTCCGATTGCTCTGCTGGGAGGATTCGCTGAAGTTGAAGAAAATGAAGTTACTATTTTAGTCAATGGAGCCGAACGGGGTCAATCCATTGATCTGAGTCAAGCTCGGACTGCTTATACTGAAGCTCAAGCGAACTTAGAAAAAGCAGACAGCAATGGTAGCGATCAAGAAAAAATGAAAGCCAAAAATGCGCTGAAACGAGCGAGAGCGCGTTTTCAAGCCGCAGGAGGCATGGCAGAATAAAGCCATAATTATTGGTGATTAGTCCCGGTAGAGTGGCATAGCATTTACTTGGGGCTAATCGTCTCTAGACTCCCACTTGAGACAATAGGGGTTGAATACTATCCCAGGTTAGTCCTTGCTGAAGATAATCGGGTTTTGTCGGGTTGTAGGGACTGGCAACACGGTCAATTGTGATAATTTTTGCTGCGTTGGGTATTACAGGAACATCGGGATCAAAAGCCGTTGGACGCATTAAAGAACTGGAAAATCCTTTAAAAATAGCAATTTCGTCGGGTTCACCCTCGATTTCGATCTGAACAATCAAAACTTCTTGAGGGCGTTTTTCGGTGTATTGTTCCAAACGTCGGGCGATTAAGTTAGTCATCGAACTTGCAAAAACATGATGGGTTAGGAGGTGAACAAGAGAGTCTTGATTCTACTTTTTAATCTTAAACAATTGATTCAAAAAATCAATCCCCTCAATCCAAAAAACCTGATCCCAACAAAACAGCGAGAACATCTCAACGCTCTCGCTTCAATCCTATTTACACAGGTTTTTCAACCGATTTATCATCTGTTGTAACCTAATAACAAGATTAGGTTATTTATTCCCCCTAGCACCGCTAAGATCATTAACATTTTAGCTACTGCCATTGCACTCCTCTCTTAAAGCTTCTTGAAGTGCTGCTGTTTGATCTTTTTCAGCTCCAAACTGATGTAATTATGGTTTGTTTAAGCAAACCTGATAAAACTCTAACAGTCATTTTTTTTAAAATCCTTGTTTTATATCACGGCTCCGGGTGATCTTTATCACAAAGACAATCAGATCAAATCACGGCACTTTCTAACATTTTAATCATACCCAAATTCGCATCAATTTCGACTTCGACACCAAGCGGTACTGTAAACTGATTGCGAATATGACCAATCATCGAACCATACCAAGCCGGAATTCCTAAAGGTCGAATATGATCATTTAAAACCTGCCACAAACTTAGTGTGGGGGAATCATCCTCCTCATCGAGACAGCGAGTACATTGACCAAAAATAAACCCCCCCAGTTGTTCTAGTATTCCCGCTAATCTCAAATGATTTAACATTCGATCAACGCGATATATATCCTCTCCAACATCTTCTACAAATAAAATCGCTTGATTCCAGTCGGGTAAAAAACCAGATCCAACTAATCCCCCAATCACCGATAAATTCCCCCCCACTAACCGTCCTCTAGCCTGTCCGGGAGTAATCGTTTCAACCCTAACTTCAGCGGGGTTTTGAAAGGTGATTGCTTCTGCGTCAAATAACAACCGTCTTAAGTAAGCGACGGAAAACTCATTCCAGACTGAAGTTCCTAAAAGTCCGTGAAAGGTAGTTAATCCACTGCGGCTATAAATAGCAACAAGTAAAGCCGTAATATCGCTATAGCCCAAAATGATTTTAGGATTGCGGCGAATCAAATCATAATCTAAAAACGGTAAGATGCGACTACTTCCCCAACCGCCTCCTGTGGCAATCAAAGCTTGAACTGACCCATCTGCAAAGAAAGTATTAATATCGGTTGCCCGATCTCGATCAACTCCGGCTAAATAGCCATATTCATCTAAAGCATGAGGTGCAACTTTAATCTTTAATCCCTGTTGGGCTAATTGTAATTGAATAAACTTTATATGTGATTTCTCAATCGGACTTGCCGGAGTCACTAGCCCAACAGTATCGCCTATTTTGAGTCGTGAAGGCTTCAGAATCTTCGCAGAAGTATTCGCTGTTATTGGGGAAATAGGGGAAAGTTGAGTGAGTAATAAGGTTTGTCCGAACCCGGTTAAAAATTGACGACGGTTCATTAATTTGATTTCCTCCCCGACTCAACTGTACAGGAGTGATTTGAAGTCGGGGAATTGAGTTGAAAGGGAAGTTTGTGTAGAAGTTAAGAAGATATTACTATGATTTACCGAATTGGCGATGATAAACTTCCTCTTCTTTTTCCGTTTCGATTTTTAAGTTAGACCGAGGATAAGAAACACACAATAGGGCATATCCTTCCGATTGAAGTTCAGGACTCACACCCATACCTTCACTCTGATCCACCTCACCCTCTTGTAGTTTAGCCGCACAGGTGGTACACACTCCCGCATGACAGGAACTCGGTAACTCTAGTCCGGCTTCATCTGCAACTTCTAGAATCAATTGATCTTCACGAACTTCTAGGGTGTGAACGTTTCCTTGATGATGAATTTCAACAGTATAAGTCTTTGACATGGTGTTTGATAATGCGATGACAAAAAAGTTCTCCTCCCCTTGTTTGAGAAAGTTGCTTTAACTTCACTACAATACCTAAGACACTCTTAAGTCTGGAGGAATCACTTTCTGGCAAGGAGAGGAGAGAATTTCTAACGCTTAAAGGTACAATGAATGGTTGTGAGTTAACACTAATTGAGACGATTATTTAACAATCAGGTGTCCAACCATACCCGCACCCCGATGCGGTTCACAGTAGTAGGTATAATCACCAGAAGACGCATCTGAGGGGACAGTGACTGTATAATTTTCTCCGGGAGAGAACATCAGTTGCTTGTGAGTTAGTTCCTGAGCAACCTCTGAATTTCCCTCAAAAACAGCATTGTGAGGAGCGAGTTTATTGTTAATAAACTTTACTGTATCACCGGGCTGTACTTCTAGCTTGCTAGGTACAAATGATAACATTCCATTATCCGCACCCATTTTAACTTCATAGGTTGCTGCGGCAGCAGGAGAAGCATTGAAGACCAAGCTGCTCACCATCAACAAAACAAGAGATAATCCTAATACTATTCGCTTAGAGATTGACAAAATGAAGTTCATATTCTCCTTTTAAATTGCTCGCTTTATGCGGTTTTTTACACTTCTACTTTAGCATCCGCAGTTCAGAACTTGCTGAGAGGACAGCTGGTTTGAAGTGGAACCGATGATTATTGTACCATAGAGACTCAAGCTTGATAAGAAAATCTAAAAATGAGAGGTATGGTTATAGAGTTTACCGCTCAATAACAATCTGAGGAAAATGACACCAAAACCCAATTATCGTCCTGAAAAAATGTCTCTTGGCCCTCTAGAACAAGAAATCTTAAACATTATCTGGGATTTGGGCTGTGCTACTGTCAAACAAGTCCATGAACAGATTCTCGCCGATCCGGATCGAGAATTATCCTCACCGAGTGTAACCACTGTATTAAATCGGTTGCGGGAAAAAGGTTGGCTATCTTGCGATCGCAGTGGACGGGCTTATATGTGGAAACCGCGACTGTCTCGCACCCAAGCCCAAGCAATTATTGCCTACGAACACCTCAATCAGTTTTTAGCTTTGGGTAATCCTGATATTGTTGCAGCGTTTGCTAGTGATCTTGATTCTGCTTGTTTAGATCAACTTGATGCGATCGCACAACGCTTAAAAGCTTTACGAGATGCCAGAAACGAGGAGAAGTAATGCACTTAATTTTGATTTTAGTCTCCGCCGGGTTGGCGATGAGTTGGCGAGGGGTCAATGTTTCGAGTTCTGGAACTTGGGCGCAACGTTGGCAGCGATCGCTAATTAGGTTAATTGTACCACCTGTGATGTTATTGATGAGTGCGATCGCGGTGATTTGGATGGGGCCACAAGGACAGATGTTGGGCAAGCCGACCGGTTGGTTGGGTTATGGGTTAGCCTGGGGGTTGTGTGGATGGGCGATCATTTTGGGTTTAGTTTTAGCGTGTCAAAGCTGGAAATTAATCAACCAAGTTCATCACTGTTCTCAAATTGTTGTTCAAGGAGTCACCGTTCGACTCTTAGACAATCCCGTTTTATTTTGCGCTCAAATTGGATTTTTACATCCCGAATTAGTGGTAAGTCAAGGTCTGCTAGAAGCATTAACTCCTGAACAACAAAAAGCCGTTTTTATTCACGAACAAGCCCATCGTTATTATCAAGATACATTTTGGTTTTTGGGGTTGGGATTTTGTCGGCGTTTAACGGCTTGGTTGCCCGGTACTGAAGCCATCTGGCAAGAATTGTTACTATTACGAGAACTGCGGGCTGATCGCTGGGCTGCTCAACAGATTGATCCTTTACTGTTAGCAGAGTCGCTCTTATTGATGGTTCGTCAATCGGTTGCGATTTCAGAAGAAAGTTGTGCTGCATTTAGTTGTGTTGCCCCTCAAAACCGGATGACAGAACGGATCGAAGCTTTGCTCAAGGATGATTCTACACTGGAATCGGATTCCCAATTAAATTATTGGAGTTGGAGTCGAGTTATCTTTGTGTTTTTACCCTTAATTTCTGTACCGTTTCATCACCGTTGTTGAGAACTGATTTTAATCATAATCTTCAGTTTCGTCGAGATGTTCAGCAACCGCTTGATAGAGATCGAGAACATGATGATCAAGCAGGCGATAATAAACTTTTCGTCCTTGTTTACGATAACTCACTAATCGTAGCGATCGCAGCGATCGCAATTGATGAGAAACGGCAGATTCACTCATCTCTAAAATTTCTGCCAAATCACAAACACATTGCTCTTGTCGGGCTAATATAGATAATAATCGGAGACGGTTCGCATCTCCTAACAGGCTGAAAAACTCTGCCATTTGTTGGGCTTTTTCGACACTCAGAGTTTGAGTTCTCACACTTTGGATATCTTTTAAATCAACAGCATGATGTTGATCGCAAGTTGGGGTTTCTGCATTTTCGATGCGGTTTGTTATAGCGTTGTTTATAGCTGAGTCTGTTAACATTATCAATTTTCTTAAGGTGACATCTAGTTTTTATTTGAATTAAGTATAACAGATCCCGATGAACTCCCGATTTATAGTTGTTTTTACCGTGATTA
>CAZNCM010000354.1:0-6029 GCA_964571155.1 uncultured Lyngbya sp. | reverse complement strand
AGTCCGGCTTGGACGTTCATCACCGAATATTCTATTTCTGAAAGTCTAGATTCTCCATTACAGAACTACATCTACGCTGAAGAAGATCAACAATATTGTACTGAACAATTTCGACGACTGATAGAGACTGAGCAAGATAATTTTATCTTTGAATTTCGCTCGCTCAAAAAAAATGGGGATTTTTGTTGGTTAGAGATCGATGCTCAACTCAACTGCAATACAGACAACAAAGTGATCGGAGTTTGGGGAACGATTAATGATGTCACCAAACGCAAACAAACAGAAGCGGTTCTGCAAGCACGAGCCGATGAACTGCTTCAACTCAATGGGATTTTGTTAACAACAACCGGACAGCTTGAAAAGCGCAATCAAGAACTCGATCAATTTGCTTACGTTGCTTCTCACGACTTAAAAGCACCTCTAAGAGCCATTGCCAACTTGTCAGAATGGATTGAAGAAGATCTCGAAGATAAACTTGATGATGAGACTCGTCATCAGATGAGTTTATTGCGAGGACGGGTGCATCGGATGGAAAACCTGATTAATGGTCTTTTACAATATTCTCGGGTTGGGCGAATTAAAGTTAAACCTGAATCTGTTCCAGTCAGAGAGCTTCTCGAAGAAGTCATTGACTCACTCGCTCCCCCGTCCACGTTCACCATTGAAATTAAGGGAGAAATGCCGACTTTAACAACTCAGCGTTTATCCTTGCAACAAGTGTTCAGCAACTTGATCAGTAATGCCATTAAACATCATGATCGTAGTGATGGAATGGTGACAATTTCTAGCCAAGATCGAGGAAAATTTTATGAGTTTTCAGTAACAGATGATGGCCCTGGAATTGCGCCCCAATACCGAGACAAAGTGTTTACGATTTTTCAAACCCTAAAAGCTCGTGATGAGGCTGAAAATACCGGGATTGGTTTGTCAATTGTCAAGAAAGTTATTGAAGCTCAAGGCGGAACCATTGAACTCGAATCTCAACTGGGTCAAGGATCAATATTCCGTTTAACCTGGCCAAAGTAGATCAAAAATGCTAACCTGCGATTGCGATCTAGCTTCAATCTCTCTCTAGAGAAAATATATCATGGATGTCTTCTCGTTTACTGTTCTCTAACTTTAGACAGAGAAGTCGAAAATGATAAATTATTCCTAGAGGTGAGGTTTATCATTAAAGCTTTGTTTATAATCTCAATTAGCTAGATGTATGCAAAGTTAGTTTAAGATGAGCAGATCGCAGGATAGAGCCATCATAAGCTAGGTGTGAGGAAAAACTCAATTATGGAGGAAAAAGTCATTAATATTCTGCTGGTTGAAGACGATGAAGTTGATGTAATGAATGTCAAACGGGCATTTAAAAAAAGTAATATTTCTAATCCGCTTTTTGTCGCCGGGAATGGATTAGAAGCCTTAGAAATGCTCCGATCTTCTAATGAAAAACCTGCCCAGGTTCCAGACAATCGCCGACTGATCTTATTAGACTTGAATATGCCGAAAATGGGAGGTTTAGAATTTTTAAGTGAGTTACGTTCTGATCCTGAACTGAAAGCAACACCTGTAATTGTGTTAACAACTTCTGATGAGGATCGAGATTTGCTAGAAGCCTATAACTTGAATATTGCAGGTTATATTCTCAAGCCTGTAACGTTTTCAAAATTTGCTTCAGTGATTACCACCTTAAATAAATACTGGACTCTGTGCGAATTTCCCTAGTGAGTCACTCTTGAATTGATAGCGATCAGTTTAATCTCTCAAAAATCTAGACTGTGAGCAATGAATTTTAGAGAAAAAACGATTAAAATAGTAAAACTAGCTCTAGAATAACAATTTATTAAAATGCTCTCTCAATTAGCTAGAGAAAATGTTGACTTTTTTAATGAGATAATCGGGATAGTTATTTTGTTGAATCCAATATCCCTAGCCCCAATAACTTTTGTAGACGGAAGGAGATGGAAAAACTATTAAGTATTCTGATTGTAGATGATGATGAAGTCGATCGAATGGCTGTTCAGCGATCGCTTCGGAAAGTTGGTGTCAAACTAGAAGTAACCGAAGCAGAAGATTGTCACAGCGCGATCACTCTCCTCAACAAGAATACATTTGATTGTGTTTTTCTAGATTTTCGTTTACCGGATCAAAATGGTCTTGAACTCGTTAAGCAAGTCCGTTCCCTGAATATTAAAGTACCCTTGATTGTATTGACGGGTCAAGGAGATGAGCAAATTGCGGTTGATTTAATGAAAGCTGGTGCATCCGATTATCTCTCCAAATCTTGGGTTTCGCCGGAACGATTATGGCAAGTTCTCCGAAATGCGGTTCGGATTCATCAAGCGGAAATGGAAGCAGAACTCGCCAATAAGCGCCTTTGGGAAAGTAATGAACTCTTACGACGCAAAAATCGCGAACTTGAACGACAACGCAAACAAATCGAACGCCAAAATCGTAAACTCGCTGAAGCTTCTCGCCTGAAATCTCAATTTCTCGCTACAATGTCTCACGAACTTCGCACTCCGATGAATGCAATTATGGGGTTTTCTCAACTTTTATTGCGTCAGTATCCCGATCCGCTTGCGCCTCAACAATTGGATATGGTACAACGCATCTTTAATAATGCTCAACATCTACTGACGATGCTGAATGACGTGTTAGATTTTTCCAAAATAGAAGCGGGTCATTTTCAGCTAGAACCCACAGAATTTAATCTCACTCAATTGGTCAAATTAACCGCCCAAGAATTGCGATCGCTAGCTGTCGAGAAACAGTTAACTTTAGAAGTGAATATCAATCTCGAAGAACCGATGATTATCAATGATCAAAATTCAATTCGACAAATTTTAGTCAATTTAATTTCTAATGCGATTAAATTCACAGACTCAGGAGGAGTTTGGATCAATGTTGAGGAACAGGCAAATGATCGATTGACGATTGCCGTTAAAGATACTGGAATTGGGATCGCCCCCGATCACTTACAAGAAATTTTTGAGGCTTTTCGACAAATCAATCAAACGAATACTCGTAAACATTATGGTACTGGCTTAGGATTAGCAATTGTAGATTCTTTGGTAAAATTGATGCACGGTCAAGTCACCGTCGATAGTGAGTTGGGGGATGGTTCTATTTTTAAGGTTGAATTTCCACGCTATTTAAAATACAATTAGAGAGTTATAAAAATTCAAACAATTTTGAATAAAACCCTTTATTTCATATCCTAAATATGTCTAGTCTCGCCGAATCAAAAACCAACTATATTCTAGCAGTCGATGATCTGCCAGATAACCTTTTTCTGCTTAAGTTAGCTCTAGAACAAGAAGGACACAATATTGTCTTAGTCGAAGACGGAAAAACCGCTTTAGAACAGATCGAAGCCTCACCTCCAAATTTAGTGCTACTGGATGTGATGATGCCTGGAATGGATGGCTATGAGGTGACAAAGCGAATTCGGAGTAATCCTAAATATCCTTATATTCCGATTCTACTGATTACCGCCCATGAACAATCTAGCGTCGTTGAAGGTTTAGATGCCGGGGCGGATGATTTTATTCGTAAACCCGTTCAAATTGATGAACTCCAAGCCCGAGTGCGATCGCTATTACGCCTCAAACAAAGTATTGATCAACGGGAAAACTTTGTTCGCTGTTTGACTCACGATCTAAGAACTCCTTTAGTTGCAGCAGATCGGGTATTAAATCTTATGCAGCAAGGAATATTTGGAGAAATGAATTCCTCTATGAGTGAGGCAATTACCAGCATGATTGGCAGTAATAAAAACCTGCTTGATATGTTGAATACACTTCTGGCTGTTTATGCCTATGATATTGGCCGAAAAACACTCAGTTTTATTGCGTTTGATTTACACGCTCTCCTGAAAGAAATTATCGCTGAATTGATGCCTTTAATTGAGGACAAATATCTGAAAATCAAGTTAAATACACCGACTGAAGCGACAACAAAAGAATTGGTAGGAGATCGTCTAGAACTGCGTCGAGTCTTTACAAATTTAATTGCCAATGCGATTAAGTTTACCGATGAAGGAATGGTGGAAGTTAATTTAAGTTTAGTGCAGAAATCCAAGTCTAATAAAGCTTCAAATTGGATTCAAATAGAAATCAAAGACACGGGAATTGGTATCTCTTTAGAAGACCAGGCGACTTTATTTGAAGCCTTCCATCAAGGGAATCATAAGCGTTCAGGAAGTGGTTTAGGCTTGCACCTCTGTCGTCAAATTGTCCAAGCCCATCACGGGACAATTACAGTTGAATCTCAACTGAATCAAGGAACAGTGTTTACCGTTTGTTTACCTTCTAATAACAACAAAAAGGAATCGGATCAGTAATTAAGACTCCGGCAATAGCAGCTTTTGAACGGGTTCTTAACACAGAGACAAGAATACTTTGTAAGGTAAGTTACAGTTGTTGAGAGAGAGGGAATGTTAGTCTAAAAGTGGAGCAATTGAAAAGATCATTTTATCTTTATAATCTCCAAATATCTTTAGATTTATAGAGTTGTTAGGGTACAAGGCTTGCGACCTGTA
The DNA here is from genome assembly GCA_964571155.1 of uncultured Lyngbya sp. GTDB lineage: Bacteria > Cyanobacteriota > Cyanobacteriia > Cyanobacteriales > Microcoleaceae > Capilliphycus. Next base: position 1,498 of record CAZNCM010000354.1, on the reverse strand, counting down.
TAGGTGTTAGGCTCAGGCGCAAATTGCTTTAGAATTACGAAAGGTAAACCACCATGAAGATTGCTCAAGGGATTTTCTGGGGTGTGGTGATGGGGGTCAACTTTTTCTCTCTTATGCCGAGAGGAATCGCAGAAGAAGTTCAGCGACTTGATGCCTATCAGCAGCCCTCCGTGTCCGCATCAGATTTAGAAGGGAAAGGCTTAGATATGGGCATAAAACCCTCTAGTGCTAGTTTTCCCCAGGGGGGGCCATCACTCGATAAACCGTTTGCATACGAACCCGAATATTTGAATCAAGCGGTACCCACAGGAGAAGTTAGGATTGATTCCAATTCATCTTCACAAAATGGACAGGAGATCACTCTACCCTTAACTCCCACCTTCAATTCTCAAGGGGTTGGAGTCCGGGGAATACCGATTCCCATCGGAAATTAAAGCAGGTTTTGCCGGGATTGAATATCAACTCAATCCCCCGGTTCAGCCTCAAAGGGTTCTCAATACTGGGGCTAAAGTGGCTTCAGTTTAATCTAGCGTCACAAAAGAAGACGCGATCACATCTTCTTCAGTCAATCTCCAATCTTCACGACAGGAAATCCTTAAACGGGTGAGTTTTGAGGCAATTTCTGTGTCAATATAGAAAAACTGCCTGATTTAGTGCAGGTGATCAACCCCTGTGCAGTTCAGGTTGTTTGAGAGGAAATACTAGGTTAGAGTCTATGAAAGTTGGCGATCGCGTTCGCGTCAAAACATCAGTTATTGTCTATATACATCCTGAACACCGCAATCAGCCATTTGACATTAAGGGCTTAGAGGGAGAAATTGCCTCTATCATTGAAGATTGGAATGGTCGGCCGATTAGTCCCAATCTCCCGATTCAGGTCAAATTTAGCGATAAATTTAAAGTTCATTTGAAATCGGAGGAACTCGAAGTGATTTCACAATAGACACCCATCAACAGGTGAAAGGAGAAAACAACAGACTCAGAAATCGGGGGGCGTTAGGGTCACACAGATATTACTGCGCGTGGACACTCTCCCGCGTCTCTAGTTCGTCCCTCGTCCCCGCAAAAACCAACTAAAGAGATTAATATCACCTCGCATTTTTTGGAGTTCTTGCTGATGACGTTCTGCGGTTTCAGCATACCATTGACAATGCTGTTCAAAGTCCTCTCGATATTGAACCTCTTGATAAAATTCGTGAGTAACTTGATAAGCTTGTAAAATCTCAATTTCTGATTGTTGAATATCTGTAAAACCTTGCTCCCACTGAAAGTCCATTACAGATCAAACCTCTCCTGCTGATTTCCTACTTAATTTAACATATTTAATCTCAATTCCTCGATTGCTGATAATTGCTGACTATAACCATCCGCGTAACCGATAAACGATCATTCCGATATATTCTTTTAAAGCTTGGGTAAATTGTTGTAAAGATTGAGTATCCGGTATAGCGCTACGCGCATACATTAGGACAATTTTTGAAGACAGCATCCACACATT
>CAZNCM010000353.1:4100-6032 GCA_964571155.1 uncultured Lyngbya sp. | reverse complement strand
CGTACTATCCCGCTTGAGAGAGTACGTAATATTGGTATTGCAGCCCACATCGATGCGGGCAAGACAACCACAACCGAACGGATTTTATTTTATTCCGGTGTGGTTCATAAAATGGGTGAAGTCCACGATGGTAATGCGGTTACTGACTGGATGGCTCAAGAGCGGGAGCGTGGTATCACGATCACGGCTGCCGCTATCAGTACCAGTTGGAGAGATCATCGCATCAACATCATTGACACTCCAGGTCACGTCGATTTCACGATTGAAGTCGAACGTTCAATGCGAGTGTTAGATGGAGTAATTGCCGTCTTTTGCTCTGTTGGTGGTGTTCAGCCCCAATCCGAAACGGTTTGGCGACAAGCAGAACGCTACAAAGTTCCTCGGATTGCATTCGTCAACAAAATGGATCGTACAGGCTCCAACTTTTTTAAGGTTTACGAACAAGTTCGTGATCGCTTGAGAGCCAATGCCGTTCCGATTCAAGTTCCGATTGGTAGTGAAAGTAACTTCCAGGGACTTGTAGACTTGGTGTCAATGAAAACATACATCTACACCAATGACTTAGGTACAGATATCCAGGAAAGTGATGAAATTCCTGATGAGGTCAAAGATCTCGTCGAGGAGTATCGCGAAAAAATGCTGGAATCCTTGGCTGAATGTGATGAAGCCATGATGGAAAAGTACCTCGGTGCCCTAGAAGGTGGCGAACTCCCGACAGAGGCAGAAATTCGTGCTGCAATTCGTAAGGCAACCATTGCCGGAACCATTGTCCCAATCTTGTGCGGTTCTGCCTTTAAAAATAGAGGCGTACAACGGTTGTTGGATTCTGTAGTCGATTACCTACCGGCTCCGACCGAAGTGCCAGCGATTAAAGGTACAAGATCATGGCTGATCCCTATGGTCGTTTGACCTTTGTGCGGGTCTACTCTGGAGTTCTTCAGAAAGGAAGTTATGTTTACAACTCATCTAAAGACAAGAAAGAACGTATTTCTCGTCTGATTGTGTTGAAAGCAGATGATCGCATTGAAGTTGATGAACTGCGAGCAGGAGACTTGGGAGCCGCTTTAGGTCTCAAAGATACCCTAACTGGAGATACGCTATGTGATGATAGCTCTCCAATTATTTTGGAATCTTTGTATATTCCAGAACCTGTAATTTCGGTGGCGGTTGAACCCAAAACCAAACAGGATATGGAGAAGCTGTCCAAGGCTCTGCAATCTCTGTCAGAGGAAGATCCCACTTTCCGAGTGTCTATCGATTCGGAGACCAACCAAACCGTAATTGCGGGGATGGGAGAACTCCACTTAGAGATTCTAGTAGACCGGATGTTACGGGAGTTTAAGGTCGAAGCGAACGTGGGCGCACCCCAGGTCGCCTATCGGGAAACCATTCGCAAAGCCGTTAAAACTGAAGGTAAGTTTATTCGTCAGAGTGGAGGTAAAGGTCAATACGGCCATGTCGTGATTGAACTTGAACCGGGCGAACCGGGAAGCGGCTTTGAATTTATTTCCAAAATTGTCGGGGGTTCTGTTCCGAAAGAATATGTTAACCCGGCAGCAGAAGGAATGAAAGAAGCTTGTGAATCGGGTGTAATTGCCGGATATCCATTGATTGATGTCAAAGCGACTTTAGTTGATGGTTCCTATCACGATGTAGACTCCTCTGAAATGGCTTTTAAGATTGCGGGTTCGATGGCAATCAAACAAGGAGTTCAGAAAGCCTCACCTGTGCTGCTTGAGCCAATGATGAAGGTCGAAGTAGAAGTCCCAGATGATTTTATCGGTACTGTCATCGGCGATCTCAACTCCCGTCGGGGCCAGATCGAGGCTCAGGAAACGGATCAGTCACAAGGTCTGGCGAAGGTAACGGCAAAAGTTCCTTTAGCGGAAATGTTTGGTTATGCGACTGATATTCGGTCAAATACCCAAGGAC
>CAZNCM010000353.1:3535-4090 GCA_964571155.1 uncultured Lyngbya sp. | reverse complement strand
AATTTAGCCATTATGATGAAGTTCCTCGCAGTGTGGCTGAAACTATTATTGCCAAGAGTAAAGGGGAATAATAGTTGAAAGGGGGTAGTTGTGCAGGTGAGAAGATAAAATACAGATTAACTCCTTGTCGCCTTCTGCTCCCTCAGACTCAATCTAGAGTGATCAGGTTTTAGCCTCAATTATTCAACGTCTAACATCTCGAATCAAAGATCAAGTAGGATATGGCACGCGCAAAATTTGAACGGAATAAACCCCACGTTAACATCGGTACCATCGGTCACGTTGACCACGGTAAAACCACTCTGACTGCTGCAATTACCATGACATTGGCGGCAGGTGGTGGAGCCAAAGCCCGTAAATATGAAGATATTGATGCGGCTCCTGAAGAAAAAGCTCGGGGAATTACCATCAACACTGCTCACGTAGAGTACGAAACGGAAAATCGTCACTATGCTCACGTAGATTGCCCCGGACACGCAGACTATGTGAAAAACATGATCACCGGAGCTGCTCAAATGGATGGAGCGATCTTGGTGGTTTCTGCGGCGGACGGCC
>CAZNCM010000353.1:360-3525 GCA_964571155.1 uncultured Lyngbya sp. | reverse complement strand
CAAACTCGGGAACATATTCTACTCGCTCGGCAGGTGGGTGTTCCGAGCCTTGTGGTTTTCCTCAATAAGCAAGACCAAGTTGATGACGAAGAGTTACTCGAACTGGTTGAATTAGAAGTGCGGGAATTGCTGAGTTCCTACGATTTTCCAGGCGATGACATCCCCATTGTTTCCGGTTCAGCTCTGCTGGCGGTAGAAGCGATGGTTGAAAATCCTAAAATTGCCAAGGGTGACAATGAGTGGGTTGATAAGATCTACGCGCTGATGGATAACGTCGATGAATACATCCCCACCCCCGAACGTGCGGTTGATAAGCCTTTCCTGATGGCCGTAGAAGATGTCTTCTCTATCACAGGTCGGGGTACTGTCGCAACGGGCCGGATTGAACGGGGTAAAGTTAAGGTGGGTGAAACCGTTGAGTTGGTCGGCATCAGAGATACTCGTAGCACAACGGTAACGGGTGTAGAAATGTTCCAGAAAATCCTTGACGAAGGAATGGCTGGAGATAACGTTGGATTGTTGCTGCGGGGTCTGCAAAAAGCCGATATCGCTCGGGGTATGGTACTTGCCAAACCTGGTAGTATTACCCCTCACACTCAATTTGAGTCTGAGGTGTATGTTCTCAAAAAAGAAGAAGGGGGTCGTCATACACCCTTCTTTTCCGGCTATCGTCCTCAGTTCTATGTACGGACAACGGATGTAACGGGTACAATCGACAGCTACACTGCTGATGATGGTTCCAATGTAGAAATGGTCATGCCCGGAGACCGGATTAAAATGAACGTGACTCTGATTACTCCGATTGCAATTGAGCAGGGAATGCGCTTTGCAATTCGTGAAGGAGGACGGACTATCGGTGCGGGAGTTGTGTCGAAAATTGTGACGTAGGCACAGCTTCTAAACACTGATCAAAGGAAACAGCTCGTCTTTAACCAATTACGTTCATTCGTATGGTGGGAATTTAGGCGGGCTGTTTACCCCCGTGAAGTTTTACCTGATATTGTGAAAATGTTAAAACGGAATGATTTTCTTCAATTCCGAAGTTGATCGGTTACTGACTTAAACCGTTTGCAACCGATGAACTTAGACCAGAAGAAAATAATTCTGATCACTATTTCTGACTTTAAAAGCAGACAAAAAAATGGTCATGCTGTTAATAAGTCAGATCTTTGTGGGGTCATGATACTCAAATGATCTGAGGATCTGTACTGTACCCATTTCGGGGAACCCCCTGACAACAGAAGTCGTTAAAAACTTAAACCGAACCTGGAAAACTCAAAACCCAATGGCTACTATTCAACAGCAAAAAATTCGTATCCGTCTCAAAGCATTTGATCGTCGTCTGCTGGATACATCTTGTGAAAAAATTGTCGATACAGCCAACCGCACAGGCGCAACCGCAATTGGCCCTATTCCTTTACCAACAAAACGACGCATTTATTGTGTTCTTCGTTCTCCTCACGTTGATAAAGATTCGCGAGAACATTTTGAAACTCGTACTCATCGCCGTATCATTGACATCTATCAGCCTTCTTCTAAAACCATTGATGCTTTGATGAAATTGGATTTACCTGCGGGTGTCGATATTGAAGTCAAACTCTAGGCTGAACCCAAATCTATGGTATGCCGCTTGAAAATATAACCATCACCGAGGAACAGGGCAAAGAAATCCGTTAAAGTAAAATAAAAGAAGCGCACACCATAAACGGACAATGGCATCATCTTCCTCAATTGCAGTTCGAGAACTCCCCCTGTTTCCACTCCCAGAAGTGGTTCTATTTCCCGCCATACCTCTGCCGTTGCATATTTTTGAGTTTCGTTATCGGATTATGATCAACACTATCCTCGAAAGCGATAGCCGTTTTGGGGTTGTGATGTTTGATCCGACTCAAGGTAAAGTCGCTTCTGTCGGATGTTGTGCTGAAATCATTCAGCATCAGCGTTTACCCGATGATCGCATCAAAATGATCACCCTGGGACAGCAACGATTTCGGGTCTTAGAAGCTGTTCGAGAAAAACCCTATCTAGTTGGGTTGGTTGAATGGATAGAAGACGTTCCCCCCCAACACGATCTTAAACCTTTAGCAACGGAAGTTGAAGGCTTGCTGCGAGACGTCGTTCGTCTTTCTAGTAAGTTGATGGATCAAAGCATCAAGCTCCCAGAAGATATTCCCAGTTTACCCACAGAACTGTCTTACTGGGTGGCAAGTAACCTCTATGGTGTACCCACAGAGCAACAAGCTCTTTTAGAAATGCAAGATACCGCCGCTCGTTTAGAACGGGAAGCGGAAATCTTGAGTTCAACTCGTAGTCACTTAGCGGCTAAAACCGTTCTCAAAGATACCTTTGAAAATCCTGTCGATCCCAACTAAGTGAATTCCTAAAAACTTGTTAATTTTGTGAGACTTCACAATTGCCGAGCTTGTACCAACTTTGGACTGCTAACCAACTACCGGATAGCAGTCCTGCTAAACTTAGGGTTAAGCCGCTGTAGGGAATCAATAAACCGAAGATAGGTAAAGCCACTCCCGCAATCGTGCAAATTACAGCCGCCAGAGACGCTTGACGATGTTTTCCGAGTCCCCAGACCAAAACGATTAAAATCGGACAAATCAGTGCAAAAGCCAGTTTAGCATCGATCAAACGACTGCTATAGGTCAGGGTCAGTAAACAAGCAAAGAAAATACCCGCTGCGATCGCAATATCTCTCAAGCTCAAGGGTAATGACAAATTCAACAACAGAATCCACCACAAAAAGATTGCCGGAGCTAACAACAGCAAACGCGGTAAAATTCCTGTATTCGTCACCGGATCTGTTGCGGTAAAAACACCCAACGGATTACGCACAGAAACATTTCCCTCAAAAACCCAAGTTAACTCTCGTTGTCGTTCCCCTTCCTGCGTCACTGTCGGGAGAGCGCCTGCAAAATCAGCATTGGCAAAATTGGCTAAAGCGGTTAGACGAAAATTAGATAGAAGTTGTCCCATCGGTTCATATACCCAACGAGGCGCACCTTGGGCTTGATACGTCACCCGAAACCGAGTTGTTTCTCCCGGCGCTAAACGAAACGGAAATCCATAGTCCCCTGGATTAACTGAAACTAACGCTTTACCCTCTTTTTCGACTTGAAAATCTTGGAGGATCTTATATCCAAACGGGGGACG
>CAZNCM010000353.1:0-310 GCA_964571155.1 uncultured Lyngbya sp. | reverse complement strand
AAAACTGCTCAATATCACTGAGTCGGTTTACGACCTGATATTCGGCTTCAAAGTCCACACTATACAACCATTGACGAGTCGCCGGATCGGTTGCTTGATCAATTTTAACTTGAATTTGTGAACCTGCGATCGCCAAAAACCGATCTACTTTCCGAGTTGCTTCTTCCTCAATTTGTTGATTATCAACCCAGCGATAACGGGTATAATTTTCTTCAACTTGATAACGCACTTGAGGTGCTGCTTGTTCAAGCCGTTCACCTGAAACCGCCGTCACCACTTGAGCCACTTTTTGTTGTTCCCAATGATGATA
>CAZNCM010000352.1:0-6032 GCA_964571155.1 uncultured Lyngbya sp. | reverse complement strand
ACTTAATCACAGCGAAAGTTTACCGCTTGTTGTACAATTACACCCGGTAATTGAGATGACAGATGAACAATTTTTTGAATTTTGTCAAATTAATCGAGAGTTACGCATTGAACGAACCGCTCACGGAGAATTAGTGATTATGTCGCCCACAGGGTCAGAAACGGGAGAACGCAACTTTAGCTTAATTGTACAGTTAGGAATTTGGGTTGAACGGGATGGAACAGGAGTCGGTTTTGATTCGAGTTCCGGTTTTACCCTTCCAAATGGAGCAGTGCGATCGCCCGATGCGGCTTGGATTAAAAAATCGCGTTGGGAAGCAATTTCTTCAGAAGAACGTCAAAAATTTGCTCCCATTTGTCCGGATTTTGTGGTTGAATTGCGTTCGGCTTCTGACCGTTTAAAAGTATTACAAGAAAAGATGAAAGAATATATCGAAAATGGTGTAAAATTAGGATGGTTAATTGATCCGATTCAAAAGCAAGTTTCTATTTACCGTCCAGAAGTGGAAATGGAATGTTTGGAAAATCCCGCAACGGTTAGCGCTGAGCCGGTGTTGTCGGGATTTATTTTAGATTTAAACAAAATTTGGTCGGGAATTAGTGAGACTGAAACCTAAACCCAAAAGAGGCTCTCAGGACGAGCAAAGTTATCACTGTTATCGCGATATTTAAGGCTACATTTTCCCAACTCCAAATTCCATTAATGCTGCTGGCTAACACACCTTCGATCAGAAAAGCCGGAACCACAACACCGCCAAAAGCCAACAGCAGATAAAAGAAAAGATTACCCCTGAAAACCCCTGATATTAAGGTTAAAATCACTCCGAGAGGAATGAAAATCAGTCCGTGATATAAAAATAAATATAACTGATTATTTTGTGGGTTTAGAGGCATTTTTTCTCCTAAAATAGATGAAAAAAGAGACCAAAATAATGCAGCTTCAGGGGTAAAGTTTATTGTGTAAAAGTTATCGATACTATCTAGATATAGATTAAATTCAGAGCCAGTGTAGCTGATAATAATATGATGAGTTTTCGGTTTTAAAAATACATCAAAAATCTCAATTTCTGGTTTTGATCCATTCTCTCCAGTTATCGGGTTTCGCAAACGTACTCGTAATTCTGAACCAGACTGAGCGATCATAAAATTTCGATGAACTGCATCTTTGGAAATTGTTAAAATCCGAGCGCGATTATTTTGGGTTAAGTTGGAAGTTGTAATTTGGGTACTCAGGGTAAACTCAGAGGTTTGTCTAATTTTTTCTGTTAATGGCTTGACGGGTTCTGTTGTTTTTAAAGCCTGATTTTCACCCAGAAAAATACCTTGCTCCTTCACCCGAGTTGAGGGAGTTTCTATCCATTCTAAATCGGGTAAATTTCCGGTTTGATCCGAATAGCTATTTTTAAATTCTGAAAAATCATAATTAGCAATTAACGAGTCTGCGATCGCTTCACAGGAATTTCCCTCAGATAAAAGTTTAGAAATTTGGGATTGTGTTGCGGCTTGATTAGAAATACAAAGTTGAGAAATTTGACCTTCCCAACTGCGACCACCTGTTAATTCATCACCGATGATTAAAGGAAAACTATCATCCCAATTATTCAGTTGAGTAGCGGTTTGTAAGTTCCATAATAACCCACTTACTATAATCACATACCCAATTAATAATAACGTTAAACTCGGGAGGGAAAGCAATGGTCGAAAGAAGCGATATAGAGAACCCAGAAAAGTGATCGGTATTTCTTCAAGCTGATCTCTAATCGCATAAAAACTTAAACTTCCTAAAAAACCACTGATACTATTAGAAAAAAGATCGACTGAAGTGGGCGCACGAGAAGGTAAAAAAACTTGAGAAAACTCAACGGATGATGATAAAATCAGACTACACAGAAAAACAATAACCATACTCTCAGAGCGATTCAACTTTTTTCTATCGATTAAAGCCGCTAAACTAAAGCCAAAAGGAACAAAAAGTAATAGATTTGCAAATAAATCCGTCCAACTACTATGTTTAGTAAAGCGGTCAATAATAAAATCTAAAGATAGGTTATCCGGAAAAACAAAGTTGAACGGTAAAAGTGTTGTGAATAAAATCAGCAATATACTCACCAGAAAAATTGCACCTGCGGCGGTTTCTAGAAAAGTTAACACATTCTTCTCTGAATCGTTATTTTTCATTTATTTTTAAGAAGTGATGAAAGCTCACATGACGGCTAATATCGTAGAAAATGTCACCCAGTTTCAAACAGTCTACTAACGCTTGCTGGACAAAAAATTCATTCACGCCCAGGGTCAAATCAGGATTTGATGTACCCGAATAAAATTCAAGTCCTGCATTCCCACCTTACTCAATTATAACGCCACGATTTCGTATTTCCAAATGGGCTAAACGGCGAAGTCTGCAAAATGAATGAGGTTAACTCCATTATGGGAGCAAATGTGTAGGAATAATCCGGAAACTATACCCCGAAATATCACGGAGAAGATGACGAAAATTGACAGTATTCATGGTTTAAACTCGGGCAACAAAGTTATTAAATATTGTACCCATATCATCGCCTCCCCATTCCCAATTGGCCACAATGCCAACCCGACGAATTAGTAACGGTTGTTTTAACTTCGGATAAATATCAGTTAAAGCCCGATAAAGAACAGGTTCCTGATCAATAAAAGCCGTGTAATTCATGCCATCAAATACAACTCGCAAGTTGTGAGTTACACCCCAATTAATCCGACGCCCCACATTTGTACAAACCGCATCGTAGATATCTTCAAACCCATTAATACAGAAAAACGACGAAATCGAAGATCCGGCATAACTCGCACTTAACCCATTCGCCACAATCATATAGTTATTTTGATCTTGCCAAAAAATAAATCCGCCTCGTCCTTCCGTTTTCTGATTTTTATACAGTTTAGGAGGAGTAATATCCGCCTGTATATCTGCAAACAACGCATCATCCCAGTCAATTGTATAAGCGGTTCTACCCGGATTCGGATTTTGCCAACTCGCCTGTACTTTTGCCCGACCTTTTCCGGTAGTTTTTATTGTTCCTTTGCCAAATTCTTTTTTCCAAACTTGATTCCCTGTCGTTGTTGTTTTTGTGGTCAATTCTTGGGTTGAACCTTCAAAATCTTCAGAAAAAATTATCTCTTTTCCCTTCTCCATCCAAGGCGAACCCAGGTCAATTTCTGTCGGAATAGGAATACTACGGGGATGAACTTCAAACTCTCTTAAGTAAAGTTGATGATTCGGCTTGTCTGCTCCTAAACCTACACCTGTTGCCTCTTGAAATCGGGAATCTTTAAAGAAGGTGTCAAAGATCAAGTGACCATTGAGATAAAGATTAAAAGTATTACCGTCATCCAAAATTTGAACTGAATAAATTTGATTAGGGTTTAAATATAAAGCATTACTAACTGCAATACTATTCCAACTGCCTTCTTGCTTGATTTGAAGTTGACATTGAGTTTCACTCAGCCACAATGCCCAGAGATTTTCTTGATCTTGTATACGCCACAAAATGGCAACAGGTGTTATAATTTCTGGAGTTTCAATTAAAGTATGAATCAGTCCACTGGTTTGACGAGGATTTAAAACAGCAAAACTCTCTGCTTTAATCGCGATCGCACCTTGAGAAGATAACTGAAAATCCCCTTGAAAAACCTGCCATTTGCCGCCAACTTCTGCGAACTTCCGATTGAGTGAACCTTTACCCCCTAAGCGATCGGCCCCATGAGCAGTACCGTACCACGTTGCAAAGGTTGGAATTTCTGCAATTTGTGTCCCATAAACTCGGGTATCAATACTAAAGCCAATTTGCCCTAAAACGCTTTGATAGATAGCCGCATAGACGGTTTCATCGGTGTTAAAGGGATCGATCGCTAAAGGACGTAAATCGGGATAAGCCGTCAGCCCTAAAGCATTGGGGACAGAGGCAGCGTAGTAAGCGGCTCCTTTTTCTCGTAAAATAACCACATAGTAAACTTGCAGGTTTTGCAAGCCTTTAAAAGCAGACTGAAGATTTTCACCCACCCGAGTCCAAAGTTCACCGTTTTCAGGGCCAGTCGCATGAACAATAAAGGCATTCCCCTCGCGCACCGGATCTGTCGGAACCGCACTGGAAAACCAACCCACCGCTAAATTTTCATCCAGACGCGGTTGCTGAAACTTTTGAGGCGTGTTGTTTGCCCAATATTGCCATCGTCGCCACATTCGTTGTTTGTAGGGGCTTGCAGCCAAACCTAACAACTGTTGGATGGGGGCGCGTGAACCACTCCCGGCGACCCAACGCAATGATCGTTGCAGGAGAGACTGGTGAATATAGCTTGTTTGCAAGGTGTTTTGACCGTTCAGCATAAACACCGCTAGGGTCAAACCATTGCAGCGACGGTAAGGGCCATAAGCAATTCCTTGAAGTCCCCAACCGGGTTGAACTAAAAAAGGCAGACGCAAAGCCTCGTTATCAATTGCGATCGCGCTTTCTACATCGCTTCCCTGACGCTTTACGCCGCTCGGAGATAGAGTTCCAATGGTTTGACCTGCCAAACGTTGATCGCAATAGGTGTCTGTTATTGCCTCTTGAACGGTGATTAATGGGTCTACTTTTTTCATTGTTGAACTCAAGTTTTAATACTCCAAAATTGATGAATTTAATTTTTGTGAGGTCATTTTAGACGGGTGAAAAAGTTCGTGGTCTTGAAAAAAATAATGTTAGATGAACTCAAGCGAAGTGCCACTCGGTAAGTCCAAATTCCGAACGAGTCACAGCCTTTTACGGGAACTTTTAATGTTGACGGCTGATTAATAAAAGCAATTTTCACAGTTTTTACTCCTGGCTTCTCCAATAAATCGGAGTGAACTTAACTCAGATTAGTCTCTTAGTTTTAAAATGTTTTAGTCTTTTTTAGTACAATTAAACTCTTTGAATTCTAAAACCCGATCATTTAATCCACGCCCAATACACTTTTAAACTTAAAATTTTGAACTTGACAACCACTCTAAAAAAAGTTTGATATTAATATTAACCGTAATACAACCCTTCTTAAAAAACAATCATTCAATCACACTTTGATAAAATCTTTACAATTTGGGGCTTCTTCGCCTATTCATCTTTACAAACCAAGGTGTTATGTAAAGTTGCAGCTTATATTTGTCTAGACATCTTCACTTTTCTGTTTAAACAGGAGGAAGTTCGGTTTGAGTCACCTGTTCTTGGGAGGCAAAATAATAGGGCCAAAGGCGATCACAAAAGAATAAAGTTCCCGAACCGACACAAATCGGAATTGCCAGTAAATTCAAAAATGGAATGGTAATTAACCCAAAGCAAACCAAAGCAAAACTCCCACTCGCTGGTAAAGCTAACCGAATCATTTTCAACTTTTCTCGAAACTTTAACCGTCGCCGTTCTAAAGGGGCGTCTAAAAAGTCCAGACAAACCACAGTTGTCGCCAGTGAAACCCCTCCAATTGTGAATAAAATTGAGCCATAAACAGGTAAAAAATTCAGCAGTAATAAAGGCAATCCAAACACGAACTGTAAAACCAACTTTTTCAATTCAAACAAAATCGCCCGTCCGATATCTTGAAAAATACTCGTTAAACTATTGGGGGGAAGAACTGCGGGTTTACCTGTTCTTAATTCTTCCAATTTTTCTGACAATTGACCATACCAAGGCGCACCCAAAATCCCCCCAAATTGCAGTAATAGAAACCCAATTACAAACAATAAAGTCGTCACTAAAAAAAATCGAAGTAACCAACCCAAAATCACCGCAGAGACATCTAAATACCGCAGCCATGTCGGTAAATTTGCCACCCAAGTATCAATCTGATTGTCTAAATTAGAAACAAGAACCTCAATCCCATTCAAACCGGGAAACAGTAACCCCACATACAGGATAATCCCGACAATAATATTAATAAAAACAGGAACAATCACATACCCCCAGAGTTTAGGTGTTCGGATAAACAAACCCAAAGCTCTAAAAGGGTAAGTGAAGCCAGAAATTAATCCCACAGGCGCATGAAGAA
>CAZNCM010000351.1:4730-6077 GCA_964571155.1 uncultured Lyngbya sp. | reverse complement strand
ATTAAAAATAAATTGGCATTTCCCAAAACTCCTAATGTTCCCAAAATTTCTGAAATATTCCCACCCGTAACCCGAGTTAAAATATTAACAATATTATCGGGATTGGAAAAGTAGGCTCCCCGCCCTTCATCTATGTTAAATTCTTGAAAACTATGAAATAAATTTCCCCCTCGCACCGCACCCCCATCTATGCGATCACTATTAATTCCGCGAATGTTAACATTAGGAGTAACAACGGAGTTTTCATTACCCAAACTGTTATCGGGAACAATTTGTGCTTGTGTTGGTAAAACTGGAATAATAGAACTCAAGGTGATCAAACCCGCGAATAAGGACAGGTCTAAGAGGGGATGCTGTACCACTGGTTTTTTGAGACTTAAGAGATAATTATTATTTATAAGTATACCACTAAAAAACACGATTGGTCGATTAAAGCTTTTCAGGGCTATAGCAATCGGAAATACTGACGAAAAAGATATCGCCCCCAAACCCCTCCTCGCGCGTTCCCTAGCGCCCTCAGGTGGCGCGGGGTCGCTCGTCAATTCTGGGCAGGGAGGATCGAATTTTTACGAATCATTTCACACTCCTATAGATGGAAAAACCCGGTTTCTTATGAGTTACCGGGTTGAGAGGATAGACTATTAAATCGACACAGAATGCTATCAACAATTAATGGTTTATGGTCTTTGTTGAATGCCATTACCAATGACGGCTATTTTATGGCGATAAACGAGTTCGGCACCAAACCAACCGGTAAGTCCTAAAGCAGAAGCAACAATTAATGATAGAATTAATCCGATGGGTAGGATAAAATCTCCAGGCTGTTCCCAACGGAAAAACAGACTAATTCCGGACAAGACCAAGGCGATAATATTGCCAATCATATGAATCCAACCGGCGTTGTGTTGTCGAACCCGATCAATTTCTAAAAAGTCGATCATTCCGGTAATTGCAGCTACCAGCCCCGTTAATAGTCCGGCAACTAATAACAAGACAGAAGCCCTCGCCCAGAAGATATCACGGGTTAACCAATATCCGAAATCGGTTCCTAAGACTCCGACTAAAAAAGCGATGGGAAAGGTAACAATTAAGGGATGAAGGGGATGTCCGGCAACAGCAACTTTACTGGGAACTCCACTGTCTAAATACTCTTGTTCGTCGTTTTCAATGAAGGGGGGAACATTGGGATACTGAGTCATCAGATTTCCGCTCCTTAAATTAATCCGTTTTTGGGATCATTGCATTATTATTATTGGTTCTACATCTATCTAAGTAAGTAGGTCGCGAGTGAAGTTGATTTAAGTTTAATTACGGTTCTACAATCACGGGTGTTCCAATCGTAACTTT
>CAZNCM010000351.1:0-4625 GCA_964571155.1 uncultured Lyngbya sp. | reverse complement strand
CGGTCCAAAACCCGATCCAACGCATCCCCAAGGGGTTATCAGGGCCTGGGGGGATAACTTCTCCGGTAAAGGGATGTTCCCAAGAGGGTTCTTGAATTTTCTGGATGACTTGATATTGACCTGTGGGGGTTTCCCAACCGTCTCGACCCACTGCAATCGGATAACTGGTCAAGAGTTGATTTTGGCGATAAACATAAACTCGGCGATCGCTTAGTCGTATAATTAACTGTAACTTCGGAGCAGAAGGTTTAGAGATCTGGTGAAGAAGGGAAGATTTAGGAGTTGAGAATTTGGTAACAGATAGTTTTGCTGCCACGACTCCATCATTGACAGGGGAGGAAATGACGGGCTGAGGGGTAGCGAGTAATAGAAAAACAACGAGGGAACTCAGAGATCTCAGACGATATATAAAGAATTTTCCTCTCACCATATACTGTTTGTACTGCACGAACCCGCAAACAAATTTTACACAATTTGACCTTCTCTATCCGGAATTTAACATAACACAACCGAATCCTACTAGCACAAGAGTCAGATCTAGTTGAGGGGTGTCTCTCTACCCGGTATTGAAGTTCTTTATCTTTCGACAAAATAGCGATCAGAAAAGACATAAACTTGTTAAACTAGGAACTATAGAGTATGCAAAAATTATAAAAGCCAGGGTAAACTTTAGATATCTACTAGACTTGCACCACTCCCAATTTTTACAGAAATTTTACCGTTTCTGATTGTTTATATAGTATCGATGTAGGAAAGTGATTTCCGACGATGAGCTTCTAGGATTGGAGTGGGTGTTGAGGAATCCACTATTACTTTTTGATCCGCAAATGTTAGCTCAAACTCCCACCAATGAGGCGACTTCTATGGATGCTGAACAGATTTTTCCTTTAATTGACAGCATTCTTCCGTTTGAAGTGTGTTTACACTACCAAGTTTTACCATTATCGTTAACTGATGATTGTTTGCATTTAGGGGTGGTTGATCCTGATGATCATTCGGCTCTAGATTATATCAATAAAATTTTAGCCTATCGCAACTGCTCTATCGTCACGCAGAAGATTTCTTTTCCAGATCAAGAGGTGATTTTATCCGCATATTTGTATCATACTCAGCATCCTAATTCTGAAGTTAATACACCTAATAAAAACTCAAAAAATAGTGTTAATATTGATCATAAATCAACCTCAAATTACAATAAAAGTTCTAAAAATTGCTCTTGTGCCGAGTCCAAATCCACCCAAAATAGGGTTAATCCATCTTTAAATCCTTCAACTCCAGTTGCTCAATCAACTTCTGAAACTTCTGAAATTGATAAGTCTGTTGATAAAACATTGCTCAATTTAGACATCTATACGAATCACTTAAATGATCCTCTAGAAATTTTAGCAACATTAAGGCCTGACCACTTATTACATGAACTCTTAGGTCGAATTCTCGCTGGTGGAATTGGTCGCTTGTATTTTGAACATCAAGCCTCTACGGGTCGAATTTTGTGGAGTCAAGATGGAGTCTTAAAATCAGTCTTAGAAGACTTAGAAGCGAATCAATTTCAAGGTGTAATTAATGAATTAAAGCGGTTGCTAGAACTGCCGTTGATTCCCGTTGATAAACCCAAACAAGCTGAAGTTGAGCGTATTTATCGGGGAAGTCATATTTTGTTGCGTCTGCGAGTGACACCCGGAGAATATGGGGAAGAAGCAAACTTACAAGTGTTGCGAGGTGCAGCGTTAAAATTTAACCAACAACATAAAATGACTGTTTTGAGCCGAGATGCTTTACGGTTAGCTCAACAACTCGAGAAAAAATTAGCAGAAATTGAAGAACGTGCAGATTCAACGGCTCTACCGTCTGATAATTTACCGTTATTAACGCAATTGCTCAAAACAATTCTTCAACAAGTCGAGGAATTGCTTCACAAAAATGAACATTAATTAAAGAGAAAAAATTTCTGCTGAATTCTTCTGAGTCAGTATGAATTAAAAGATAGCTCTGAAATTTGAGTGATCTATTCTCTTAAAAATTAATAATGTCGAGTTATCTATCTACAATCAGTTTTCTGTTAATCCTTTTAAGTTCGATACTGGGAGTGCAGCCCGTACTCAGTATTGAAGCCAATCCACCTAAAGAAGATGTCATAGAGACAACAGATGAATTTGATGTTTTTAACGATATTAGCGATCACTGGAGTCGTCATGTGATCAATTGGTTAGTTCGGGATAATCCCCAGCAAATTTCTTACTTGAAGAATCAAGGGGAGAGTTTTCGAGCCGGATGTCCAATCACTCGAGGAGAATGGGCAATGATGTCCATGACTGTACTCGATCTGGAGAATCGTCCCGATGCCGAACCCCATCGAGTCGCCAAAGCCCCCAAATGCTCCAATCGCCCGGGTCAGCCCTGTCCCTTTTCAGATGTACCTGCAAGTTCTGAGGGATCTTTGGGGTCATCTGACTACCAAGCCACTTATCACGCTTTCCGAACCGGGATGATGTCCGGGTACAAAGACGGTACTTTTCGCCCCCAACAGCCTTTAACCTACGCCGAAGCGGTCGTTTCATTGGCGAACGGACTCAACCTCATTTCACAAATTGACAGCCTCAAACAACAAAATCGTGAAAAACCATCGATTATCGGTACTGACTATTTTATCAATGGCAGTGTGATGGAAGATGCGTGGTTCGCCCCAGGGCTTCACGGCGCACTCTTGGCCAATTTAGTCGCACTGGACTGGCCCCTGGAGTTTTATCCCGATATGTCCCTGAGTCGAGGTGAAGCGGCGGTCATGATGTATCTGACTCTGGCTTATCAAAACCAAGCGAGTTTGGATAATCCCATTCTCAAGCAAGAAACGGTTCCAGGATCGAGTGAATATGCGTTTAGACACATTCGTATCGCTGGAGAACCTAATTTTTCTTTTGGCCCCCCTATGATCAACGTCAATGTAATCCCAAGTCATTCTGACACATGGGTTCAGTCTGCCGGGAATAGAGGGGTTAACGGACGGAGGTTGATTGATTTTTAGGGACTCACCAGTGGCAATTGTTTGTTGAGGTTCAGGGTTTGATCGTTGATTCTAGGCACGGGTATAACAATACCAAGTTCGTGCTGATTTTTATGGGAATTTTAAAATTGTCTCCAGGGCTACTAAATTGACTCGCCATCAACCCAGAAGTGATTCAGATATATAGAATGACTCCTTAACGTGTATCTCAGACTTGATTTTAAACCTGAAGTTATTCTTGCTCTAGCGTCTTTTTCTGGATCGTCTCTGAATATTGACTGAATCGGAATTCTCGTTGTAGAGGATTGGTCATATCTTCCGGAGAGAATATTGATTATAATTGAGTTAATTTCATCAATTGTATTAGTTTAACTTAGATCTATGACCTCTAAATTGGGCTAAAATGTGAAAATGTTGTGACATTAATCCCTATAGGGGGGATATTTGAGCCTCCACGTCCCTAGAGTTGGCATTTTAAAATCTGCCTAAAGACGGATTTTAAATTTTAGACAAGTTTTGTATAGACATTTAACTTGTTTTTGAATGATGAGTGTATTTTTTGTAACTTAGTATGTGAAAAACTTGTATTAACTTCATAAAGTTATCAAAAAAAGAGAGTATCTCTTGCTCAAAAATGGAATAATATCTCTATACTAAAAATAGTGATTAAGTCTCTGCGGTTGGAAAACAACTAATTTAGCAGGTATAACTCTATAGACAGTCAGGAGATTGCATCTTAAGCAAACTCGGTCTGCTGTCTTTTTCCTCGGCTATAGTCTCAAACTTCAGCTCTGGAATAGCTCTTGACGTTAACAGAAAAAAAAATTGATGGTCACAACTTCTCTAACTTCACCCTTTGAGGTTGCATCAGGCTTCCATGCCTTATCTGACCCCTTGCGAGTTCGAGTTTTAGAATTGCTGCAACAGCAGGAATACTGTGTCTGTGAACTGTGTGAACAGCTTCATGTCAGCCAGTCTAAGCTCTCGTTTCACCTGAAAGCGTTAAGAGAGGCTTCTCTTGTGCGGGCCCGTCAAGAAGGTCGATGGGTGTACTATAGCGTTAACCGCCGTCAGTTTAATCTGCTCGAACAATATCTCTCCGAGTACAGTCGCCGTGCAGCGGGGCTATTGTCGGGTCGTTATTCGTCATGTCAGTGAAGCCAACTCACAAAAATAAACATAAATAAAGCTCGTCTCCCCCACTGATCTCAAACGGATCTCACCAAGTGGGGGAGTTGATCCTATAGGAGACTATTTTGACACCTTTTATAACTGAGTCAGTATTAATACTTGCTAATCTGCTGTAGAGTCGGTACACTTGAATTTACCATGACAGCATACTTCTAACCAAAACTTTAGAATAAGTTATAGACGCTTGACTAAGGTTATAGACTTCTCTGGGGCTTTTCCTGGGAGAAGTTACCCGCTTACACCAATGTACAAGCTTATCTAACTGCCCATCGTAGCCCCTGTATATATATATAAATGATGCCTCGGATATTAGTTATCGATGATGATCCTGCGATCGCAGAACTTGTAGCCATCAACTTAGAAATGGCAGGTTATGAAGTCAGTCAAGCTGAGGATGGCATAAAAGGACAAGCCTTAGCCCTACAGTTATTAC
>CAZNCM010000350.1:1751-6109 GCA_964571155.1 uncultured Lyngbya sp. | reverse complement strand
GCCCATTTTAACCAAGAATTTAACCGACTTTATGACACCGCAACCTTGGGACTTACTGCCGGACTTTTAGCCAGATTTCAACAAGATATAGAAGCTTGTCAGGGAAATATTGAAACCGTCTCAAAACCTCCCCGTTGGAGTTTGGGATACAAAGTTAACTTAAATACCGCCACTTTAGAAGAATTAGAAACCCTACCCGGAGTCGGTGAAAAATTAGCCCAACGCATCATTCAAACCCGCCAACAACAACCGTTTATTTCCCTAGAAGACTTACAAAGGGTGTCAGGAATAGGCCCCAAAATGACCGAAAATTTGCGGGATAAGGTAACATGGTAGTGTTCGGCGCATTATTTTTAAATTTGGGTTAAATTATCAGTTGAGGTTTATTAACTGTCATCATGGAAAGTACCGCAAATAAACAATTTAAAATTACTCAAATGGCGGCGATTAATGTCGCTAAAATCGTAACAATTTTCTTTTTGATTGGATGCGCTATCCTGTTGGGTATTCGGGATATGCGTCAGGTGATTTATCTCTGTTTGCACATTGGTTATTGTGTTTGGTGGTTGGTTGAACAGTGGTTTTATCCCAAACGCCGAGAGGTATTATTTCCCGAACCTGTGGGAATTGGCGGGTTTACTTTATTGCTGTTATTTATTGGATTTATTTACGCCCTTCCCGGTTATTTAGCCTTTGTTAATCCCGAACCCATTTCATTTTTCACCGTTGGAATTGGTTTACCTTTGTTCTTTTTTGGCAGTTTAATTAACGCCAGTGCGGACGTACAAAAGTTAACTGCAAAAGAATTCGGTGCGGGTTTGGTTAAAGATAATATTTGGCGATTTTCTCGCAATATTAACTACTTCGGAGATTTGATGAGATATCTCAGCTTTGCTGTGGTTGCGGGTTCACTCTGGGCTTATATTGTACCGGGGTTAGTTCTGGGTCTTTATCTGCAAAGAATCAATCAAAAAGACCTCAGCATGGGCGAAAAATATCCCGAATATCAGGAATACAAACTCAAAACTCGGCGACTAATTCCATTTATCTGGTAAGTTTGATTTTCAGTTAAAATTGAACGGGTGAGGAGAATAATTTATAGAATCCTTATCCGTTTTTTTGTTATAATTAACATCATTACCGAGTCTGTTGAAAGTTATGGCGATCGCAACTCCCAAACGTTTTACAATAGAAGAATATCACCGCTTAAGCGAATTGGGTTTTTTTACCGAAGATGATCGGGTTGAACTTATTGGCGGAGAATTTTTTGATATGGCTGCGAAAGGGGTCTTACACGAAACTTGTTTAAGAAAATTATTGCGGGAACTGAGTCAATTAATCACAACTCAAGCTACCTTACAATGTCAATCTCCGATTATTTTAGCACAAAACAGCGAACCAGAGCCGGATTTTGCAATTGTCAGAAATCGCGAAGATGATTATTTAAGTTCTCATCCGACTTCCGAGGATATTTTACTTTTAATTGAGATATCCGACTCGTCTTTAGAGTACGATCAAGAAATCAAGTTGATGGCTTATGCTGAAAATCAGATCAAAGAGTATTGGATTTTTAACTTAATTGATTATCAACTGGAATGTTATAACGAACCTTACCAAAAATTAGATCGAACCTTTGGTTATCGAAGAAAATTAATCGTTTTACCGAATGAAAGGGTTATATTGCCTTGTTTTTCAGAGTTGTCTTTAGAGTTATCAAAAGTATTTCCGCCTCAGTTTAACTCAGGAGTTTTATAAAGTTTTGTTTCTTCAACTAAAGGTTTATAAAGATGACTTGAAAACGGCTTAAAATCTGATTTTTTAATAATCATATGACACAACAACCGCATTTTAAGTGGTGCAGGATGTAAATTTATTTTTTCAACTGTTACTTCAACAGAATGCGGAAACTGCTGTAGAATAGGAAGCAGATCATCTAATAAATACCGGGGACAATAGCCTAGCAGAGAGTAATCTTCTGTTCGCAACATTAAGGCATTGCTATCATAGCTATTTTGTAAATCGTGCATAAAATATAGCTGTTCTTGAGGTTGAAGATTGATAATTCTATCATCTGTTGCTTTCTGCATATATCTTAAGCCATGAGAAAAGAAGTAAAAATGATAGTATTCATTTTCATCAGGTTCAGGATAGGGAAAAACCTCAAAGTTATCTGTTACTCTCTTTCCACCACTTCGACTTAATAAAGTTATTGGATCATTTTCATCTTCTGGAAAATTTAACCAGCTTAAAAGTTGAGGATATTCGGGTCGAGATTGTCTCATAATACGATTTGAAAAAATAGGGAATACTTCTGAAGAACGATAAACTTTATTCCAATCCGGAAAAGAAAAAACACCAGGAAATCCACATTTTTCTTTTGCTGTTTTGGCTCCCTGAATATAAGTAAATTGATAATAACTATTGCTAAAAGTTAACTGACCGACTGGAAACCAAGCGCGACTCACTGAATCTTGCCAAGCTAAAAATAGTTTTTTCAATTGACTAACTCCCTAACTTTTAATAACCTTTGCTGATTCAGATTTAAGACATTATTAGCGAACTCAACAGCAATATCAGAAATACGACTCTTTGGAATTTGGTTGAAAAGCTGATTGGTTTCATCTGAGGATATGAGAGATAGTTTTTCTAGCCAAACTGAAGCCGCCTGGGGATATCTTTGTGCAACAATTTTAAAAGCCTCTAGGGTAAACATAGCTTTTTTATCTCCAGCTTGATGATAAAAGCCAGAGCGGCATTTTGTTATATAATTGTTGATTGAGTTATTCTCAAGCTTTTTTCGTCGATTAGAATCTTGTAATTCCCTACCCAGACTGGAAGCATGATCAAAAGTAGGAGCTAAATGAATAGTAAACTGCAAACTATCCGGTAAAATTGGTGATTGAATAAATCCCCAGTTTTCGTGATGTCTATCAGTATTACCAATCCAAGCATCTAAAAGTAAATAACCCAGAAAGGTTTCAACTGCTGTTTGAATCATGGGTGATAAGCTCAAAGATAGAGGTGGTTTAACCGAGCTTTGACTAATAACTTCTAAGACTAATTCAAGAGTATGTTGAGATACATTATAAACTTCAGATTTTGGATAATTAAGATTTCTTTTTACTAAAATATCATTGCCAAGAATGAGATTGCTATTACGAGGAACAAAAGAAGGTGAAATCGTTCCAACTGTTTGCTTCCACGTTGCGAGTTCGTAGTCAGCATGAGGAAGTTGAATTAATTGAGACAATTCAGCAGCTATTTTTTCTGACCAATCTTCACCCGTGTTAGAGCGTGCTTGTTTATAGAGGCATTGTCCAAGTTCTGGGTGATCAAACCAGAATTTAGGCTTCGTTCCCATATCTTCTGATTCTTGAATTGCATCTTCTGGAACTTCAATTATAGGAAACTCATTAGACATTGCTTAAGTGTTACTAAGTAACATATAGCCCGATTGCCTTTTTAGGGATAGATTTTCCACTCCAATCATACTATAGAAATATTTATTCAGTTGTTCTTTATCCATTTTTATTATAGAAGTTGTTATAATCGACATTATCCTTTACTCTCTAGAAAGCTTAATAATTTAATACATTTTCAACAATTGAGGCTGTTAACTTCCCCGAATCTGAGATAATAGTATCTTGATCTCTACAGGAAATCGAAACGATGCGACTCTCGAAAATGTTATTTGTAACGTTACGCGAAGATCCAGCCGAAGCAGAAATACCCAGTCATAAACTTTTGGTTCGTGCGGGTTATATCCGTCGTATTGGGAGTGGAATTTATGCTTATCTTCCTTTGATGTGGCGGGTATTGCAAAAAGTTTCCCAA
Organism: uncultured Lyngbya sp.; assembly: GCA_964571155.1. Classification (GTDB taxonomy): domain Bacteria; phylum Cyanobacteriota; class Cyanobacteriia; order Cyanobacteriales; family Microcoleaceae; genus Capilliphycus. Next base: position 2,275 of record CAZNCM010000350.1, on the reverse strand, counting down.
ATTGTTCGCGAAGAAATGAACGCCACCGGCGCCGAAGAATGTTTACTTCCTCAAGTTCAACCTGCGGAGTTGTGGCAAGAGTCCGGTCGGTGGGATACTTATACAAAAGCAGAAGGGATTATGTTTGCTTTGCGCGATCGCCGTAACCGTGATTTAGCATTAGGCCCAACGCACGAAGAAGTGATCACCACCATTGCCAAAGAAATGATCCGTTCCTATCAACAACTTCCCCTACATTTATATCAAATTCAAACTAAATTCCGGGATGAAATTAGACCTCGTTTCGGGTTGATGCGGGGACGAGAATTTATTATGAAAGATGGCTATTCGTTCCATACTGATGAAGCGAGTTTGAAAGAAACTTACAAAGATATGGATCGCGCCTATCGTAATATTTTACGGCGTTCCGGGCTGGCATTTCGCGCTGTAGAAGCCGATTCTGGTGCAATTGGTGGATCGGGTTCGCAAGAGTTTATGGTGTTGGCTGAAGCGGGAGAAGATGAAGTTCTCTACACCGAAGATGG
>CAZNCM010000350.1:550-1741 GCA_964571155.1 uncultured Lyngbya sp. | reverse complement strand
TGAAAAGGCGGTTTCTTTGCCTGCCGATGCTGAACCTTCCCCGTTTAAAGCCTACGAAAAACGAGAAACACCGAATACAGCAACGATAGAAACGGTTTGTAAGTTTCTCAAATGTTCACCGACTCAAATTGTCAAAAATGTTCTCTATCAGGCGGTTTTTGATAATGGGATGACGGTGTTGGTGTTGGTGAATATTCGGGGAGATCAAGATGTGAATGAGGTGAAGTTGCAGAATGAGTTAACAAAATTGGCGGGGGAATATCAAGCAAAAGCGTTAATTTCGTTAACGGTTCCCGACGATGAAGCACAACAAAAATGGGCGTCTAAACCGTTGCCTTTGGGTTATATTGCCCCGGATTTATCGGATGATTATATAACGGGAAGTAAGCAAGTTTCTCCGAAGTTTTTGCGAATGGTTGATCAAACGGCTGTAGACTTAGAAAATTTTGTTACTGGGGCCAATGAGTCGGGATATCACGTGGTTGGGGCGAACTGGAAAAAAGAGTTTAAATTGCCTAAACTTGTGGTGGATGTAAGAACGGCTGCATCTGGCGATCGCGCGGTTCACGACCCGAAACAAGTGTTAGAAACAGCAAGAGGGATTGAAGTTGGTCATATCTTTCAATTGGGAACAAAATATTCTCAAATCATGGGGGCGACTTGTACGAATGAAAAAGGCGAAGAAATTCCGTTGGTGATGGGATGTTATGGGGTGGGCGTGTCGCGTTTAGCGCAGTCAGCCGTTGAACAATCCTATGATAAAGATGGGATAATTTGGCCGGTGGCGATCGCCCCTTACCATGCCATTGTTACGATTCCTAACATTAACGACACTCAGCAGGTGGAAACGGCAGAAAACTTGTATACTCAGCTAAATAAAGCTGGAATTGAAACGTTACTCGACGATCGCAACGAACGGGCGGGAGTGAAGTTCAAAGACGCGGATTTGATCGGAATTCCTTATCGGATTGTTACCGGGCGATCGCTCAAGTCCGGCAAAGTAGAAATTGTCGAACGGGCGACCCACAACTCCCAAGAAGTCGCTTTAGAAGATGTTGTTTCATATCTTCAGAAGTCAATTGCCGCAGCATTAGACAGTAAACAGTGACCAGGGGAGATAGGGAGATGGGGAGATGGGGAGATGGGGAGATGGGGAGATAGGGAGATAGGGAGATAGGGAGATAGGGAGAT
>CAZNCM010000350.1:0-461 GCA_964571155.1 uncultured Lyngbya sp. | reverse complement strand
GATGGGGAGATAGGGAGATCGCCTGTTGCCTGTTGCCTGTTGCTTATTGCCTATTCCCTGTTACCTATTGCCTGTTGCCTGTTGCCTGTTGCTTATTGCCTCTTGCCTATTCCCTTTTGACTATTGCCTTTTTTGTTCCCGATACATGGTATTATCGTTGATGGCTTGCAGAGCGCAGCCAATAACCCAAGTTGTGAGTTTGTGAGTTTTGTGATCTTGTCTGACTCCATAGTTGAAACCACACCCCCCGTAGAGAATAGTTCCGACTCAGGCGTGCTAGATCCTGAACCGGATGCCTCCATGCAGGAGTATTATCAGCTCCAGCAGGACCTACTAATCGTGACGGTAATTTTGACAGGCGTTATTTTTGTGACGGTCTGCTGGTTTTATCCGCTCAAGATTGCTCTAAATTATTTATTAGGAGCGGTTGTAAGTGTGGTTTACTTAAGAATGTTAGCAAA
>CAZNCM010000349.1:0-6126 GCA_964571155.1 uncultured Lyngbya sp. | reverse complement strand
TGTACGCAACACAGGATATCGAGTTATAACCTGTTGCCAAGCTTGCTTAAATGCTTGCGTGTTTAGTTCTCCTGAAATTAAACAACTCCGTTGCTCAAAATATACACCCGAACTGGGATTATACAGGGTGTGAAAGAGCATTCCCTGTTGCATGGGAGAAAGTTCGTATATATCAACGATATCTTGTTTAGACATAGAAATTAATTTTGAAGAAACTACAGGTGAACTTGGTTGAATGTTAGTTAATTTGTTTTTTTGAGTTTTGTTAGCAATTTATCAAGTTGTTTTTGATTGATACGGGCGGAGGAAAAGTCTGATGGTGTATAAGCCTCGGCTTCTGGAGTGGAAGCATAAGTAATTAAAGCTTTTATTGCAGTAATAAAATGATTGGCCCAATATTCAATAGTTTCTCGTTTATGAATATTTTGACTATATATCCAATTCAGTTGCAGTTTATTTTGACTCACAAATCCATTGATTTCTAACAGATACCGACGAATTTGCTCGGGAGAACGGTTGAACTGACTTGATTCTAATATATCCAATGTAAAAAATTCTGATTTTACAGGATTAATTTGACCAAGATAGTTGAAAATAACAGAAGCTTGAGGAGCAGCTTTTAATTGAGAACGCACGGTTTTATCTGGGCTGAGATATCGCAGAATTCCATAATTCATACCATGATTAGGAATACGATTAACTTGTTCTTTTATAGACTTAATAGCCTCTCCTGTATTGTGAATTGTTCCCAAGTCTAGTACAACTGGAAAAATGCTGCTAAACCAACCGACTGTGCGTGATATATTGATGTTTTCAAATAATTCTTCTTCTCTTCCGTGTCCTTCTAAGTCAATTAAAAGCGAGCGGAAACCTGTCCACTGAGCAAAGCTTTGAACGATGGCTGTTAACAAAATATCATTAATTTTTGTCTTGAGTATTTTCGGGATTTCTTCTAAAACTAGCTGAGTTTCATTGATATCTAAACTTACGCAGACTTTAGCAGTTGAACCGACTGTATTGGCTAAATTTTCTATAGGAAAATCAACAGGTATTGAATTAATTGATTTCTGGGACTGAGCTAACCAATAGTTCAATTCCGAGGTCACTTTTTCAGATTCACCATAAGAAATCAAGCCAGTTGACCAATTTTGATAAGAGCTTGTTTTAGGGGTGAGTTTAATTTTTTCTTGGTGGCTCAGTTGTTTGTAAGCTAGTGCAAAATCTTCAAGAATAATTCGCCAAGATACTCCATCAACAGCAAGGTGATGAATTATTAATAGCAAACGATCAAGTTGATTATTTCCAAGTTTAAAGAAAGCAGCTTGAACAAGCTTAGACGAAATATTTAAACTTTTCTGTAAACGCTCTGAAGCGGTTTTATAGGCTTCTATTTTTTGATTTTTTGTTAATCCTGATAAACCAATGTAGCTGACCGGAATAGTTTCTTCAGGAGATGAATAAAACTGTTTGTAGCTTGTATTATCCTGTTTAAATCTCAATCGTAAACTATCATGCTGTACGAGAATTTGCTGAATCGATTCTTCAATATATTGAAAGTTGATATCCGGTGAAACTTCCAAAACAACAGACTGGTTATAGTGATGCGAATGTAAAAGTTTTTGTTCAAAAAACCAATGCTGAATGGGTGTCAAAGGAACGAAACCTGTTGCCAAACCCTGTTCAGTTTTTAGAGATTTAACTGAGGTCGCAATAGCCGCTAATTCAGCAATTGTTTGATACTGAAATATCTGTCTAGGTGTTAGTTTTAAGCCGGCTTGAGTTGCTTTAGATATAATTGAAATGCTTTGGATAGAATCCCCACCCAATTCAAAGAAGTTATCATAAATTCCAATATCTTTTTTTCCTAAAACATCTCTCCAAATTTCCGTTAAGATTTTCTCGTTAGGGGTACTCGGAGCCACAGAAGAAGATGTTTTTATCACTTCCTCGACTTTAGGTAAGGCTTTAAGGTCTACTTTACCATTTGGAGTTAGTGGAAAGGAAGATAGGATAATAAAAGCATTTGGAATCATATAATGGGGAAGTTTATTTTTGAGAAAATGATGCAGTTTATTTTGTATTTCTAAGCCAGAATCTGGAATTTCAGAGTGAAGTATGGTGTAAGCAACTAGGCGCTGATTAGCGGAATTTTCTTGAACTGTAACTCTTGCTTCTTGAACTTCTGGATGTTGAGTTAATACGGCTTCTATCTCGCCCAATTCGATGCGAAATCCTCTAATTTTTACCTGATGATCTAGACGTCCTAAATATTCTATATTACCATCGGTGAGATATCGTGCTAAATCTCCAGTTTTATACAGACGGTCTTGAGTTTTATTTCTATTAAAAGGATTAGGAATAAATTTTTCTGCTGTTAAGTCTGGTCGATTTAAGTAACCTCTAGCTACACCTAAACCTCCTATATAGAGTTCACCTGGGACACCAATTGGAACTGGTTGTAAATATCGATCTAAGATATAAAGTTGAGTGTTTGCAATCGGACGACCAATGGAAACTGCACCCGAAAGAGAAGCCGGGGTTGGAACTTCATAAACACAACATCCAACCACTGTTTCTGTCGGCCCATATTCATTAATTAATCTCGTTTTTGGAGTGTTTTTACGCCAGAAAGAAAGATTCTCAGCTAACAAAGCATCTCCACCGATAATTAAGCAGTTTATTTGACTAAGTTTTGATTGCTGCGACAGAAGTTGGCTTAATATCCCTAGATGAGCCGGAGTGACTTTAACCAAGCTGAATTGAGTCTTGGAACTTAAAGCTGCACTCAAAGCTTCAATTTCTTGATTTTCTGATAATATAAATATAGTTTTTCCAACTAATAAAGGACAGAATAAACTGGTAATTGTTGCATCAAATCCGATTGAAGAATGTAGGGGAGAACCCTCTCCTTTAACGAAATCATATTCTTTAATTGCCCAATTTAAATAATTAATAAGCCCTTGATGGGTTAACAGCGTTCCTTTGGGTTTTCCCGTTGAACCCGAGGTATAAATAACATAGGCTAAATTGTGTATGGTTCCTGAATTTTTAGGATTAGAATCAATTTCACAATCAATAGTATTCCAGTTTTCTCTAATATTTAAAATAGGAGTGGATGGGATATGCTTTGCTATCTCTGAATTTAACTTTTCAGTGGTTAATACCATAGCAACTTGTGCATCAGAGAGCATAAAGCCTAACCGCTCTGAAGGATAGTTAAGATCGAGTGGAACATAGGCACCACCCGCTTTGAGAACTGCCAAAATCGCAATCAATAACTCAGGTGAACGTGGGATACCTATTCCGACTACAACTTCGGGCTGAACTCCTTGTTTTTGAAGATAATGTGCAAGTTTATTCGCTTTTATATTAAGTTCTTTGTAAGTTAGAGTTGTTTGATTTTTGAAATTTTCCTCAAAATCAAAACGAATACCAACCGCATCTGGTTGTTGTTGAACTTGACGTTCAAATACATGATGAACACAGGTATTAATAGAATTAGCTTTAGTTTTATTCCAATCTGTTAACAATTGATCTTGTTCGGCAGAAGTTAGAATTGATAGATTAGAAAGTTTGACCTGTGGGTTAGCAATAATTTCTGATAAGAGCATCTGAAAATGCCCAAGCATTCGTGCAATTGTGTCTTGTTTAAATAGGTCGGTACTATATTCTAGAACGACTAAAATTTCTGATTCTCGCTCAATTAAATGCCAAGTGAGATCAAACTTAGTTGATTCCGGGTCGATCCAAAATTGACTGATTTTTAAGTTGGGTAATTGTAATTCAGGGCTGGATGAATTTTGAAACTGATAAGCCTCATTTTGAAACTGAAACATCACCTGAAACAAAGGATTATGACTGAGATGACGTTCCGGTTGAAGTTCTTCTACTAACTTGGAAAAAGGTAGATCTTGATGTTTATATGCTCCAGAAGTCACCTCTCTAACTCGCTTTAAAACATCTTCAAAAGTTGGATTTCCTGATAAGTCAGTTCGTAAAACTAGAGTATTAACAAAAAAACCAATTAGGCTTTCTGTTTCCTGCCAATTTCGATTGGCAATAGGAGAACCAATTACAATATCATCTTGGTTACTGTATCGATGTAATAATATTTTAAAAGCTGCCAGTAGGGTCATAAATACAGTAACCCCTTGCTGACGACTCAGTGTTTTTAAAGCTGTGGTTAGTTCTTTAGAAAGTGTTAATGACTGAGTTTTTCCTCGAAAACTCTGAGTTACAGGTCGAGGATAATCTGTCGGTAAATTTAGGGTTGTTAAATTTTTAAGTTTATGTTTCCAGTAACTTAACTGTGTTTTTAATTCTTCTCCTGTTAGCCATTGCTGTTGCCAAATTGCAAAGTCTACATATTGAATTTTTAGTTCGGGTAATGGTGAGGCTTTTTGTTCCGAGAAGGCTTTGTAAATTGCAGAAAATTCCTTCAGTAAAACTCCTCTTGACCATCCATCTGCAATAATATGATGTAAGGTCAAAAGCAAGATAAATTTAGTTTCACTGAGTTTTAATAACGTTACTCTGATTAATTGATCTTTATTGAGATTAAAAGGTCTTTTAGCTTCTTGTTTTGCCAGCCGTTTAGCTTCACGATCGCGGCTGTTTTCCGATAAGATTTGCAAGTCAATGATCGGAATAGTTAGAGTACGATGAGATGAAATTGTTTGCTGAGGTTGATTATTCTGGATACTGTTAAAAGCCGTTCTTAAACTTTCATGCCGCCGAACAACTTCATTAAGACTTTTTACAAGAATAGCAATATTGAGATGCCCGTTAAGATGCCAAGCAACTGGAATATTATAAGCTGAAGTTTGGGGTTCTAACTGATGGATAAACCAAAGCCTTTGCTGTGCAAATGACAATGGCAGGTTATCTTCTGTTTTCCGTTTTGGAATTGTCAGTGAATTGAATTGCTGCTTTCTGTTTTTAAGTTGTTGCTCAAGTAACAGGCGTTTCTCAGGTGAAAGATTTGCAATTCTTTTGGTTAATTCATCCAATCTTTGATTATTGTTTGTCATAGCTCAAATTGAAGGTGTGGGAGTTGTTCGGCGATGATTCTAAACTAATGTTTTTTGGCTCAATTGAACTGCATGGTATTTTTCTCGCAATTGTTTCAAGTAAATAAGGCTTTCCATGACAGATTTATAACTCGGAACAAAGTCAATTAAACAGGCGATTTCATTGATACCTGCTTGCTCTATTTGCTGAAGAAAAGGAAGACAACTGGTTGGAGTTCCGATCAGAGAACGCCCTTTCATAAAGCCTTCTACACCAAATAAGAGTAAGCTATCGAGATCATCTTCGGAGAAAGTCTTGAGGCTAACATTTAACCCCATACTTTTAGCTAAGTTATCTAACAAATCATAGTGGGTTTTGAGATAATCACAAAAGGGTTGCCTGACTTGTTCTTTGACTTCGTTTAAACTTTCTCCTAAAAAAGTATGAATCATTAAGGTGACTTTTTTTTCATCGGGATTATGACCTTTTTTGGCTAAAGCTTCTCGATAAAGTTTTATTTTTGGAACAATGCTTTCTAAAGTTCCACCGAGTAAAGAGGTGAGAACGTTAGCACCCATTTTTCCCGCTTCTATAAAGGTTTCTGGAGATTGACAAGTAATCCAAATTGGAAGTTTTGGCTGAATTGGTTTTGGTAAAGTTTTGACCTGAACTGTTCTACCACTTGCATCTTGATAGTCTACAGCTTCCCCTTGCCAAAGTTGCTGAATTGCTTTAATTCCTCGCCACATATTTGCTTTACGATTTGCATGATTTTCACGAGAAAGAATAAATTCATCCATCGTCCAACCGGAGGCAAAAGCAATCCCAACTCGACCATTTGAAAGATGATCAACAACTCCCCATTCTTCTACAATTCGCACGGGATGATGTAAGGGTACAACAACACTACCTGCTCGCAATTGAATTCTTTCTGTGACCATTGCAAGGGCGGCATTTGTTAAGGAAGGATTCGGATAAAGTCCGCCGAAAGCGTGAAAATGTCGCTCGGGTGTCCACAGCGCCGAAAAACCATTTTGATCGGCAAATTTGGCACTGTCAATAAGTAACTGATACTTATTAGGTTGTGCAACCGATCCATCTCCATCAAAATAAAAT
>CAZNCM010000348.1:4850-6131 GCA_964571155.1 uncultured Lyngbya sp. | reverse complement strand
GTTATTGGGACTGCGGTCAGACTCTTGTATCTAACGGTTTGGGTGATCATTTTGGCAACACCTGTAGTCCTGATCGCTCGCTCGGTTTGGGAAGTAGAATGGAGTTTATCTCAAGTTGCTCGAATTCTACTGCGATCGCTGTCCCAACATTCAACGGAATGGTTAGCTACTTTTATCGGTTTAGAACTTGGTGCAATGAGTCATTATCTCAGCGACTGGGTAAATTCAGCCTACAAACGCATTCAAACTCAAGGCTTAAGCGGACTCTTATCAAACTCAGCTTATAAACGAGTTAAAACTCAAGGCTTAAGCGGATTATTTGGATCTAAATCGCCCTCAAAAAAACGCAAATCTCCATCAACCCGTCGTCCGCCCACCACTTCAGTTTCTAAACGCAACTCAACAAAAAAAGACTAAAGATTAGTGACTTGATTGTTGACTTTTCCGTTCATGTAATTTCAATAAAATCTCGTCATGTACCACCTCTGTAATCGGATAAAAATAGGTTAAAATTATCCCTCCAACTAAAACAATTGCCGGAATGGGAGCGATCGCAAACCGAATGGCAAAAATAGCTGAATCCGGTTGTTGAGGGAGTGCTTCTCCCGGAATTCGTTCGAGAAATCCGGCAAATTCTAATGCTTGTCCGACGAGAAACAATCCAACTGCTAATCCCAATTTTTGTAAAAACACCATAAAAGAATAAAAAAGTCCTTCCCGTCGTTGACCGGTATTCAGTTCATCGAGATCAACCACATCCGGGATCATTGACCACGGAATCAGATAAGCCGTAGAAACCCCAAATCCGGCCAAAACAGCTAACAGATACATCAGACTAATCTGACCGGGTTGCAAAAACCACAATCCCACTTGAGCAATTAACCAAACACTAACTCCCATAAAATAAACAATTTTTTTACCATATCGCTTACTCACCTGACTCCAAACAAATAACATAATAATTGCCGTTCCCTGAACCGCTATGGCGGTCAAATAAAAATCAGTGGTTGACAGTTTCATCCGATTTTGAACGTAGTAGGGAAGAATCGCCGCAGTTAATTGAACCCCTAGCCAAGAACATAAATAAATTCCGGTAACATATAAAAACGGACGATTTTCAAAGACAATTTTTATTTGTTGGAATAGGGGTAAATTCGGAGATGACTCTGTTCTGGGTTCAGAGGGTTGAGCCTTTAAAGTGCGATCACGAGTTCCTAACACACACCAAAAGATCGGTAAAACGGAAATAATGGCACAAATTAAGCCGAGAACGAGATATTG
>CAZNCM010000348.1:0-4814 GCA_964571155.1 uncultured Lyngbya sp. | reverse complement strand
TAAAATTAAAGATAAAATACTCCCACCGATAGAAAAAGCAAACCGAAAACTATTCAGGCTGGTGCGTTCGTGATAATCTTGCGTTAGCTCAGGAGTGAGTGCAGCATAGGGTAAATTAACAACCGTATAACTGAGATTAAAAATCACCGAAATAACAACGTAGTACCAGAATAAAACCCAAATATTGGTACTCGGAACAAGCCACTGTAAAAAGAAGAAAATCCCAAACGGAATCGCCCCAAACACCATCCAGGGATAACGCCGTCCCCAGGGATGAACCGTGCGATCGCTGAGTACCCCAATAATCGGATCATTAATCGCATCGGTGATTTTGCCAATCATATAAACACTTCCAGCAAGTCCGGCTGGTAAACCCGCCACATTGGTTAAGAAAACCAATAACACAAAAGATAGAAGGTTAGCCGTAATTGCCGTACCCAGATCGCCCGCACCATAGGCGATTTTAGTGGAAAGATTGAGCTTTTCAGCTAGGGGAAATGAGGCAGGAGAAGCAGGGGAAGACTCATGAGTCATGGAGTTATTCCAAATAATCGTTATCGTCGTTATTTTTCAATTGCATCGGAAGCCAGACCGTTTCAGTGTTCTTGACCGAATGATCGGCGATGGTATCAACAAATAAACGCGATATCCTAGAACTATAGCTCAATTCACTCCAATTTCTATCAGGAGTAACTCAGTTATGGCAAGTCTTGGCAATCGCTTTAATCAATTTTTGGGCAAAACTCGCTTTGTCGTCTCTCGGGTATTGCTGCATTTAGCAGGAACAGAAGTTTCACCTTTACTCGGTGTTCTCAACCAAGTTGCTCGTAATACCATCGAGGCGGAAGGGGATCTCGAAGTGTTGGGGGAAGGACTGGTTGAAATTTGTCAAAATCTGCTGCAATACGATATCTATTGGCAATCTGCAAGCAATGAAGGTGATGTTCTCTGGGATGAAGGGGAAACAGCCGACTATGTTGATGAACTGTTCACCGACTCGGCGCAACGCTATCTCTCACAACCTTTAGAAGATTTAGCCAATACTCCAGATGTTCCTTTGTCTTTAAGCCCTACAGCCAATCTAGTCGTGATGATTACAATCGCTTGTGAAGGAGAAGTTCCGGATCTCGAAACCGATTTAGCGAGTATCGAAGCGATGCACGACGGGTTAAAGGCGATTATCAACCTGCATTATCAAAATCGTCTCCGTGCTATTCAAATTCACTACTCTCCGGCTCGTTTTGGGGATGAACTCACTAGCGATCAATTATTGCAGAACTTCCCGGAACTGATCCCGCTATAAAATTAGGACTGATTTTGTCGATCAACTTAAGAAAACCTCATTGTGATTTATGTTGCGTAAATTCATCATTGTTTTAATGTCACTGTCGTTGTGTTGGACAACCCTCGCCTGTGGTTCGTCGAGTACAACGACGACTTCTAATCAAACTCCTACTCAAACCGTTAGCCAAAATCGAACCCAGGCGAACCAGGGTGAATATCCCGTACAACAGGCAGAATATAACGATGCCAACGGGGAATATAGCTTAATGCTTCTCAATACTCCCCCAGGAACGCCGCCTGTGTATCGGACAACAAACCTGCAAATGGCGCGTCTGACGGATGAACAAATTCAAGCCGGAAAAGCTACTTACGCTCAGATTCAAGGCGATCAAGCCACATTGTATCTGACAGAAGACTTTAAAATACAATATGTTCACAATGTAACTGAAACCCGCACCGATCCGGCTACAGGTCAACAGCAAGTGGTTGTGGTGCGTCAACAGTCGAGTTTTTGGCAACCCTTTGCAGGGGCTTTTGTCGGGAGTGCGATCGCCAATACTCTGTTTGCGCCTCGATATTACGTTCCTCCAGCTTATCAACCGGGTGGTTTAACAGGTTATGGCGGTTATGGGAATACCTATAATAGTGCAGTCAGCGATTATCGTTCTCGTTATAATTCCCCGCCTCCTGCTGTGAAAAATCGCCAAGTCTTACGAACCACAGGAAATATTGCCTCCCCATCCAACAACCGCAATACTCCTTCGTCCTCTGGAAATATTGCCTCTCCATCCAACAACCGCAATACTCCTTCGTCCTCTAGAGATGCCAGTCGTTCAACCGGATCAGGGGTGGGTTCAAGTAACTTACAACGATCCAATCAAACTCGTCCCTCTCGAACCCAAAAACGAACTCCTAGCTTTGGAAGTGGAGGATCTCGGAGTCGATCAGGGGGGTCAAGGCGCCGTCGTTAAATCAAATTGTCAAGAAACTGTGATTAGTTTTGATTAATAAAGGACAGAGGGTAGAAGGTATTTGCACTTAACAAATTCTCTCTGACCTCTGACCTTAATTCAGATCAAATGATTTGACAGCGATCACAGCTAAATCTGGAGAGTCGAAATATAATAAGATTAATCTATAACTCTATAGAAACTTGATGTTTAATTAAAGACTTCCAGATGATGAATCTGACCGGAAGTTTTTCAACCCTTGAAGTCTCGAAAACCTCACAACCTACAAAATAAAATTGAGTTCTGAGTATGTTTAATGCAACTGCTGTTCTTGTAGATGCCTTTTTAGAACGACTGCAAGCAGGCTACCGTCGAACCTACGGCGGTTTCAAACCTGATTACCCTGAAATTATTGCTTGGGTCGGAACTATGGCATTAGAAAATATTGCCAACTGCGATGCCCTCTACCACAATGTCGAACATACGATGTTGGTTACATTAGTTGGGCAGGAAATCATGCGGGGTAAACACATTCGCGAAGGGGGTGTGACTCCCGAGGATTGGTTACACTTTATCATTTCCTTATTGTGTCACGATATTGGCTATGTAAAAGGGGTCTGTCGTTGCGATCAAGAAGCAAACGGACTCTATGCAACTGGAATTAGTGATGGAATGGTTTCAATCCCGATGGGTGCGACCTCTGCAAGTTTAACCCCCTATCATGTTGACCGAGGAAAATTGGTCATTGATGAACGATTTGGCGGCCATAAATTAATCGATGCCGAACAAGTTAAACGCAATATTGAACTCACCCGTTTTCCGGTTCCGGCTGATGAAACCTATCAAGACCGAAATAATTATTCCGGTTTAGCAAGGGCGGCTGATTTGATTGGTCAACTCAGTGATCCTCGCTATTTGAAGAAAATTAGTTCGTTATTTTACGAGTTTGAAGAAGTCGGAACGAACAAAGTTCTCGGTTACAAAACGCCTGGAGATTTACGCAAAAATTACGCTAAATTTTACTGGAATGGAGTATTTCCTTATATTCCAGCAGCGTTAAGATATTTGGAACTGACTCAAGAAGGGAAACAAGTCGTCGCCAACTTGTATGCGAATGTATTTCAAGTTGAAAACGAATCTCGAATTGTTGAAGAAGTCAATAATACCCGTTTCGGTTCAGATTCTAATGGGGCTGTTTCTCTTGGAGAAGGAAATTCAAGACACAAAGAACTACCTAAGTTTAGTGAATTAACTGAACTCAATTTATAACGCTTAATGGAAGTTTGAATAGAAAATCCTGTGGAACAGCCAACATCAGACATTCAACAGCGCGTACAGAAACTATCGCAACAGCTACATCTTGCTAGCCATGCCTATTATGTTCTCGATGCACCGATAATGGAAGATGCTATCTATGATCAGTTGTATCGAGAACTTCAACAATTAGAAACAAACTACCCTCAACTTATTACTCCCGATAGTCCGACTCAACGAGTCGGGGAAAAACCCGCAACTCAATTTACCTCTGTTCGACACAATATCCCACTGTACAGTCTAGAAAATGCGTTTAATACTCAAGAATTAAAAGCCTGGGAACAACGCGGTCAAAAGGTTCTAAAAACCGAAGAAAAAGAAATTAATTCTTCAGAACCTCTCTATATTTGTGAACTTAAAATAGATGGTTCCGCCCTCGCTTTAACCTACGAAAATGGAATTCTAGTTCGGGGTGTCACTCGCGGAGATGGGGTTACAGGGGAAGAAATTACTCAAAATGTTAAAACCATTCGTTCTATTCCGCTGCGATTAAAATTAGAAAATCCTCCGCCTATTGTAGAAGTTCGTGGAGAAGCATTTTTATCGGTAAATATCTTTAATCAAATTAACCAAGATCGTCAAAAAAACGGTGAATCCTTATTTGCAAATCCTCGGAACGCCGCAGCCGGAACTTTACGACAATTAGATTCAAAAATTGTGCGATCGCGACAATTAGATTTTTTTGCTTATACTCTGCATTTAGAAGAACTAACGTTAAAAACTCAATGGGATGCTTTAGAACTCTTACAAGAAATGGGATTTAAAGTCAATCCAAACCGTCAACTTTGCCCCTCATTAACCGAAGTTCAAAACTACTTTGAAAGTTGGGAGAGTCGCCGCCAAAATTTACCCTACATGACGGATGGAGTTGTCGTTAAAATTAATCCTTTATCCCTCCAAGAACAACTCGGGTTTACCCAAAAATTTCCCCGTTGGGCGATCGCTTTAAAATATCCCGCCGAAGAAGCCCCCACAAAACTTTTAGCCGTTACCGTTCAAGTCGGGAGAACAGGCGCTTTAACCCCCGTGGCGGAGTTAGAACCCTTACAACTGGCGGGAACCACTGTCCAACGGGCGACATTGCATAATAGCGATCGCATCGCCGAACTCGATCTGCATCTTGGCGATACTGTTATTGTGAGAAAAGCCGGAGAAATCATTCCCGAAGTGGTTCGTAACCTCCCCGAATTACGCCCGACAAACGCCCAACCCTTTCAAATGCCCACCCACTGCCCGGAGTGTGGTCAAGCCGTCGTCAAGCCCCAA
>CAZNCM010000347.1:3074-6159 GCA_964571155.1 uncultured Lyngbya sp. | reverse complement strand
AAATTGCCACACCATAAAAAGCACTCAAATAAGTGGTTTGAGGGTAATAATAACGAAACAAAAGTGTCCCAATAATCGACAAAACAAAAACCAATACACCACAAAAAAGGGCGACTCGTCGCAGGGGTTGTTGTTCACTTTGTTGCCAATATTGAATAATTTTTTGTTGGAGAGACTGCCACCTTAAATGTCGGAATAAGTCTCGTAAGATGTGTCTAAAAGAGGGGGTTGTTGTTGGTGTTGTAGTTTGAGAGAATCGAGAAAATGATTGTTCAACCCCTTCAACATAGATAATTGTATCACCTGCTGAGGGCTGAATATTGGGTTCCCAGGCGTGAACTTGTAAGGGTTGAGATGAACCTTTAGGAAGATGACAAATTAGACGACGACTGCGACTATTGAGATCTTGTAAACTCGAACGATTACACCAAGAATCACTCGAACTTAGTTGACGTTGAATGATTTGAATGCGGTAGCCCTCTAAGTTAAAAAATCCCAAAACTTCTGTCCCCAAGGCGGCTAAAGCAAAGGCAAAAGCCGGGAGTTGAGTGGGTTCGTAGGCGACTAAGTTGCCTAACAATTTACTCAGAAGTTGATTTAGATTTTCTTTTGAGGAACGGACAACTAAGCGGGAGTGAGGGCTGAGTTTGCGAATAATTAGGGCGGTTTCGGCGTTAATACGTTCGTTGGAGGTGACGATTAATACACAGCGAAATTGTTGAATGTTTGCTTGGTTGAGTAGAGTAAAATCACGGCAGTCTCCGATGATTAAATGCTCTAATAAATTGGGGAAATTGGAGATTTCCCATTGTTCAGAATGCACTAATTCAATGGCACTGACTCTGACTCCATAGGCTTTGAGTGCGGCGACACAATGTTGTCCCATACCTCCTAAACCACAGACTAAAAATTGATCAGACAGAGGTTGAGAACTGTTGTCTTGCTGACTTTGAGGTCGATCTTGAGATTGATATTCAGGAGTTGACATAGATGCAACCCATTAATAAATTAATGTACAGGAATCAATAGAGAGGAAATTCATCGGATAGTCTATTTCTAAGATTATAGGATAAATCCCTTTTTTAAATAGGAAATTCGCAACACTTGCAATTGAGAGGTTTGATTTTTGCAGCTACAAAGAATGACGTTGTTAGAGGAGGAGTTTGAGAGGTTTGCAAAATTCATAGTAGATGTCTACAGATTTTTGTCTATACAAATTTCAGCACCCAAATGGATTAAACGAGGTTTAGTTCGTGACAGAGTTCTGTCTCAGGCACAAGGGAAAAGGTAGGCAACCCTAGCTAAGAGTCTACGTCCCTCTATCCCTAACTTGATCAAAGCACATCTGCTTGACAATTAAGTTAAGGTGTGTTTAAGTAGTAGTTCTGAGATCACCGATTGAGTTAATAAAAAAGCCATATCAGCAAACAACCTACAGTATTCCCCGTCACTCAATGAAATAGCCGTTGACTTTTTTGATTGATTGAAAAACGGGCAACCAATTAAACTTTTTTTAATCTTCCAATTGGAAATAAATCATAGGTCATCGACATGAATCAAAAACCAACATTACACTTCTTCTGTGGCAAAATGGCGAGTGGAAAATCTACTTTAGCTCGAACTCTTGCTTCAGAAAATAATGCAGTCTTGATTTCCGAAGATCTTTGGTTATCCAAGCTTTATTCAGAACAAATTAAAGAGTTTTCTGATTATCTCAAATACTCATCCAGATTGAAAACAATCCTATCATCCCATCTTCAACATCTTCTCTTACAAGGAGTCTCAATTGTTCTTGATTTTCCGGGAAATACTCCATCACAACGGAATTGGTTTCGTTCGATATTTGAGTCGGTAGGAGTCAATCATCTCCTTCACTATATCGTTGCATCCAATGAACTTTGTAAGCAGCAACTTAAAATAAGAAGTCAAGATCAACCAGAAGGTTCTGCATTTACGACTGACGAAGAATTTGAAGCGATTACCCAATATTTTCAACCTCCAACACCTGAAGAGGGATTTAAAATCAAGATCTACCAAAAGGATGAAATGGTAAATTTTGTAGACAGTAACTGAGTCAACAATTATTCATTTATTATTCGGTTAAACAAGATCACTAATAAAAATTAAGTTTTGTAAAACAATCCTAAATTTAGTTGTTATAATAATGAGAATATAACTGAATCATTTCGAGTAAATGATTAGATTTCGAGAGGTAAAAATGACCACAAACACTATACAAAAAGTCAAAACATTAGGAGATTGGGCTGCACTAGGAATTCAGCAACATTTAGAGAAAGTTCTCAAGCACGAACCAGAAGTTTTAACCGACAAAGATCCTGAAGAACTTCATCAAATGCGGGTAGGAATGCGACGTTTACGTTCTGCGATTACAGGATTTGCTCCTGTGTTAGAATTACCCGAAGCGGCACAAAACAAAAAAATTGGAAAAGTCTCTCGCTGTTTAGGACAATTGCGAGATTTAGACGTTCTCCTCGAAGCACTTCATCAGCGTTACTATCCAAATTTACCGTCTAAAGAACAGAAAATACTCAAGCAGGTTTTTTCAGAGTTAGACAAACAGCGCCAGCAAACATTTAAGCAGACGAAAAAAACAATTGAAGGTAAGAAATACAAGCAATTAAAACAGGTATTACAACAATGGTTAGACTCACCGAGTTACACAAAAATTGAACAATTACCCATTGAGGAAGTCTTACCAGATTTATTATTACCCGAAGTTAGTAAACTTTTTTTGCATCCGGGTTGGCAAGTCGGAATGGAACACCTTCAAAATGGATCAAATTTGAGAAATGAATCCACTCAAAATGGATCAAATCAGCTTTCTTCAGCAACAGTAGAACTGATTTTACAAACTGAAGGACAGAAACTTCATGATCTCCGCAAACAAGTCAAGCGAGTGCGCTATCAGATGAACTTGTTTACTGATTTTTACGGCGCAACCTATTCCGCTTATTTGCAAGACATGAAAGACATCCAAGAATATTTAGGTGATATTCAAGATAGCGAAGTGTTAGAAACGGTAATGAAAGATGTTTTGAAGTCTGATATTGAGTCTGTCTTGCCA
>CAZNCM010000347.1:0-3064 GCA_964571155.1 uncultured Lyngbya sp. | reverse complement strand
ACTTACAGAAAGTCGTTATCAGGCGTGGCAAAGATGGCAACTGTTTCAACGTAGATATCTGAATACAGAACTACGTCTAAATTTCCGTTCAACTCTGTTGCATCCTATCGTGGATTCAAATTCCCATTCCGAAGAATAAACCCTCACAATTAGTCACAACAATCGGCTAACGTGTTATTTCCCTCATCTGATTCAGGTGGGGGATAGTTTTGTATTTTAGTTGATTACTTCATCGCAATACTTTCTTTCCTATTAAAACTTAAGAAATGTATAGAATGTAGAAGTTTTATGAAGTTAATAATTTGAGTTTAATTGTTTAAATTTAAGTTAATTACTTGACATTTTTAAAATGTATAACTAAACTTGATTCATCTTTAGGCCAGACCGTGAAATTTCCCATTAAGACGAGCATCGGAAAAAATACTTGTACCATCAGAGGTTGCTATGGCTTTCACATTTACCCGCATCGCGAATACGAATACCTCCATTCCAAATAGTAATGAAACTTTTGACAGCTTCAGTAGACCCTTAAATATCTTGACATATCCTGCAATCAATAAGAATGGGGATGTTGCATTTTTTGGTAATACAAACGACAGTTTTGGAATTTATATTAATAAAGATAGTCTCCAGGTTCTTGTAGCTCCTAAGACCCCAATTCCTAACGATCCTTTTCCCAATGACAATTGGGAAACTTTGGGTATTAATACATTTTCCCTTAATAATAATGGAGATGTAGCGTTTTGGGCAATTATAGGAGAGAACACAGACAACATAGATCCTACTCTTCCATTATTTCAACGCGGTATATACAAAACTGTAGGAGGTTTAAAAACCGTTGCCGATCCTAATACTTTGATTCCAGGAAGCACAGAAACTTTTCAATTTTTATTTCCTTATCCCTCTTTAAATGATAATGGGAATGTAGTTTTTACAGGTTATGAGAATTATGGTGGTTTTGGCTTATTCCAGACTGAAGGAGGAATTTATATTGATACTAATACAACCGAACTGACATCCGTTGTAGAACTCAACGATCCCATTCCTAATCAGACTGGAATCTTTGACTTTTTGACTTTTCCTGATATCAACAATAATGGAACTGTTGTATTTAACGGAAGGAATGAAGATAGTTCGAGCAAGGGAATTTATAAAAGTGAGGGTGGAGTTGTAACAACAGTTGTTGATAATAATACTTCAGTTCCGAATAGCACGGGTACATTTTCTAGTGCTAGTTATCCAAGGCTGAACCAAAACGGAAATGTTGCCTTTTTTAACTCTCCGGTTTCAGACGATAATACATTAAATAATATAGGTGTCTATACTGATATTGATGGAATTAATGTCGTTGCTGATACCAATACTCCTATCCCCAATGGAGTCGGAAACTTTCTTCAATTTAATTCTGATGAAGATCCCAACAACTTTCCTTCTGATCTACTCAGCTTAGATGATAACGGAGCAGTTGCATTTGTGGGTGTGGGTTCTGAAGAACAGCAAGGAATTTATACAAACCTCAATGGAGAGTTAGAAACAGTTATTGATTTAAACACACCACTTGAAGGTAAAATTATTGAAGACTTAGCTTTTGGCCCTGAAGGGTTGAGCGGAAATCAAATTGCTTTTTCGGCTCTTTTTACAGACGGTACAGAAGGCGTTTATGTTGCGACTTTGGCACCTGTTTCTTTGAGTTTAAGTGTTGATACTGAGAGTATTTCCGAAGCAAATGGAGAGGAAACTGCTACTGTTACAGTGACCCGAACCGGAGGAACAGCCGCCTCTTTGGACGTGACTTTAACCAGTAGCGATCCCACTGAAGCAACAGTTCCTTTAACCGTAACAATTCCAGTCGATCAAACCTCAGCTACTTTCAGTTTAGACGCAATTGATGATTTAATTGATGATGGCGATCGCACTGTTACATTAACGGCGAGTGCAGAGGGTTTCACAGAAGAAACTGCTGAAATTACTGTTGTTGATGATGATGTTTCTGTTCCGACTCCACCCCCAGAAGGTATCTTTACATTTACCCGCATCGCGAATACGAATACCTCCATTCCTAATCGTGAAGAAACTTTTGACGGGTTCAGCTTTTTTGATACAGACTTATTATGGCCGACAATCAATGACAGGGGAGATGTTGCATTTTATGGTGGAGGAATTCTAGAGGAAAATAGTCCGTCTATAGCTGGAATTTACCTTCATACAGATAGTCTTCAAGTTATTGCAGATACTAATAGCCCAGTTCCAAACGATCCTTTTCCCAGTGATAATACAGATAATTTCTTGGGTTTTACTCCACCTTTCCTTAACAATAATGGAGATCTAGTATTTCGGGCGCTTATAGCAATAGATCCTTCAGTTCAAGGTCTTGAAAGTTTAAAACTAGGTATTTATAAAACTGTAGGAGATTTAAACACTTTAAATACAGTTGCCGATCCTAATAGTTTGATTCCAGGAAGCACAGAAACTTTTCAATCTTTAAGTCCTTTTTTATCCTTAGATGATAATGGGAATATAGTTTTCGTCGGTTATGATAGTTTTGATGGTTTGAATTTGACTGAGGGAGGAATTTATATTGATACTGATACAACCGAACTGACACCCGTTGTCGAAGTCAACGATCCCATTCCTAACAACAACCAAAACTTTAAATTTTTTAGTTCTTCTGATATCAACAATAATGGAACTGTTGTATTTGGCGGAAGTAATAATTTTAGCAGTGGAATTTATAAAAGTGAGGGTGGAGTTGTAACAACAGTTGTTGATAATAATACTTCAGTTCCGAATAGCACGGGTACATTTTCTAGTGCTAGTTATCCAAGGCTGAACCAAAACGGAAATGTTGCCTTTTTTAACTCTCCGGTTTCAGACGATAATACATTAAATAATATAGGTGTCTATACTGATATTGATGGAATTAATGTCGTTGCTGATACCAATACTCCTATCCCCAATGGAGTCGGAAACTTTCTTCAATTTAATTCTGATGAAGATCCCAACAACTTTCCTTCTGATCTACTCAGCTTAGATGATAACGGAGCAGTTGCATTTGTGGGTGTGG
>CAZNCM010000346.1:0-6160 GCA_964571155.1 uncultured Lyngbya sp. | reverse complement strand
AGAACCCGCAGCGATAACTGTCGGGAAAGTTCCCCCTAAAGTTAACCCGGTGGGAAGTGTTAACTCCGAAAGAGTTAATTCCGCAGTTCCGTTATTTTCGATAGTAAAAGTTTTGCTAACAGAAGTTCCAACGGTAGAAGTTCCGAAGTCAAAAGAACTGTTATCTATTATATTAGTCGTATTTTCAAACACACTAATTTCGGGAGTGGAAAACAGATATTCATAAGACCCAATATCAACAGTTTCTACACCGTTATTATCTCCATCTAACGGACGAGTTTGACCGAGTTGGTCTGTGGTTGGTGCATTGGTATTTGTTCCTGCATCTATCGCTGCACTTCCTGTTAATAAAGGATGAACCCACATTCCATTAATTTCTTGTAATGTACCTAATTGAGGGTCAGCGACGAGAATATTGGGTGTAACAAATTCAGATTTTGGATGAGTTGTTAAACCGGGGAATTGTAAGTTGTTTCCCCCATTAATTAATTGACGACTACTATGATGGGTAAAATCATTACCGCTAGCAGAATTATCCACAAAAATAGTGTTACTAATAGTAATTGGAATAATATTATCCGGGTCCCAACTAAAAATTCCGCCGCCAATTCCTTGTGATGTATTATTCGCAATGGTGGTATTAGTAATATTAGTCGGGGACTGAATGGTCATTGCACCCCCATAAGCCTCTCCATTTGGATGTTCGGCTTTGTTTCCTGAAAATGTGCTATTAATAATGTTAGATTGAGTTGATCTAACATCAATCCAAACCCCACCTCCACTAATGGCTAAATTATTATCAAACGTAGTATTTCTAATCGTGGCTAAAGCAACATTTCCTGTTCTTAGTCCACCCCCATTACCAATTCCTCGACTATCTGCAATAACTGTATTTTCCGAAAAACGACTATTTTCAATCAAAATTTGGTCATTATCATAACCAAATAAAAATGCACCACCTCCACTTCCCGCGCCAATATTTCCCTGAAAGTAACTATTTTGAATTAAAGCTGTACCTCCTGTTTGATTTCCGTCGGGATAGGTCACTTTTAAACCATCGGTATAGATACCTCCTCCATAACCCATTGTATTAGGGCCAATTGAGGCTCCTGCTGTAGTATCATTATTAATAAATTGAGAATTTTTGACGGTTAACCAACTGGCTAAACTGTTAATTCCACCGCCATTAATACCTTTATTGTTCTCAAAAATACTGTCTTCTACAATTAGTTCTACATCGCGAACATGAATAGCGCCTGCTCCCTGTTCACTTAAACTGAGAGTTCCGTCATTATTCGTAAAACGACTATTTTTAACAACGGCTTTACTAAAGTGATAAACGGTTAATGCACCGCCTTCTCCGGCTGTATTATTTTCAAAGTCAACATTTTCAATGGTAATATTTGTCCGTTTTTCTGCAAAAATACCACCCCCTCTGTCGCCTAAAAGTTCGTTTGGGTTCTTTGCATAGCCATCGGCTATTTTGATATTTTTTAAGGTAAATGTAGTGTCAGGCTGTTGATGAAAAACTCGGGAGGTATTATTTCCACTTAGAGTTAAACCTGTAGCATTTCCACCATCAATGATAAGATTTTTATTGATTTCTAATTCACCGCTGGTTAAGGTAATTTTTTGGTTAGCTAAACTAGAGTCAAACTGAATAACATCTCCAGGTTGAGCGAGAGAAATTGCTTCCCTTAATGAACCTACTCCACTATTATTCGTATTGCTAACAGTTAAAACTGCGGCTAATAAAATTCCCTCGTAAGCAATTAAATTCTGAGGATTAATTGGTAAATTTGCGTGAATTTCTCCGGTTTTATAGTCTAAATTCCAGCTTCCGCCCTGTAGATTATTTCCAACAATATCTGTTGAAGCGGCAACATGAACGCCAGTAAGTTGGCTGATTTTTTGAACAAATACTGAACCTATACCTGCTGCAACTTGACATCCGTAGAGTAGAATATTTGCGGTTTTAGAAAGATAAATTTGCCAATTTTTTAACTGATTTTGATACCGAGTAATAGTTTCAAGTTTGAGTTCGGTGTTACCGAGTAATAAGCAACCGGGATAACCGTGAGATAGAATATGTATAGCATCAATTTCTGTCTGATCCTGAATTTGATGGGTTTTTAGTGTTTCAGTAATTTGCAGAATACCATCTTGCTGGGAGTCGAGAATAATAACAGTTGCATTTTTATTGACTCCAGCTACCAAGTCCTGATACGAATCTAAGCTAGCATCGATAAAAACCAGTGTTCCAGACTGCAAATTGTCACAGTTATCGGCAATATTATCAACACAAAACGAAGGGAACATTGTTGATACTCCAAGAGGGTTTATATTGGTAGATACGTCCCTGGAGTGATCAATTCAGGCTAAAAATTTAGCCATTTTTTAGATATTTTTCTGACAAAAAAACAAAAATAAGCCTATCAAACTCTATATCAAGAGCAGTAAATAGTAAGGTTAGATAAACCTCATTTCTAAACGTAAGTTTGTAGAGATAGACAGAATATCTACTTGGGTGGGAAATTGCATTTAGAGCAAACGATCATCATTTAAAAGTCTCCAAGAGTAAAATTGAAGGTAGATACACCTTTGGAAACCCTGACCATTAAATTCTAAAGTTTAATCACCCTGAGCAGTAATTAACAAATAAGTAGGTTGACACTTTCACCCAGCCACCATCGGAAAGTGTCAAACCTACACGACTCAATGATCTACCACAGGAGTGCATCGCCAACACCTAACTTGAGTTTAGGTTGTCTTTTTGAGTCCTATCTCTATTAATAACCGAAGTTGGGGATAAATGTCCTCAGAAGATTTACGGATTTTGTATGTTTATTTTAAAACGAATGTTTCCGCAAAAATCCGCGTATCCTCTCCTAATTCACCTTTAAAACCATAAAAATTAGTCTATAGCCTTTGCCTTTCTGAGCAGTTTTGCGATCGCTTTATCCCCTTGAAATTCTGCCAACATCAAAGCCGTACATCCGCCTTGATTTTTCAGATTCACCTCAGCACCCGCCTCAATTAAAGCCTGTACAGCCTCCAAATGCCCTCGGTGAGCCGCCCACATCAACGCCGTTGCTCCCCCCTCATCAAGCTGGTTGACCTGCGCTCCTGAAGCGACCAATTCCTGCAAAACTTGAGTATGTCCGCGTTCTGCTGCTTTGATCAATGCTGTTTTTCCTCCCTCAGCCGGAACATTGACATCCGCTCCTGCTGTTAATAACACCTTCACTGTATCGAGATCATTGTGCAGCGTCGCCAGAGTCAGAGCCGTTTCCCCTAAAATTTGAGTTGTCAGGAGAGGGGAGAGATGTTCAGGGGAAAGCCGTTGTAAAAGAGAACCACAAATGGAGCGATAACCTTGTAATAATGCCACCATCACAGGCGTATCCCCGAGTTTATTCGCCACCGTAACATCGGCTCCTCGACTCACGAGCAGCTCAACCATCGGGGCATATTCTTCGACTACTGCTAAGTGTAAAGCTGTTTCTCCATCTTGATCGCAAGCGGTGACATCAGCACCCGCATCTAAAAGTTGAGTCGCGATCGCCACATTTCCAGAAGCAGCGGCAGCCATCAGTGCTGTAAATCCCTCGTCTGTACTGGCGTTGACCTCTGCACCCAACTGAATCAGAGTTTTGACAATTTCGAGATGATTCAAGTCTACGGCTTGGATGAGGGGAGTTTCACCGCGATCGTTCGGGAGGTTGAGATCAATCCCGACACTGGCGATTACTTGCATGAGTTGAAGATTGGGTTGCTGTATTGCTTCGCTCAACATAGCCGAAATAAATTCTCGACTTCCGACTTCGCTTTCGAGTAAAGCTTTAATTCCTTGCCAATGTTGGCCTGACAACGCCAGAGAAAAAGCAGTTTGGTGTTGATGATCCCGCAGATGAACATCGGCACCGGCATTTAAGAGCAACCGAATCACGTTTACATTTCCCTTTAAGCAAGCCACCATCAACGCTGTACTTCCGGTGGGGTTTGTCGCATTGACATTGGCGCCACGAGCTAACAATAACTCCACAGTGTCGAGTTTGCCATGAGCAACAGCCAACATCAAAGCCGTTAAGCCATAGCGTTTGCTGGTGTAGTTAACAGATGCTCCTTTGTCTAATAAAATGTCTACGATGTTGGTATAACCCTGACGAGCCGCAAGCATCAAAACCGTAACACCATCTTGATCTTTAGCATTGGCGTTGACCCCTTTGGCGAGTAAGGCGCGAGTATGAATCAGGTTTCCCGTTTTAACGGCTCGAATTAATGTACTGTCTTGTGTTGTAGAACCCATGAATGTCTCTCATCCCACTCGTCGTTGAAGACCGACTGCACAAATACCCTCGCGATCGGAGAGTCACGCAATTTAATATACACCTTGCATATTCCCAGGAACCCTCAAAAACCGTCAATCCCTATTTTTCTCTAGGGAGATTGGGAGATATTGCCGGATGCCTTCTGATCGCTGGTCACGGTAAAGACTGTTATGCTAACTTTTATGAAGTTTCTTAACTTAACCAGAGAACACTATGGAGTTACCCATTCCCGAGTCTGTCAAACCTTGGCTTAACTTTTTTCATCCCGTTTTAATGTTTATTTTGCTCGCCCTGACCGTTTATGCGCTGTATCTGGGGATTCAAATTCGCCGAACCCGCAGTGCCGAAGGTGAGGTCAAAAAAGAATTAATCAAAGGTAAATTTAATCTCAAACACCATCAAGTCGGCTCTCTGTTACTGGCATTTATGGTGTCCGGTACGATTGGAGGAATGGCCGTTACCTATATCAACAATCAGAAATTATTCGTCGGCCCTCATCTACTCGCCGGGCTAGGAATGACAGGTATGATTGCCATTTCAGCCTCTCTCACGCCCTGGATGCAAAAAGGATTTGATTGGGCTAGATATACTCATATTGCTCTCAATGTCACCTTACTTGCTTTATTTAGCTGGCAAGCTCTAACTGGAATTGAAATTCTGCAACGGATTATCAGCAAAATGTAGATTTTGATTTTTGACTGAAACTGCGGCTAATCTTCAGTAAGAGGCAAAGAGGGAAAGGAACACTGAAGAACAATCTACGTTTCAAGAGCCTTTTACCTTTTGCCTTCTTCTGTGTGATTATCACTTGATCTCAACCTACGCCTTTTTTACGCTTTCCTTGAGTTAGAAAAGGAATATTCTCAGTTGTATGAAAATCCATCTGGGTTTTGTAACTTAAGCGTCTGGAGACTTGCTTAACAATTTGAGCGAGAAGTCCATCGCCTGTTTTTTGAATCAGAGACTCAGACATGGCTCGAACAAATTTGGGAAACTTCACCCCAACATACAAATCCAGCGTCCATTGCGCCCCAGTAATGACGGATGGACGTTGATTTGGCTTAATCTTCTGTTCTCGACAAAATTCATCAATTGGCAATTCCACTAATTTCATTGTGGCTTGAAAATCAATTTCATATCCTGGAGGAGTATAGCCCGGAACGGGAACACTGCGAATCCGATAGATTCCCTGTTCATCAGGGGGAAGTAACTCTAAGCCAATCCGAGCCTCAACCTGATAGCCAAAGGAGCCAAAACGACCAATGAGTAAGTCATAGGCATTCTCTCCGATGGGCTGAGTTTGCATGGGTTCCGCACAGCGACAAAACCAACCTCGATGATTGCTGAGATATTCCGCAACCGTCTCTAGGTCGGCATACATTTCCATACAATCTTCAAAGCGAGTATAGAACCAGGTAGGTTCAACTTGCTCTAATCCCACTCTATCAATGGGTTCGCCTTGAGGAAAACTCAAAAATTCCTCAGAGATCGCGTGAGATTGTAGGTTAACGGAATTTTGGTGCATCGTGGGTTCTCCTGCCATTTAATCTGCCTAACTCTAGGATGCCTCTTGTTAACGTCTGATCGCTACTATGAATATACTGAACTTTTAAAATTGACCCTGATACAGTTTAACTTCTATACTCAGCATATTCATCTACCGAACAGGATAACGAATGATGAAAGCATTTGTAGCGGGTGCAACAGGTCAAACAGGTCGCCGAATTGTCAGACAGTTGGTGGAACAAAATGTTCCGGTGCGAGCCTTAGTTCGCGACCTAGAAACGGCTCGAAAAATTCTTCCTCGTGAGGCTGAATTGGTTACAGGA
>CAZNCM010000345.1:3276-6244 GCA_964571155.1 uncultured Lyngbya sp. | reverse complement strand
CAATTCAACGGCTTGTTTCCACAGATAAACTTGGGTGTAAGCGGCTTCAATGGGATCACTCGTCACCCGATGTTGGCCGTATCTGGCTTTAAAATTTTTGACAAATTGTTGATTTTCTGGAGTGTCAATACTTTGAAAATAACTCCAGCAACTTAAATGACCTACTGCTGCGGCTCCGATTTTTTGCAGTTCGGTTTCGGAGACAGAGATTGCCATAATGGGGATGTCTTCGGCCCTTAAACCTGCTGCTTGAAATTGACGGTAAAAAGCAACATTGCTATCGCCCGTTAGGGTGCTGAAAATCACATCGGGTTGGGCTTGTTGGATGCGAGTGATAATCGCGCTAAAGTCTTGGTTTCCCAGAGGAGCATAGGCTTCGCCGACAACCTTTCCCCCGAGTCCATTGAGTTGAATTTTGACTAATTTATTGACTGTATGGGGAAAAACGTAATCTGAACCGAGTAGATAAAACCGTGATCCGAGATTTTGCATCAACCAATTGACAGTGGGTTCGACTTGTTGATTGGCGCAAGCTCCGGTATGAAAAATATTGGGGGAATTTTCTAAACCTTCATAGTGGACAGGGTACCACAGTTGAGCATTAAAAGCTTCGACAACGGGTTTGACTGCTTGACGTGCATCTGTTGTCCAACAGCCAAACAGAGTAGAAGCATTATCCTGTTGAATCAGTTTTGCAGCTTGGGTTGCAAATGTTTCCAGATTAGATGCACCGTCTTTGATGACGGGTTCGATGGGCTGACCTAAGACGCCTCCAGATTGATTAATTTCAGCAATTGCCATTAATTCAGCATCAACGAGCGGAGATTCGCTAATTGCCATCGTCCCACTCAGAGAATGCAATATTCCGACTCGTACACCTGGCATAGCTTGTTATTGGTTTAAAGAACAATAACCCCGTTATGGGCTGTCTGGTTGCACCCTGTTCTAGAACCGATTCATCTCAAATCTTGAGTAAATCTTCATGATCGGATTTCCCATCGGTAGCTGTGCAGATTGGTCAAGTCTACTTCGGCTTCAATCCGAGAAATCCTTTTAGATTGATCGACTTTTCGGCTACAGAGACATTGAAGGCAACCTCTCTCGCCTTACCCTTCACCCCTACGGAATGGAGTTGAGTGTATTGTCCTGATAGATTTGTTCACTCTTAGCCATTCCCCAAAAAATTTTGTTTCCCTGAGATTAAAATAGTCTAGAAGCAGACTGATAATGCTTCCTTATCAGTCAACCCAATTTGACTTTATCCATTACAACTGTACCCACATTTTATAGCATTTAGAGGACAGTTTTTAGGTTAAAAATGGATAAATAACAGACAAGGGTATTTGTGACTACCCATTCACTGTAAATTTCATAATTTTTCAATATTAGCATTTTTAACAAAAACATTAACAATAGATTACATAAGTTAATGTTTTTCAGACAATGCCACAATCAACAACCTTCTCAGACATCATCTGGGCGTGTTGCCACCATTTTCCGGAACTCACAATCCCCATACGCGACGGTAAATGGCCAATCGGAGCGGATCGATCAAATCTAAAGCCCATCGCCGGATGATGAGGATTATAAGTTAACCAACCGAGGCGATCGCAAAATTGACTATAATCTCCTTCTACCTCCTCATAAATGCGAGTCTGTACACTAAAACCAAATCGTCCCTGACTATATTTCACCCACAACGCATCTATTGTTCGCAAATCCTGACAAGGCAATTTTTTCAAGTCTTGGGGAGAAAGATAACAAGATCTCCGATGACCCAAAGCCTGACACAACACCCACCAAGTTTCCTGATCGGCTTCTTCCCAGTGGTGAATTGCTAAAAGACGCTGTAACTTGCTATAATCAACCCCAACCTCAGAATCAAGATCATCAATCGGTTGACTCAAACCCGAGAAAAACTGAGTCAAAACATCGGGTAATTTCCAGCTAGATCGAGATAGAGGCGAAAGTTGTCGAGAGCGAGACGGCAATCGCTTCACCCGAGTCAGCGCAGGCGAAGAAAACATTTTCTTCGGTGTATTGATCGCTTCTAAGACTTGATCAGCACTCTCATAACGTTGCTCAAGCGATAGGGCAACTAAACGATCCAAAATCGTCCCTAAACGTTCACTAACTCGGTGTTGAGACGCGATCAACTCTCGCCAAACCCAGCATTGTTTTTCCTCATCATACAATTGCCACGGTGAAACCCCCGTCAACAAATACAAACAACTCGCCCCCAACCCATACAAATCACTCGCCGCAAATGCTTTTCCTCGGGTTTGTTCCGGTGCCATAAACTCAGGAGAACCCACCACCGTTCCCGGTTTCCCAATGACAGTATCACTGAGGAGTTTAGCTACCCCAAAATCAATTAAAACCCATTGATTTTCCGGACGACGGACAGGCGGCGAACTTACAGAAACCGATGATAAACTAACATTAGAGATCAGATTACGAGAGACAATCGATTCCATCGGTTCAACAGAGGAAAGATCCGCTTCCAAAGTGAGGGAAAAACGCCGTAAAATATTCTCAGGTTTAATATCGCGATGTACAATCTGATGATCGTGAATATATTTCAACACCGGAAGCAAACCCCGCAGGAGTTCCCAAATTTGAGTCTCGTGAAATATTCCCTTTTGTTCCAATTCCTGTGCTAACGTTTTTCCGGCAATGTACTCCTCCACCAGAAAAAGCTGTTTATTCTGCTGAAAATGGGCGTAGAGTTGCGGAATTTGTGGATGTTTACCCAACTGTTCCAAACGTACTGCTTCTTGACGAAACAGTTGGGCTGCTTTTTGATAATGATGAACCTGGCGATCGCTAAACATAAATTGTTTAATCGCACAAGGGGGTTTAGAGGGAATGTGTTCATCCACCGCCAAGTAAGTTTTTGCAAACCCCCCCTCCCCTAACAGTTGAATGGGACGATAACGATTTTGCAATAAAAGAGGTTCACCGCAAC
>CAZNCM010000345.1:0-3183 GCA_964571155.1 uncultured Lyngbya sp. | reverse complement strand
TAAATGAATGATTCCAGACCGATTTGGAATTTTGAATATTGATCAATAATATTCTGTCTTTGACCCAAAATAAGCTGATATCAGCCTGACCCTCAAGAGGAGTTCAGCGATCCGGGTTTCCCTTAATTTTAAATCAATTGTTTTAAAATTTTGAATAGTGTCTCATATCTTCAAAAGACTTATCTCTTGAAACCTAAAGTCATTTGTGTTGTCATTCCTCAACCCAAACAATGATCAATAACTTTTTTAATTCTCCTAAAACCCTGCGGTTAATTATTGCTTTTTTATCCGCTCTACTCGTCTGGCAACTGTTTTCATCGGCTCAAGCTTCTACAAATTCTCAACTTGCATTTCGGATTCGACGGTTAGAAACTCAAGTTTCTCAACTGAGAGGGGAAATCAGCAGTTTAAGAGTTCAATCTTCGCCGTCTATCAACCCCGTAGAAGGATCGGTGACTGAAGACATTCCGCCCGATCCGCGATCGCATTTAATGTCGGGTGATCCGATGTTTGATCGATTAGCGACCCTCGTGATTGAACTCAAACAAGATTTCCAACAACTTCAGCAGCGTGTTGACGAGATCGAATCTGACACCGAAACCTCACAAAATTAATCCAAGTCTCGGCCCAAAATTTTTAACAACAGTTAAAGTGCTGCCCTCTGATTCACTTTGAGAGAACTCAAATACAAATCAGGAGCAGCACAAATTTTATCTTGATTAAATCAAAAATTAACAGCGTTTCCAACTATTCAATGATATGGAAATAGTAAGCCGCTACCAACAAGTTGATCGCGAGCAACACAATTGCCCAGAACGTGCGAAAAGGATAAGGTGCTTTGGATTCACTCTTCATAAATTTAATTCTCAATGCGTTGACTACATTAAACCATAGATGAGATCATTTTTAGACCGATGGGGATCAATCTCTTTCTCTAGCAATATCAGTCTCTTTCTCCAGCATGATAAGAACTGCGAACAAGTGGCCCAGATCGCACATGAGAAAAACCCATTTCTTTGGCGATCGCCCCTAACCGTTCAAACTCTGCCGGAGTCCAATATTTCTGCACGGGTAAATGGGCTAAAGACGGACGCATATATTGACCCAGTGTGAGGCGATCGCATTCAATCTCTCTGAGATCTTGGAGTGTTTCGATAATCTCCGCTTCGGTTTCTCCATGTCCTAACATTAATCCAGACTTTGTGGGAATCGTGGGATTAAGTTTTTTAACAATTCTCAACACCTCTAGGGAACGATCGTATTTAGCCCCGCGTCTGACAGTTGCTTGTAGACGTCGAACTGTTTCAACATTATGGTTATAACAAGCCGGTTGAGCGGCCACGACAGTCGCAATTCGTTGAGCTTGAAGTTCACTCGGATCACCGCCACCCTGTCCGCCCCAAAAATCCGCTGTCAGGACTTCAATTTCCGTTTGAGGGTTATTCTGACGAATCGCCTCCATCGTGGCAACAAACCACTCTGAACCGCCATCGGTTAAATCATCTCGCGCCACCGAAGTCAAAACCACATACCGCAACCCGAGAAGCTTCACTGCTTCCGCCACCTTTTGAGGTTCATCGGGATCTAACGGCATGGGAGCATGACCCTTATCGACTTGACAAAACGCACAAGCGCGAGTGCAAACAGGCCCCATGAGTAGAAAAGTTGCCGTACCCTGGGCATAACATTCTGCCCGGTTGGGGCAACGACCTTCCTCACAAATGGTGTGAATATTGCGCTGTTTGATAATGCGTTGGACTCGAGACAATTCACTCGCTTTTCCGAGCGGACGTCGTAACCAGTTCGGTATCGCGGCAACCGTTGCTGGTCGGGAATTTGATTCAGACTGAGGTGTAGAGGGAGAGTGAGTAGTAGGAGTTGACATCTTCAAAATTAAAAATCTTTTGTGTTTTGCCCTTTATGACGAATCCAGATTAATCTAATGTATGTGAAGAACTCGGGTTGAGTTCTACCCGATGAGTCACAATAGACTCAAATAGGAACACTTAACTCATCACTAGGAGTCAGTCGTGGCAGGTCGAAAAATCCTGGTTATCGATGATAGCAAAGTTATTCGTGTGCGGGTTCGGGAAATGCTCCCTCCAGGTAACTTTGATGTATTAGAAGCCAAAGATGGAAAAGAAGGACTAGAACTGGTTCATCAGGAATATCCGAATTTAATTATGTTGGATTTCCTGTTACCCAAGTTAAGCGGTTGGGATGTGTTCCAGCAGATTCAAGCTCACAGCGAACTGCGGAAAATTCCACTGGTACTCATGTCTGGTCGGAAAGAGGAGGTCACGGAAAAAATTCCGGAACCGTTTGAGTATTTCGAGTTTATCGAAAAGCCGTTTGAGAAAAAACAACTGATCGAAGCGATCAAGTCTGCTTTCACTAAAGCCAACAAGACGCGCGAACCCCTACCGAGTGCAGCCTCGAAAGCCGCACCTGCTCAGGCAGAGACACCAACGACTTCGGCAGATGCGGCGAAAATTAAAGCGTTAGAACAGCGCATGGCTAAAATGCAAGCGGAGATGAACGCCCTTAAAAAACAAGTGGCTCAAATCAAAGCGTTTGTTCTCAAACTGAAAAAGTCGCCTTAAACTCCAGACGGGAACTGCTAGAATGCAAGGTTGCTGATTGACTGCTTTGGGTTTTTAGATCAAAGTGTTCACTCATTTTTCTTCCTGAGAATTCCCGTTATGACTTTAGATGACTCTTTTCTCGCCCAACTCCAGGCTAGCGCCGACTCACTGATAGAACGCTTAGATCAGTTTTCTCAAGCGAGAGTTTTGGTGGTGGGAGATTTAACTTTGGATGAGTTTCTCACAGGCCAGGTTGAACGTCTCTCTCGTGAGGCACCAGTCTTAATTCTCCGCCATGAGGCGACTCGTCAAATTCCCGGTGGGGGTGCCAATGCGGTGTACAATTTGGCTTCATTGGGTGCAACGGTTAAGGTGGCGGGTTTTGTCGGTAAGGATGAACAGGGTTTGGCTTTGCGGCGCATTTTTGAGCAAGCGGGAATTGAGACTGAGGGAATGTTGCTTGACCCTGATCGGCCAACGGTTACGAAAACTCGCATTTCTGGTCATGCTCGTCAGTCGGTGACTCAGCAAATTGTCAGAATTGATCGCAAGTCTGATCACTTACCGGATCTAGAGTTACAGTTACAACTGGCAGATT
>CAZNCM010000344.1:0-6262 GCA_964571155.1 uncultured Lyngbya sp. | reverse complement strand
GGCTTAGAAGCGTTTAGAGATACTTTAGCTGATTTACTTCCCGAAGCCGAAGCCCGTACCATTCATCAGTTACTCGATGAACAAGCCAGTCAACAACTGGGAAACCTCTATCGAGATGTGGGGCGGCGCTATATTTTGGCGTTTACGGTGATCACGGCGACGGTGGCTGCGGTTCCCCTACCCTTTGCAACAATGCCTGTTTTAACGACGTTACAAGTGTCAATGGTGGGGTTATTGGGGCAGTTATACGGGCAAACCCTCAATCCTTCCCAGGCGGGGGGCGTTGTTAGTGCGATCGCAGGCGGTTTTCTCGCCCAAGCGGTGGGGCGGGAGTTAGTGAAATTTATACCCGGTTTTGGGAGTGTGATTGCGGCGTCTTGGGCGGCGGCTTATACTTGGGCGTTGGGTGAAGGGGCTTGTGTTTATTTTGGGGATTTAATGGGTGGGAAAAAACCCGATCCGCAGAAAATTCAGGCTGTGATGAATGAGGCGTTTAAGGAAGCGAAAGAGCGGTTTAAAGGGATTCAGCGTTAACGGTATTTGTTATGAATTTTAGCCAATCTCATCTTGAACTTTCACCCGAAGAATACTTAGAAACTGAAAAAACTAGCCCGATCAAACATGAATATATCCAAGGGCGAATTTATGCAATAGCTGGGGCTAGTGATGCCCATGTTACGATTACTGCAAATTTACTCACTCTATTAAGAAATCATATTCGCGGAAGTGGATGTCGGGTTTATATTGCGGATATGAAAGCCCGCATTGAAACGCTAAATATTTTCTACTATCCCGATCTGATGGTAACTTGTGATCCGAGAGATGCAAGTTTTGAATATTTCAAACGTTATCCTTGCTTAATTATTGAAGTTCTTTCTACTTCTACAGAGGCGTTTGATAGAGGTGATAAATTTATTGATTATCAAGAATTGGAAACCTTACAAGAATATGTCTTAATTAGTCAAAATCGTCAGCGTGTTGATTGTTTTCGACGCAATACTCAAGGGAGATGGGAGCTTTATAGTTATCAAGGCGATCAAGAATTGGAGTTAACAAGCATTAATTTTTCTTGTTCTCTTGCTGCTGTTTATGAAGATGTTTCTTTGCCAGAAAATAAAGTCAGTAATGAATGATGTGTTTAAGGAAGCGAAAAAGTGATTTAAAAGAATTAAGCCCTAAGAGGAAGAATCAAGAGTCCAATCTTTTAGAGGTAAATTAGGAACTTTACTAAAATCTTTTTGATTGCGTGTCACAACAATTGCTTGATTTGCAATGGCAATAGCAGCAATTTTTAAGTCTTGTGTGCCAACTGAAAGCTTCTGTTGACGCAAATCTTGATAACAGTTGTATACAGCCTCGTCAAAATCTAGTAACTGCACATTGCAGAAGTAAACAAGAGTTGAGCGCAAATTTTGATAGGCAATTGCTAACCGCTCAGGTTTTTGATTGGCTTTGCTGATAACTGCTAACCTTCCTCGAAACTGTTCTTCTAATGTAATTATTGTAACGAATAGATTAGAAGTATCTATTTCTCTAACTTTTTGTACAATTTGGGGATGATTGCGTTGGAAAAGACTAACATGATCGGTATCCAAAATATATCGGCTCACACTAACTATTTTTCCTCCGAAGTCCCTTCATCGGTATTAATTTCTGCATCCACTTCTCGTCTATAAGCAGCCATCTCTTCTACAAACTCATCGAATAAAGGATCATCTTTAAACATACCCGCAAATTTAATCCAAGGGTTAGACTGTTCAACTTTCTGTTGATAGATTATCATCGGTAAACAACACAGCCTGAGTGTAAGCCACCACAAATAAGACATTAAATAACTCAAGAAACCATCATCATTAATTAGACCATGAGCCATGCGATTTCGCAAGTTACTACCTGAATGTTCAACCAGTAAACCCTTGAGATCAAATAGAGTATCTTCATCAAAAATAGAAGCAGTCTCAGGGTAGTAAAGAGTTGTATTCAAGTTATGCTCGTTTTGAATTCCTTGATCATCGTAGCTAGAGGGTAATACGCCTTTTTTCCAAAGTAGATAACGTATAGAATTCTCAATTTGAGGGATGAGAATATGGGTAGAGGTGAAAAAATCTCCAGTTAGTCCAGCATATAAACCTTTAGCAAACAAATATTGTCGATCAGGTGGTACAAAAGGACTATTAGCAACAATAGGAAGTAAATCTTTGACTTGGATAGGGTGTTCTAAATTGATTTGATCTCTTGCAGGTTCAATCAAGATTTGGGCTTGGATACTTTGAGAGTGGACTGCATTTGTATACATTTCAAATTGAGTTGCTTCTTCAGTCTTTTCAGATTGTCTGGCAACAACTTTACCCATTTCATTAATCATAACTTTTGGAAAAAAGGAAAATAGAGGATCATTTTTAGCGATTTTATCCGCTTGTTGTCGAAGCTGAGAGACTTTAGGACGACTCGCTAACAATGCTAAGGCAAAAAGAGCATCCTGCAATTTTTTACCTCTAACACTTGCCCGAGCTTTCTCTATTTCTTTGGTAACATCAATCTGATCTGATTGAATTGTAACTAACTCTTTCATGGATTTTTCTTGATACTGAAGTAGAAGTTTGTGTACTTCTTCAGCTCTTTTTTTATCTAGCTCTTTTTCTTCCTTTGTGCCGGGAATTTTTTTAAATGCCTCAATAGCTCTCTCTAGAAAATTTGATGCTGCTAAATAAGGAGTCGGGGAATTTTTAACAGCATTCTCAGCTTCCTTCATATAAGTTTCAGCAGCAAGTCTTAAAGCTGCACGTTCTTTGTTTTTATCTTTCTCAAGGCGATGCCATTTTGCTTTGATTTCCCAGTAGTCTCTCGCTGTCATCCAATCACCAATTGATTCGGCAATTGTAGCCGCTTTTTCAGCGAGGTTTGCATATTTTATGGAGTCAACGAGTCGGTATTCTTGTAAGAGTTCCATCAGTCTTGCTGATAACAAACATGAATCTTCTCCGTTGTAGTGTTCAAGAACTGTCTCTATATGTTCAACTACTGTTTCGACTTGATAGTTAATTTTTCTGGCTAATCTAAATGCTCTCTCTATTCTTGTAAAGCACTTAACCCACCTCGCAGAATTTTCTAACTCTATAGCTGACTGTATATAAGCAGGAACCGCTAGTTGAGCCATTTGATAGTTGCGTCGTTTACACCAAAGAATATCTGTAACTCGTGCTTGCAGTTCAGGATCGGTAATTTCCGTAGCAATTTCAGCAAGAAAGTCTAAATACTCGTCTGTAAGGTTCTCGAATATTTTAGCAAAATGCTCCTCATTTGACTCGGACTGAATTTCAACTAGAGAGATATATCCTAATATCTCAAATACAACTTTTTCTCGAATATTTCCTGCTTTTTCTGCTTCCTGTGCTTTTCCCAAAAATCCATCACTATATGGAAAACACTCCTTAACTTCACTAGCATTAATTACTTCCTGCCAAGAAGAATTGATAAAATCATTTTTAGTCAGAGGCGGGTTCACGGATAACATTGAATTTTTCTGAGTGGATTCACCTTTAGTCATATCTTCTGACCAATTCAGTTATAAAATTTTGATTATCGAGTAAGTATAACATTTTTACTTATATTGGGGTTATTACTCCAATAACCCACCGATCAAATACAAAAAGTGAATTAAAGCGATCGCATTTTCTGAAAATGAGTCAAAATAGCAATGGAAACAGACTCAGATGAGGACAATCAAACATGAGCGATCGCTGTATGATTCCCATTGTCAAATCTCCGAACGATTATCAAGCTTATCGCATTAGTCCTCACGATACAAACCGCTTGGCGTTGGTTTTCGATCCCGATGTCGCCAACGCTTCGATAACCGTTTGTGTGGAAATATTTGATATCGGTGGAAAAACGCCACCCAACCGACATCAACTCGCTGTCGAGATGTTTTTTATTCTTAAAGGAGAAGGAGTTGTTAGTTGTGATGGAAAACAAGTCAAAATTCAAGCCGGAAATAGCATTTTAGTTCCCCCAACGGGCACCCATATGATTGAAAATACAGGTTCGACTCGGTTATACGCCCTCTGTATTATGGTTCCGAATGAAGATTTTGCAGAATTAATTCGTCGGGGAACACCTGTAGAATTAGACGAAGAAGATCTAAAAGTATTGACTCGGGTAGATGGATTTACGGCTGCAATGATTCATTTATCTTCTGCTTAAAACAGTCCTTCTGAAGCCACAAACCGATCACTTGGTAAATTCCCTAAAACTTCGGGTTCTACATTCAAAACATATCCCAATAACTGATTATTATCAGCAATTCTGATTGCGGTTCCCGTCAGAACTCCATCACCATCCGGATCGAGATCTTCTGAAGTTATACCTCCTTTTTCTAAAAACTCAACTCCTTCTGGTACGGAAGATAAAACAATTGGAAGAATTAAGTCGATAGTTACTCCAAAGGTTTCTTGACTATTAAAGGTTTCAAAGGTAATATCCTGTTTTGTTAATCCTTCTGTGAGTGCAATCTGATCATTTGCGGAATCAAAGTCAGTAATAATTGCATCAGGAAGTTCAACTTCATCGGGAATTCCGGGGAGTAAGGAGACAAAGGAATCTACCTCTTGAGTTTGTCCAGCTTGATCGGTTCGCAAGACAAAAATATCTGCACCTTCTCCTCCTTTATAATTATCAACATCGCGATCGCCAGTTAAAATATCAACGCCTTCTCCTCCAACAATTAAATCCGATCCACTTCCTCCAAATAATACATCATCACCCAATCCTCCATCTAATAAATCAGTATCTTTATTTCCGAATAAACTATCCCCACCTGCTTGTCCAAATAATTCATCATTTTGTTGACCTCCATAAATCACATCTGTATTTTGTGATCCGGTAATGGTATCATTGCCTTGAAAAGCTAAGATAGTTGTAGAGGAGGAAGCTTGTTCTGCGGTGAGGGTCTCATTATCAGGATTATTCGTTGCAAACCAAGCAGGGAGAGAGTCTAATAAACCCGGAGTAAGTACCATAATAATCAGTATGTTCTATATTTAGACAGCATCATTTTTTCTAGTATACTTCAATTTTATCTGAATGAGAATAATTAAACAAACTCAATCAATGATCACTCGGGATGGAGTGCGTTTGGATGCGGATATTTATCGTCCTGAAGAACCGGTAGAATTTCCGGTTTTATTAATGCGACAACCCTATGGAAAAACGATTGCTTCAACGGTTGTTTATGCTCATCCCACCTGGTATGCTCAACAGGGTTATATTGTTGTTATTCAAGATGTACGCGGGCGGGGAAGTTCTCAAGGAGAATTTAAGCTTTTTGCGACAGAAATTGCAGACGGAGAAGATAGTGTAAATTGGGCGGCGAATTTACCGGGAAGTTCAGGAAATGTCGGAATGTATGGGTTTTCTTATCAAGGAATGACTCAAATTTATGCGGCTTCTACCTGTCCAACTGCTTTAAAAACGATTTGTCCGGCGATGATTGCTTATGATTTATATGCAGATTGGGCTTATGAAGGGGATGCCTTTTGTTTAGTGGCTAACTTGGGCTGGGCAATCCAGTTAGCGGCAGAAACAGCTAGAATTGCCGAAGATTTAAAAGCCTATGAAGTGTTATATGCTGCCTCGCGTAACTTACCACTACATAACCCTTCGGCTTTTTTCATCGAAAGCTTTAAAAAATATGACCCGTTTTATTTTACCTGGTTGAGTGAAGATAAAGATAGTGCTTATTGGCGATCGCTTTCACCTAAATACTTACTCGAAAATGTAGATTTACCCATGCTACACATTGGCGGTTGGTTCGATCCTTACTTGAGAGGAACACTAAATCTTTATCAGGCAATAGTAGACCAAACTAACACCCTCCAGCATCTCATGGTTGGCCCTTGGGGTCATCTTCCCTGGGGTAGAAAGTTAGGTATGGTTGATTATGGCGAAGCGGCGATTAGTCCAGTAGATAAACTACAGTTAAGTTGGTTTGACCATTTTCTCAAGGGAAAAGATACAGAAATTGTTTCAACTAAGCCTGTGAGTTTGTTTGAGTTGGGTAGTAATCAGTGGCAATATTTCAATGACTATCCTCATAGCATTCAAACACAATTTTATTTATCTACAGATGGATTAGCGAGTATTCGAGAAAACAGTGGCAAACTGTGTCGAGGGAAAAATGTTTCTTCGCTAAATAATCTTGATTCAAACCAACAAGAGGCGGTTGATGTGATTGTTCATGACCCCTGGCGACCAGTTCCAGCTT
>CAZNCM010000343.1:0-6265 GCA_964571155.1 uncultured Lyngbya sp. | reverse complement strand
AAACAGCAAGAATATGGTTTGAATGAAATTGAAACCACCGAGGGACGCAAACCCTTAGAAATTTTGTGGGATCAGTTTACCAATATCATGTTAGTGATGCTGATCGCCGTTGCGATTGTTTCAGCGATTCTCGATCTCCGCAACGACAACTTTCCCAAAGATGCGATCGCCATTTTTGCCATTGTCATTCTCAACGGCTTACTCGGTTATTTTCAAGAAAGCCGCGCCGAAAAAGCCCTAGCCGCCCTCAAAACCCTGTCTTCTCCAAAAGTGCGAGTGTTGCGAGATGGAGAAATGAGTGAGGTTGAATCTCCCCAACTGGTACCCGGCGATATTATTTTCCTCGAAGCCGGAGTGCAAGTCGCTGCTGATGGACGTCTGATCGCAGCCCAAAACCTACAAATACGAGAAGCCACCCTCACCGGAGAAGCCACCGCCGTCAACAAACACCCAGACACCGAACTTCCCGAAGATACAGCCCTCGGCGATCGCGTTAACCTCGTCTTCAGTGGGACCGAAGTCGTGCAGGGACGAGGGACGGTGTTAGTAACAGAAACCGGAATGAAGACGCAACTGGGACAAATCGCCACGATGTTGCAGTCTGTCGAAACTGAACCCACACCGCTACAACAACGGATGTCGCAACTGGGAAATGTCTTGGTGACGGGTTCGCTGCTTTTGGTGGCGCTGGTTGTGGTGGGCGGTATCATTCGCACCGGGTTTGAATATTTTGAACATTTACTCGAAGTTTCCCTCAGTATGGCGGTGGCGGTGGTTCCCGAAGGTTTACCCGCTGTTGTTACCGTTACTTTAGCCATTGGTACCCAACGGATGGTGCGCCGCAATGCCTTAATTCGTAAGCTTCCGGCGGTGGAAACCCTCGGTTCAGTCACGACAATTTGTTCTGATAAAACCGGAACTCTAACTCAAAATAAAATGGTTGTGCAGTGGGTGCGAACGCTTAATCATGCTTTTCTGGTAACGGGGGAAGGGTACGCGCCTTGGGGAGAATTTCAACCCCTACATCAGTTTTCAGAAGATGAGGAAAACCCCGAGGAGAAACCGACATTAACCTCGGAACAACAACAAGAATTACAACCCTTGTGTGTAGCGAGTGTGTTGTGTAATGATGCTCAACTCCAACATCAAAATGATAACTGGACAATATTAGGCGATCCGACAGAAGGGGCGTTATTGGCGTTAGGGGGAAAAGCCGGGATTTCTAAATCAACTTGGGATCAACAACTACCTCGGATTAGTGAAATTCCGTTTTCTTCTGAACGCAAGCGGATGAGTGTGATTTGTCAGGATACTCACCGAGAATTAAGAACCGAAAACGCTCAATATCAGATTTTTACGAAAGGTTCACCTGAACTGATTTTACAACGGTGTGATCTTGTACAAACTGGGGGTCAAAGTATTACGCTTCAGCCGGAACACCGTCAACAAATTCTCGAACAAAATGACCAATTAGCCGCCGAAGGGTTGCGAGTTTTGGGCTTGGCTTACAAACCCTTAGAAAAGTTTTCATCAGAACCAACTGACGCAGAAACCACAGAAGATCGGTTAATTTGGTTAGGCTTAGTGGGGATGTTAGATGCCCCTCGCCCGGAAGTTAAAGAAGCGGTTAAACGCTGTCGAGATGCGGGAATTCGGCCGGTGATGATTACCGGAGATCATCAGTTAACAGCCGCCTGTATTGCCCATCAGTTGGGAATTTCCGCCTCTGGCGATCGGGTGTTAACGGGTCAGCAATTACAACAGTTGAGTCAAAGTGAACTTGAACAAGAAGTTAAACAGGTGAGTGTGTATGCCAGGGTCGCCCCGGAACATAAACTCAGAATCGTCCAGGCGTTGCAGAAACAAGGGGAATTTGTGGCAATGACGGGGGACGGCGTTAACGATGCACCTGCTCTCAAACAGGCGGATATTGGCATTGCGATGGGGATTACTGGAACTGATGTCAGTAAAGAAGCCAGTGATATGATCTTGCTCGATGATAACTTTGCCACCATTGTTGCCGCCACCGAAGAAGGACGGGTGGTTTATAGCAATATTCGCCGTTTTGTCAAGTATATTTTGGGGAGTAATATTGGGGAAGTGTTGACCATCGCCGCAGCGCCGTTAATTGGTTTGGGAGAAGTTCCGTTAACCCCCTTGCAAATTTTATGGATGAACCTCGTTACAGACGGTTTACCTGCTTTGGCGTTAGCCCTCGAACCTCCGGAACCGGGAGTGATGAAGCGTCCTCCCCACAGTCCTCGCGAGAGTATTTTTGCACGTGGGTTAGGAATTTATATGGTGCGAATTGGCTTAATTTTCTCCATTCTCACGATTGTACTCATGGTTTGGGCTTATGGGGCGGCACAAACATCAGGTGATCCCGGACGGTGGAAAACGATGGTGTTTACAACTTTATGTTTAGCTCAGATGGGTCACGCTTTGGCGGTGCGATCGGAAAATCGTCTGACCGTGCAACTCAATCCGTTTTCTAATCCCTATCTACTGGCTGCGGTGAGTGTCACCACAATTTTACAACTGATGCTGATTTATGTCGCGCCGTTGCGGGAATTTTTCGGCACACATTTTTTAAGCGGGACAGAGTTAGCGATTTGTATCGGGTTTAGTAGTTTGATGTTTGTTTGGATAGAAATGGAAAAATTAGTTAAACGTTGGTGGATCAACCGACAACAAAGCTAAAGCTGGAAGGAAAAACAGGGTTTTTGATCGATGTTTTCAGAAATTACCACTAATCTGTAAACTGGTCACTGTAAAAGCTGTTCACTGTAAAAGCTGGTGTCTAGAATTACAATTTTCTCTTTTGCCCCTCGATGGTTTTTTGCGCTGGTTCCCTATCGAATTAGTGAAGGGTTGCTGATTAACTTACTTCCCTTATTTGTCGTACAAGTGGCGGGGGGAACCGTGACTGATGTGGGAAAAGTGAACTCTTTGGTTGCTTTGGCGGGGGTGATTGGGTTTAGTTTTTGGGGAAATCTTTCGGATAGAGTTAAACGCCGTCGCCCTTTTTTAATGATTGGAATTGCGGGGTTTTGTTTGTGTTTATTTGGACTGGGTTCGGGAGAGAATGTTAATCAAGTTTTGAAAGCGTGTACATTGGGCGGATTTTCGATGGCTGCGGTGATTCCTTCCGCGACGGCTTTAGTGATGGATACCGTACCGGAAGAACGAATTGGTTACTATTTTGGGCGATTCTATTTAATCGGCGGTTGGAGTTTTATTATTGCGTTAATTGTGGGCGGAGTTTGGCTGAGTTTTTCTCCGGTAATTTTGGGAATTCCAGAAGCCATGCGAAGTTTATTTATTTTAGCCGGAATTGGAACAATTTTGAGTTTAATTTTATGTTTAATGTGGATAGAAGAACCCTCCCGCCAACAAATTAATCCCCAACGGGAGTATACACCGGCTTTACTCGGTCGTTTATCAGTGGGATTAATTGAACGACGGGTGTTATTTTATCCGGCTAGAAGTATTTATTTTATCACCCGTCCGCAATTTTTTCAGCAGGTTGTTCAAAACTTAAAAACTACTCTGAGTTTGTATTATGCTTGTTCGGCTTTATTATTTCTTTCTATCCAAATCGTTTATATACCCTTTCCTTTGTTTTTAACACAGATTTTGGGGGCGACAAACGACCAGGTTTTATGGATTACATTGGCTCGTTCTTTGGTCGAAACTTATTTTTATCTGCGGGTGGGTCAGTTAGTTCAAAGCGGAAATAGTATTCATTTACAAGCAATAGCGGCTGCGGTTAGGATTGGCATTTTTATTATATTAACCCTATTGGCTTTATTTCATCCCACTCCATATAGTTTGGCTATTATTACCTTTACTCACCTGTTAACCGGGTTAACTTGGGCGGTGATTGGGGTATCGGGGACGACCTCTGTAGCCCGACTTTCTCCCCGAGGTCAAGAAGGAGGCGCCATCGGGATTTATAATTCTGTAATTGGTTGTTCGACGATTTTTGGCTCGTTGCTGAGTGTATCTTTAGTGGCAACTCAGGGTTATGTGGTTTGTTTTGCAGTGGGTACGGTGTTGATGAGTTTAACCACAGTTTGGTTGTGGAGGTTGGGAAGTGCTACACCTGAAGTTAGTAGACAGAAGTAAACCGAATTTAAAAAAAGATCTACCAAAATTGTTTAATTGATGTATAATCATCGATTAAGGCTAAATACCCTGTCCAATATACCTTTTAGGAGACGGCAACAGAAAAGATGATCAAGAGTTGATAATAGAAGCAAAGACTTCTCGATCAAGTTCGGTACTGCACGACACAGAAGCCCAACAGCTTGGTATCGTTTTTAGTCGTCGTTGGCTCAAAAAATATTAGCTTTGAGAAACGCAGTGTTTGAGATTTCTTACTAAATCAATCACGAA
Source organism: uncultured Lyngbya sp. (assembly GCA_964571155.1). GTDB lineage: Bacteria > Cyanobacteriota > Cyanobacteriia > Cyanobacteriales > Microcoleaceae > Capilliphycus. Next base: position 1,867 of record CAZNCM010000343.1, on the reverse strand, counting down.
TTAATCTCAGCAACTTTTAAAATTAGAGTTGCGAAGATTGGGACGATTAATATCAGACTAAAAAGGTGATTGACTTAGATTCAAGCGAGGTTTGATTTCTGAGGAAAAGAGGGCTTGGACATGAACTCACTGGATGATTTTTGACGACGTTGAAACGACTCCTCGCAATCGCTTGACATTCTCTTAAAACTTGCCTTATTCTTAGGCGAGCTTAATTAGAACTTAACTGTTCAATTGATCAACCCTTAAAGGAGAAAATATGAAACGAGTTTCCCTTCTATTCGTTCTCTTAGCGGCTGTTTCTTTCGGAACTCTCACCGCTTGTCAACAAACTGACACCACACCCGAAGTAGAAACAGAAACCCCAACCGAAACCGAAACTACACCGGAAACAGCACCAGCGCCTGAACCGGAAGCCACGACTTCTCCTCAGTCTTCTGTTGAGACTCCTGAAAATCAAGCTGTTGAAAATTCATCCGATACAGACTTCTCAGCAACTCCGGTTGTCTCCCCTGTCGGAGAAGGTTCCGAAGTTTCTCAACCTGTTGTTATTGAAGAAGATATTCTCATTGAAGACAATGCTAGCGAGATGAGTGAAGTTGAGTCTAGCGTTGAACCCGAGTCTTACTCTACCGAAGAAATGGAACCTGAGTCTTACTCTACCGAAGAAATGGAACCCACTGTCGAAGAACCTGCACAGTAATTTGAAGTTGGATTTAAAGTTGGGTTTGAGTTAATTGAGAGGGGAAATTTTTCCCCAATAGGTTAGCTTCTCACCAAAATTTTGTTAAATTAGAACACTCAAGTATCCCCTGCTTTGTGCGGGGGATTCTCAATTTAGAAAACTAGACCCAAAAATAAACTCAATACACGGGGAGAAAATATGAGCAAAACTCAATCAAAAGCAACTTTAGAGATTAATCAAACGTTCAAATTTAAAGAATTTGTAGAAGCAATTTTGTTATTTTCTATCTCCGCCGGAATGAGTTGGTATCTAGATATGATTCAGCTGACCACAACACCCCTCATGGTGGGAATCGGTTTGATAGTCGCCGGAATTAGCATTGGATATTCTACTCTAGAAACGGTTTTAATTGCCTGGACAGTGTTAACCCTAGTGAGTGTGATTTTGATTGCCTCAATCGCGATTTTTGTCCCCCTAACCGCACTAAAAATTTCGGCAATTTCGATGATTAGCCTTCTCGTAGGCGGCACCAGTGGAAGTGTGATGTTTTGGTTAATTCAAAGAAGATTATTTCTCAGTTTGGGTCGCACTAAAGGAATTGTGATTGCCAGCTTGATGATTGCTTTAGGTCTGCTTTTACCCTTCTAGTCTCACCAATCTTGATTGGAGATTTTATGGAAATTATCTTGACGCTTGGTTTATTAGTTATTGCATTAATCTGTTTTATTTTTGAGTGGCTTCCGGTTGATATTACCGCGATTTGTGTGACTGTTGCTTTAATGCTATTGGGATTGGTGACACCGGAAGAAGGAATTGCGGGTTTTGGCAACTCAGCAACCATTACTGTCATGGCAATGTTTATTTTGAGCGCAGGAATTACCCGTACAGGCGTTGTACAAATTGCCCGAGATGGATTAACAAAATGGGGCGGAAATAACCTAACTCAGCAAATTATTGCGATGGGAATTATTGTTGGCCCGATTAGCGGTGTGATTAATAATACTGCTGTGGTGGCTATTTTTTTACCGATTATTGAAGATTGGTGTAAAAAACAACGAATTTCTGTTTCTAAGTTGTTAATGCCGCTTTCTTTTGTGACGATTTTAGGAGGAATGATTACGTTAATCGGAACGTCTACTAATATTTTAGCAAGCGGTGTTTCTAAAAAGTTAGGATATGGTG
>CAZNCM010000342.1:0-6272 GCA_964571155.1 uncultured Lyngbya sp. | reverse complement strand
ATGATAACCATCTTCTTCTAAGGTAAAATCAATTCTAACCGCGCGATCGCACAACCCTTTAAACCCCTCTTCAATCGCCTCAAAAGCCCGATTAACGGCTTCAAAGTCGGGGGGATAGTCTGGATGATCCTCGATATCGCTCGGGTAAACTTCATGCAGACAAGTCACCACTAATAAACAAGGAAGATGGGGATATTCTTGACGTAAGTTCGTGGCAATTTCTTTGAGGGTATCTGTAGCAAAGTCATTAATTTTAACCGTCCAAATGATCACTCTAGCGCAATTCTTATCCTCTTTTAAATCCCCGACTAATTCTGCAATAATTGTCTCTGTTTCCTGGTTAACATCTCCCAAACCAACCGTATCGGTAAAAATCAATAACGGTAAATCATCCGAGGGATAAGCGTAACGTTCCGTATGTTGAGTATGGGGACGAAATCCCTGTCCAATAATTTCGGTTGAAACGCCTGTTAATCCCCGTACAATTGAACTTTTTCCGGCTTGGGGTTTTCCAATTAATAATGCTTCAGTTGTCGGAAGTTCGGCGCGAACCTGTTCTAAAATTTTGGCAACTTCTTCTTCAGGAACCGTTAACCATCCAATTGCTGTTTTTTTAACTTGTTCAATTCCAGTTGTGGCATTCTTCCAAAGATTTGTAATTGGATTTCTTTTATCATTTTTTTCCGCCTCAGTCATCTTCCCTTTGGGGGATTCAGTAGATTGCTGAGAATTGGGGGATGGGGTGTTAGTATCCTGTGGCTCAGTCATGGGGAGCAAAATCAGTAGAACGTTCAACCTTACAAATAGACAGACCGTATCAAAAAAGAGAGATTCAGAAGACTCATTTATTATACAGCAGTTTGAGATCACTTGAACCTCTGATCATAATTATTGTTCCTTGAATTGAGGGTTATTTCTTCATGGATTTTAAATAAATAAACGCTAAAATCTTGATATAGATTAACAATTTAATCAGCCTTAAAAAGTCCAGTAATTTTGCTGAATCAAACTTTATTTTAAAGACAATAAATTTTTTCAAATATTCCGTAACCCTACGGATGGAGAATTCTTTTTTAGAGTTTAATATTGTATTAAAGCAACACCTTTTAGGAGGTTAATATGACAGGCTTAGAATTGGGTATTTTTGTGATCAGTCCTCTCGTTTTCATGGGATTAGCGATTTTGTTTGCGCCCTGGTATCAATAAAACTCCGACAGGCGATCGCTAATTTTTGATCATATACCAGTCAGAGATTGAAATCTCTGTCTAATAGATGAAGTCCTCTTAAGAGGACTTAGGTTTTAAGACGGGGAATTTATTCCCTGACTTTCAATCTATAAATCTCTCTTAAGAAGACTTAGGTTTTAAGACGGGGAATTTATTCCCTGACTTTCAATCCCTTAAACCTGCGCTTCTTCAGCGACCAACTTATCCCAACCCAAATCTTTAAGGTTGTTATTACGACGTAGAGGACGAGTCACTAACTCTAGAATATCTCGTGCATTGGTAAAGCCATGAATTTGAGCAAAAGTAAACTCAACCGACCATTTTGTATTAATTCCTCGGGCTTCTAACGGGTTCGCATGAGCCATTCCGGTAATGACTAAATCCGGTTTAATTTCATGGATGCGTTGCAGTTGGTTGTAATTATCCGGTTTTTCAATAATTCTCGGAACCGAAACCCCCATTTCATGACAGGTTTTTTCTAAGAAATCCAACTCCGCTTTTTGATAGCGTTTATCCATGTAAGGAATGCCAATTTCCGGACAAGTCATTCCACAACGAATCAAGAAACGCGCTAAAGAAATTTCGAGTAAATTATCTCCCATAAAGAAGACAGCCAAATTTGGGCTTCTCGTTCGTCTAAACCTTTGGGTTCAATTCCGAATACAGAGCAAATTTTTTCAATCCAAGCGCGAGTTCCATCGGGACCAATGGGGAACGGTGCGCCAATTAATTTACATTTGCGACGCCGCATTAATGCGCTTGCGGTACGAGAGAGAAAAGGATTAACGCCACTAACATAATATCCTTCTTCTAAAATCGGAAGTTCAGTATAACGTTTAGCCGGAAGCCAACCCGAAACTTGAATTCCTTGTTTTTTCAATTCAAGGGTTAGATTTGTCACCACCGGATCGGGGAGAGAACCAAACAAAACTAAAGGCGGATGATCAACAAATACCGACTCCGCTTGATCCGTTTCCTCTTTTTTCTGACCAAAATTAAGCAGTTTTTGAATGGCGTTACGTTCGTCTTTTTCAGATTCAATCATCTTATTTGGACAACGAGCCGCCATCGCTGCTAAGACGGTATCTTCCCCTTGAGTAAACGCATAATCTAAGCCATTTGCGCGAGCGACAACAATCGGAATCCCAATTTCTCCTTCTAATTTTGGGGCTAACCCTTCCAAATCCATTTTAATAATTTCAGTGGTACAGGTGCCGATCCAAACAATCACACTAGGGTTCCGATCGCGTTTAATTTGTAAGCATAACCGCTTTAATTCTTCATAGTCATTGAGTTGGGCGGAAATATCGCCTTCTTCTAATTCTGCCATTGCATAACGAGGTTCTGCAAAAATCATTACCCCCATTGCATTTTGCAGAAAATAACCACAGGTTTTTGTGCCAATAACTAAGAAGAAACTATCTTCAATTTTTTGATATAACCAAGCAACACAACTAATCGGACAAAAAGTGTGATAATTGCCAGTTTCGCATTCAAAGGTTAAAGCTTCAGGTTGTTCAGCAACAGTCATAAATTTTCCTCTCAATTCTTACAATTTTGCAAATACTTTTGGTGTACTTTCAGTCGAAAGTTCAAATATTCAACGACATCGTATCGGACTTAAATGTTAGTCTGAACTTTAGGCTATTCAGGATAATTTTGCATAAACTATCCTCTGATCTTGGAACCCGTTGATCCAAAACCTCAAGTTTTATTTCAATCCGTTTTCAGGGTAGGTAGAGACGCACCCATCGCACATCTCTACATCTAGCCGGGAAGATTATTTAAAGTCAGATAAAGCAATATCATCATCCTCATCCGACTCTGTTAGCCCTTTTAGATCAAGATCATCAAAATCCCCATCGCCAGAAGTTACTTCTCCCAAATCATCCAAACTGAGATCATCTAAATCACCCGAGTCTGACAAACTCCCAAACTCATCATCATCGCCGAGATCATCGAGTCCCAAATCATCCATGTCATCAGAAGAAAAGTCACCTTCAGCGAGTTCGTTGTCTGTTCCGAGATCACCGAGTTCAAGATCTCCCATATCGTCGGTTGAGGTATCGATTTGTAGATCGTCCTCTCCCAAATCATCCAGTCCGAGATCGCCTAACTCATCATCTGACTCTAGAGAGACTTCCTGATCTAAACCGAGTTCAGCATCGGCATCCATATCGGTATCCATATCCAAGCCTAGATCGTCATCAGTAGACAATTCATTATCCGACTCTAGATCCATGTCCATGTCATCAAGACCTAGTTCTTCGTCAGACTCTAGACTAATGTCTACCTCCTCCTCTAACCCGAGATCTTCATCAGTTCCCATCTCTAAATTGATATCTTCATCGTCTCCCATATCAAAATTGAGAGCTTCATTAGAACCGAGATCTTGATCAGAGTCGAGATCAATATCCATATCCATCTCTGAGACGGCTTCTGTATCATCCCAAGCATCGGCGATCGCCATACCTGCGCCCATTGCGGCGGCTGTACCTGCTGCGGCGGCAGCCATTCCCCCGAAATTAGACTGGGACTCCTCAGCAGGGGGAGAATCGATTTCTGGGGCGGTTTGAAACTCAGTTGGATCTTCGACTGGGGAAGGTGGATGATATCCCGGTGCAGACTCGACAGGAGGTTGCTGATAACTCGGTGCAGCCTTTACAGGTGCGGGTTCTCCACCCGGTTGGTCACTCAAACCCAAAGCCAGATCAGGATCGAAATTTAACCCCAACACTTGGATTAATTTCTCGGGATCGGGATTGAGTGTGGAAAAAGGTAGCATCAACTGCGATACCTCTGGATCAAGAGCATTAATTACTCCTAAAATGAGGCTAGAGGGAGGTCTTCGACCGCCATCTGGAGTTTTCACTGAACTGAGTTGCATTTGTAAGAGTAACCAGTCTCTATTGGTTTGATAATAATGCAACCATTTATCTCGGAGATTAGCAGTAAAATCTTTAAAGAAAGCCATAACCTCTATTCCTCATCCTGAGCCGCTAGACTTATTAAACCATCATAAGATCTAGCTCATCTTCCTTATTTTGCACAGGGGGTTTGCTCGGATTCAGGTAAAAATCAGAAAGTAATGAAAATAATTCCCGATCGGGTACGTCTTGGGGAACAACGCCTTCGGGTTCGGAGAGAATCTGATCGGCGATATTCAAGTAATAATCGCACACATAGCTGAGAGTTGGATCGGTTTCTGCCATTTCAAATAGGGTTTTTCCTTTAACCCGAGAGACTCGAATATCTTCAATTAAAGGCAGTATTTCCAATACAGCCATCGGAACCGAGTCAATATACTTGTCAATGAGATCCCGTTTGGAAGTGCGGTTGCCAATTAATCCAGCTAGACGTAAGGGGTGAGTCCGTGCTTTTTCCCGTACAGAAGCCGCAATGCGGTTCGCTGCAAATAAGGCATCAAAGCCGTTATCTGTCACTATCATACAATAATCTGAATAGTTCAACGGTGCTGCAAAACCGCCACAAACTACGTCACCGAGAACATCAAACAGAATGACATCGTATTCGTCAAAGGCGTTAAGTTCTTTGAGGAGTTTAACGGTTTCACCGACCACATAACCGCCACAGCCTGCCCCCGCCGGAGGGCCACCTGCTTCTACGCAGTCCACTCCGCCATAGCCTTTGTAGATTACATCTTCCGGCCAGATGTCTTCATAATGATAGTCCTTTTCTTGCAGGGTATCAATAATGGTCGGAATTAAAAATCCGGTCAAAGTAAAGGTGCTGTCGTGTTTGGGATCGCAGCCAATTTGCAACACTTTCTTTCCCCGTTTGGCAAGCGCAACCGAAATATTACAGCTTGTTGTTGATTTTCCAATTCCACCCTTTCCATATACTGACAGTTTCACGCTGGTTCTCCTTTATCAAGTGTTTATCAAAAATAATGGCGATCGCTTTTGGCGGCGATGGGGGATAAGTTCCCTTGAGTTCTTTTCCGTGATTGCACTCATTATTGTCTAACTCTTGCACAAAATAAAGCGGTTCAAATGTTCGATAGTCCTCTAAATTGATATCCTCGCTTTTATAAAACTGAAAAATCACGACCAGCTTCACAGATTAACCCTTAAAGTTTAATCTTAGTTTTTTTATAAATTTAATTTTTATTTTATATAAAAAAAGTAACAATAAGCAAAAAAATCAAAGACCCTGAGAATTGCTAGAGTCTGGACTGACGACTAACTCACTCATCTAGAGTCAGAACACTGTGATCGCAGCTTGTTAAAGTCCCAAAATATCGGGTTTTGAGCCTCTCAATTGTCAAAAAATCACATCCTCTCAGAGATTTGTTAACTTTAATGAATATTCTTTGGCTTGCTCAAAAGAGATGACGATTTAGGGTGTGTAGGTAACGCTAAAATAAAATCCATCATCTTGAATATTATTGCCGCGATCTTGTAGGTCAACCAAAGGCGCTCCATAATCTAAACGTAGGTTCAGGCCCGGTAAAGGTTCCCACAACACCCCCATCCCAACTCCCACTAAAAACGTCCTCCCAAACAAGCGGTTGGGGTTCTCGTCATTGTTCCAAACCGTTCCCACATCGATAAACGGTGCCAATTGCAGTTGAGGTTGTTCAGCTTCATCGCGGATCAACGTAAACCGATCTTCAACCGAAAACCGAAAGCCATTATCCCCTGAACGAATATTTTGACGATAACCCCGTACCGACAACCCGCCCCCGATCACAAATTGTTGGGCGGGAAACAACGCATCAGCCGAAAGTTGTACATCTCCCTGAACAATTAATAAATGATCATCACCCAGACGTTGTACCCGTTGCACCTGACCCAACCAACTGAGAAAATTAGAATTGGGTAAACTGTCGGTATTGGTCGCTCCAAATAACTCCGTGCCGATGCTAAACTGCGATCGCAATGCCCAAGCCCCGAAGCGATCGCGGCGAATATAGTCTTGTCCAAACTTGAATACACTGGTTCGAGTTACACCATCCTCTTCTGGGCCAACTCCAAAAGCAAACCCTTCGCCATCTTGAAACGTTTGACTGCGTTGATAAGCGT
>CAZNCM010000341.1:5138-6272 GCA_964571155.1 uncultured Lyngbya sp. | reverse complement strand
TAAAAGACGATTCCTATCAGTTTCTCTGCTCTGAAGGTGCATAGAATTTATTGTTGACAAAAAAATTTATGATATGTAGAGTGGAATTGAAGGTATTTAAAGAAGGGTTAATATATTCGATCAGATCCCTAAAAATCCCTTGACTCTAAAGGATTACAAATAATGCAGAACAAAAAAAAAATCGAAGAAAACACAAAGTATCACTTTTTGCTGAGATCGGAGAATGCGTTGAATTTAAGTCTGGACAAGTCATCAGTAATTTTGGCAATAAAGAAATCTTTGATCGCCCCAACTATTTAACCGTCCAAATTGGCGATCACCAACATATTATGCTTGACCCCGAATTTTTGCAATACATCAATCATAGTTGTAATCCTAATGTTTTCTTCGATACTCAAAAGAGAGTGGTAATTGCTTTAGGAAACATAGAAATAGGAGAAGAATTCACCTTCTTTTATCCATCAACAGAATGGTCTATGGATCGAGGTTTTGATTGTATTTGTCAAAGCAAAAATTGTCTAGGATACATTCAAGGTGCCGCCCACTTACCCCCAAATGTTTTGAAAAAATACAAGCTGTCGCAATATATACAGCAAAAGTTAAAAAAGGATGACGATAAGAATGCTTTGTAAAGAAATGATGCCATTGCTAATAGAAAGGCTACAAAATTAATCAGGCATTGCTTTGTCTCGAAATAGAGCGGAGACAAGTTTGGAAGCGATCGCCGTTTCAGCTTGGGGTGTCAGTCGTTAGCTTTTCAAGATTACTACTCCATTAATTTTGATAAATAGACTCTGAGCAATCAGTTCCTAACAACTGACACCTCACCTGTAGAGATCTTAAATATTAAGCCAGATTTGGGGGAATATTTCGAGATTGAACTGTAGCTCGATATCGCTCCAAATAAACGCGAATTAAATCTTGAACCTCAGTCCGTTTAACCTCAGTTCCATTATCCAAATTACCCGGAATTTCAAAGAAAATAATACTTTCCAGGGGTTGAAGTGCAACCATTTGAAATAAAATATGTGTGACGGCGATCGGAATCGCAACGACATCTGTCACTCCAGAAATCGGAGAACGATTAGAAGCATCTTCAGGAGTAGGATAAGCATAAATGACCTGCTTGTGTAC
>CAZNCM010000341.1:3082-5128 GCA_964571155.1 uncultured Lyngbya sp. | reverse complement strand
GATCTAGATGACTCAATGTTGTCAAGACCCAACTTTTATCCGTCGCTTGCAAGATATAGTAGCGATGATGCTTCAATTGTTGGGCAAGAGTTTTCAAAGCCGGGGCGATCGCTTCTATCACCCCAGGAGTCGTACCATCTTGAGGTGCATTATCAATTAAGGCTTGAATTTGTTGATCTAAATCCATCGTTTCCAGTAAAAAATCAAAGGTTAGCGGAGAGCAAAGCAGTCATCTAATATCGGGTCAATCGTCACAAGCAACCCTAAAAATATTATTACCCATCCCAGTTAACAGGTAGGAGTCTCCGGAAATAAAAAGGTTTCCCTCGAAAGGATGTGTTAGGGCCACCGTTATTAAGTATTCAAAATATGGGGGAAATCTGCCAGAGCGAGACTATCTATCAACGGCTGTTTAGTGAACTGAAGCAGTCCACCCGTGCCTCTGAGCAGAATTGCCGGGATGTTGCTCAACGTTTAACCGAAGAAGCCATTCGGATTTGTACCGAAAGCAGACGAATTCAGGCTTCAGGTGAAGTTGAAACTTGGGCAATGACATTAGCTCAACATCGCCTTCAGCAATGTCTGCATTATTATAGGCTAGGGTCAAGACAGGCTCCTGTCGAACTACACAGCACCTTAAGTGCAATTGTCTACCGCTATATTACACCTCCCCAAGTCCAATCAAGTTATCAAGCGAGACTGGAATTAATCAGGGATTTCTTGCAGGGCTTCTATGTTGAAACCTTAAGTGCTTTCCGCAAAGAGGCTCAACTGCCTGCAACCTATCGCCCTCAAACGATAGTAGAATTAGCGGAATATTTAGCATTTACAGAACGCTATGGGAAAAGACGGATTCCGTTATCTCGGGGTCGTAGTCAGCAACTGGTGATTTTACGCGCCCAGACCTTTTCTCAACAGCAGCCGAAAGAAACCTTTGTGGATTTGGATCAAGCCGCCGAAGGATCATCTCAAGACTCGGATCAAACTTGGAATGATTCGGCGATGCAACAAGTACGAAATGCCATGGCCGCAGAATCAAGTGAGCCAGAATTAGACTCTTTACGTCAAACCGTCGTTGAAGAACTTATTGCTTACCTAGAAGAACACGACCAACAAGATTGTGCGGATTATTTTGCCTTGCGTTTGCAAGATTTACCCACTCGGGAAATCGAAGAAATCTTAGGGCTAACCCCTCGTCAGCGAGACTACCTCCAGCAACGATTCAAATATCATCTGCTGCGGTTCGCCTTTGGACATCGCTGGGAACTGGTGCATCAGTGGCTTGAAGCTGATTTAGAAAAAGATCTGGGACTTACCCCTCGGCAATGGCAACTTTTTCAAGAACAACTCAGCGGTGAGCAAGCACATCTGTTAAGGTTAAAACAAGAGGGTTTATCGGAACAAGAAATCTCCCAAACCCTTAACTGTAAGGTCACTCAAGTCCAAAAACGGTGGTTTAAAGTATTAGAGTTGTCTTGGGAGATCAGAAATCATTCAGTATCCGGAGCAGGGGCATCTAGCGATGAATAACGAAACATACCGAGATGATCCATCATTCGAGTGCCACTTTTTTGACTGGCTCATGCAAAAGTCACCCGTGACTCCGCCTGACGGGTTGGCAGTTTCTCCGGGGGAAAATCCCCAGGATCAGACTGCTTCACCGAGCGACGACGGAGACGACTGTGAGCCTTGGTCAGTCAAAAATCCTTCTTCTGTGGAGAATGAATCTCATCTCGAATCAAATGTTTATAACGAATCCAGGGTGGAGCCAGAAGAATGGGAAGAACTTGACCCATTAGACTCTGAAGAGATTGAAAAATCGGTTAAAAGCTGAGATGGAACGCAATCCACCGTTATTTCCTTGGGAAACAAAAGCATCTGATTTCGCTTGTTATCTTGACGTAATCGAAGAACAACGAGTTCCCTGGATTGCTCACAAGCAAAATCTACGGTGGTCTGTTCCCATTCCTGATCCCGTTTTTGCTCAATTGCTCAGTCCTTGTCAAGAAGCAATTCAGTCTTCTTTAAGAGAGGGTGCGAAATTGG
>CAZNCM010000341.1:2207-3072 GCA_964571155.1 uncultured Lyngbya sp. | reverse complement strand
TTCCCCATCAATCTGAACCGCTCAATGAGTTAACTCATCGTTTGATGTTGGGTTGGGCTAGAGGAGAAGATCCGGTTCAAAATTTAACCCTTCCAGAATACGAAACGGCTAACCCCGAACAACAGATGTTGATGACGCTGTTAGCAGCCCAAGAAATTATTCAGGCTCTGACTTTAACCTGTGATCTCAATCAAGCTGCGATTAAACAACAATGGCTAACCAATCTCGGTGTGCTGACTCTAGAGGCTGAATATACTCAAAAAGAGGACATGAGTCCATCTTTGAAAGTGACAGGTCATTTACCTGATGGCGGACATTTGTGGCTGACAGGAGCGGACGTACAAACCACAGCCCAACGCAGCGATCGCGGATATGTCAGACTGGAGTTAGTTGATCCACAGCCCGATCATCCCTATCGACTGAACGTTATCCTACACAATCAAGATCAGCATCCCCTCAGTTTTGCGATTTGTCCACAGTCGCTCAGGTAAAATCTCCTCAATTGTGCCTCTCAATCAAGGGTATTAATATGGCTTGCTGATCGCAGATCAGGTAAAGTATTTCATAGCACTTGCAGATCTTTCCCGCGATTGAGCTATGACTTCTAGCACTTCTCCGTTCACTCAACTCTGGCGTCGGATCGAAGCAACGCCGAAGCCCGTACCCGAAGATTCCATTAGTTTGCGAATCTTGGTACAGTTGCTTGTGATTGTGGGGATTGTTGCTACTGATATCGCCATTGAAGAACCTCTCAACCTGTGGGCAATTCCCGTGAGCCTGGTGGGAGCTACCTGGAGTTATTTTCGCCGTCGTCATCGTAATATACCCGTAAAATTTTGTATTGCGATCGGAATGCTGGTCGCAC
>CAZNCM010000341.1:0-2156 GCA_964571155.1 uncultured Lyngbya sp. | reverse complement strand
GGGCGATTGGTGGGAGAACTCAATGATACTCGTCTGGTTTTGGCTCAACTGTTAATTCATCTGCAAATTCTGCACAGTTTTGATTTACCTCGTCGCCAAGATTTGGGTTACTCAATGGTGATTGGGTTAATCTTGCTTGGTGTTGCGGCTACCCTCAGTCAAACCCTGACTTTTGGGCCTGTTATTCTCGTTTTCTTAGCCATTGCATTACCCACTTTAATTTTTGATTATCGCTCCCGTTTGGGCTTTGCCCAACTCAATTTAAACAAAACCGATCAATCTCAACCCTCTAAACTTTTTTCCGCATTAAATGTAAAATTTTTAGGCGTTAGCTTTATTGTTGTTGTTGTCCTCGGACTGCTGATTTTTGCTCTCTTACCTCGTTTTCCGAGTTACCAACTCCGCTCTTTTCCGGTGAGTTCTCCGATTGACTTACCTCAAGGTCAATTTGATGGGACTCGTGTCTTTAATCCCGGTTATGCTTCAGAAGATAACTCAGAAAATAACTCAGAAGATGGCGGTACGGGTCGCAGTCCTCGGCGAGGCGCAGGTCAACTGGATTCGACTTTTTACTATGGTTTTGATACCCAAATCAATCAAAATTTACGGGGTCAATTAACGCCGAGAGTTGTGATGCGGGTGCGATCGCAAGCCCGAGGATTTTGGCGGGTTGTTGCTTTTGATCAATATACAGGTCAAGGGTGGGAAATTTCCCGCAATGATGAGGATGAAATGTCTGTGGTCAATCGTCCCTCTTGGTCTTATCAATTTCTGCTTTATCCTTTCATTACCGCCAGTGAAACCCGAGAAATTGTTCAAAGTTATACGATTATTTCTCAACTCCCAAACTTACTTCCTTCTATGCCTTGGGCAAAAGAAGTGTATTTCCCAACTCAAGAATTAGCAATTGATGCTGAACGAAATTTGCGATCGCCGTTAGATTTGCGAGAGGGAATGACCTATACTGTTGTGTCTCAAGTTCCGTTTCGCAATCGTTCGCTCTTGCAACAAGCTTCAACAAAATATCCAGATAAAATCACCGATTATTATCTAGAAGTTCCTGAAGCAATTCGAGAAAAAGTTCGTCAAAAAACCGAAGAAATCTTACAGAATGTTAATCAAGTTGCCCAAACTAAAATCCCTCTAGATAACCCCTACGAAAAAGCACTTTATCTCGCTCAATATCTCAAACAAAATCCGGTTTATCGTCTTCAAGAAGCACCGCCATTTTTACGAGAAGATGAAGATTTAGTCGAAGCCTTTTTATTTGGATATAAAGACAGTCCAGAGGGAGAAACAATAACAGGCGGTTATCCCGATCATTTTGCCAGCGTTCTAACGATTATGCTGCGTTCTATCGGCATTCCAGCTCGATTAGTAGCAGGCTTTGATTCGGGAGAATTTAATCCATTTACAGGCTTATATATCGTCAAAAATACCGACGCTCATGCGATGACAGAGGTGTATTTTCCTGAGTATGGTTGGGTTGCTTTTAATCCCATTCCCGGTATGGACTTAATACCACCTTCTATCGAAGAAAATCAAACGTTTAGTGCATTGCGTTCATTTTGGCAATGGGTGGCGGGTTGGCTACCGTCTCCGGTAACGAGCATTTTACAAACAATATTCGGTACGTTATTTATTTTTATTGCGCGAAGTATTCGCTGGTTTTTAACTCTATTTACTCAAGGATGGGTGGGTTTATTTACAGCGTTATTTGTGGCATTGGGAGTGAGTTTTTTGGGGTGGCTAGGATTTGATCGCTGGCAAGTTTGGCGTTATCATCGTTGGTTGTCTAAACTGCCTCCTGAAGAACGTTTTTATCAACAGATGTTGAAGCTTTTAGCTGCCAAAGGATATAAAAAGTCTGCCGCACAAACCCCGTTAGAATATGCTCATTCTCTGCAACACTATCATTCGGTAGATGAAGCTGAGGTGATTGAAGAAGTTTCTCAGACTTATATGCAGTGGCGATATGGAGGAAAATCAGCAAATTTGAATCAAATGAAAATTCTGATTAACAATTTAAAAAAAGCTCATATTAAACGATTGAAAAAGAAAAAAATTAGAGGTTTAAAATAGTTATAGCACTACGCGAATACATGATTGTCATTTCTAAATCCTAAAACCCCTTCCCAGTCTACTTTTGCCCTTCG
>CAZNCM010000340.1:1443-6333 GCA_964571155.1 uncultured Lyngbya sp. | reverse complement strand
ATTAAAAATAAATTGGCATTTCCCAAAACTCCTAATGTTCCCAAAATTTCTGAAACATTCCCACCTGTAACGCGACTGAGAATATTAACAATATTGTCGGGGTTGGAAAAATAGGCTCCCCGTCCTTCATCTATATTAAATTCTTCAAAACTATGAAATAAATTTCCCCCTCGCACTGCGCCGCCATCAATGCGATCGCTATTAATGCCGCGAATGTTAACATTAGGAGTAACAACGGAGTTTTCGTTACCTAGCGTGTTATCTGGGACAATTTGAGCGTTGACCTGAATGCAACTGACTAAACCGCAAAAGGTCACAACACCTGTCAAAACGGGGAGTAAGTTGGTTTGCATGGTTGATGAGGGTAGATGCTCAATGTCATTCTACATGAATTTTCCTCTGCTCAACTAAATTTTAGATTTTTTGGAGTTGAATATTCGGTCAAGTTTGTATAATCAGAATGTGGATTTACGCTGAGGGATGAGGGGATTAAGATGAAGCTTTTGGGAATGGGTTTAGGGGTGATGTTGGCTGTTTCGACTTCTGGGGATATTGCTGATTTTCCCGCTTCAAAACCTCGTGAAGCAATTACTGAGAATTGTTTAAATTTTAATTCACTTTATTCTAATCCCTGTCTGGCTCAAGTTAACAGTTTGGAATCTCAAGCGCAACAACTGTATCAACAGAATAATTTTCAAGAAAGTCTTTCTCTTTTGCAACAAGCTATCGAAAATTATACCACAAATGGAGAGAGTTTGAGAGCCGCTCAAGCGTTAAGAAATTTAGCGTTAGTTTATCTTAAACTGCAAGATTTGCAAAACGCAGAATCAGCGATCGCCACCAGTTTGACGCTGCTCGAACAACTGCAAGAAACGAAAGAAACCCAACAGTTAACCGCTTCTGTCTTGGAAGTTCAAGGACAACTCCAACTGGCAAAAGGTCAACCGCAACCCGCTTTAGAAACCTGGAAACAAGCCAGCAAAATCTATGGAAAATTGAATCAAATTTCGGGGTTAACGCGCACAAAAATTAATCAAGCCCAAGCGTTACAAGCAATGGGATTTTATTCGCAAGCGTTGAAAACTTTAACCGCAGTGGGAGAACAGTTAGAGACTCAGCCGGATACCGTTTTAAAAGCCAAAGCGTTACAAAGTTTGGGGGATGTTTTGCGGGGTGTGGGTCAATTTGAAGACTCATTAAAGTTATTAGAAAAAAGTGTGAGTATTGCAGCAGAATTTAACGCCACAGAAGAACAAGCCGTTGCGTTAATGGGTTTGGGAAATACTCAAAGAGCAATTGCTGAACAAAAATGGCGTTTGAATTTTAACGAAAGTGAACCGCCTCAACTGCAACGTCTTAAACGGCGAATTTATCTTGATAGTTTACAAGTTCCTTTCAATTCCTATCAACAAGCTGCTGATATTACCTCTTTATCTTTAACAAAAATTCAAGCTCAACTCAATCAATTAAACTTATTAATTTCCAGCGAACAAGAAGAAAATATTAGCGAAATCATTAACAATCTTCAACCTAAACTCCAACAACTTCCTCCCAGTCGGGCGGGAATTTATGCTCAAATTAACTTTGCTCAAAATCTAATTGAACTGAATTCTGCTAATAATTTGCAACTTCCAGATTTAGAAAATATTCTTGAAAATACCGTTAAAATCGTACAAAATGCAATTGCCCAAGCCCAACAAATCGACGATCAAGATGCCGAAGTTAGGGCGTTAGGAATGCTGGGAAAACTCTATGAAAATAATCAACAATTCCCTTTAGCAGAAAAACTAACTCGTCAAGCCGTTAGTCAAGTCTCAGCTTACAATAATCCCGAAATTACCTATCAACTTTTTTGGCAATTAGGACGTATTTACAAAGCCGAGGGTAAACTTCCTCAAGCCATTTCAACCTATACCCAAGCCGTTGATATTCTCCAGTCTTTACGCAGTGATATTGTTGCTATTAGTTCGGAAGTTCAGTTCAATTTTCGCGAACAAGTTGAACCGATTTATCGAGAGTTGGTAGACTTGTTATTAGTGGCGGATGCGACTCCAGAAAACCTCCAACAAGCGCGACAAGTCATTGAAGCCTTACAACTCGCTGAACTTGATAATTTCTTTCGAGATGCTTGTTTAGATGCTGAACCCTATGATATCGATCAACTCGACAAAACCGCAGCAGTTTTTTATACAATTATTTTAGCAGATCGGATAGAAGTAATTTTAGCATTACCCGACCAACCCTTAGTCCGCTACACCACAAAATTACCTCAGTCTCAAGTTGAGTTAACCTTGAAAACGATGGTAGAACAAATTACTCAACCGAGTAAACGAGAATTTCTACTAAACTTTCTCACCGTTTCACAACAAGCTTATGATTGGTTAATTCGTCCGGTTGAAGAACAACTTGAAGCTAGTAATGTAGAAACATTAGTCTTTGTTCCCGATGGACGACTGCGAAATATTTCCTTGGCGAGTTTACATGATGGTCAACAATATTTAGTCGAAAAATATAAAATTGCCCTCGCACCCAGTTTACAATTAATTGATCCGCAACCGTTAGCCCGTCAGCAGGCGCAAATTCTTAGTGGGGGTTTGAGTGAAGCCAGACAAGGGTTTATTGCGCTTCCTTCGGTTGAATTGGAGTTACAACAAATTGAAAAGCAAGTGGGGAGTAAAGTCTTACTCAATCAATCTTTTACTGAACCCGAATTTGCTACAGAAGTTACAAATATACCCTATTCTGTGGTTCATATTGCCACGCATGGAAAATTTAGTTCTAATTTAAAAGAGACTTATATTTTGACTTGGGATGAACGAATTGATATTGAAGAATTGCGTCAGTTACTCACCGCAAATATTGAACAAACAGGGCCAATTGAATTGTTAGTTTTGAGCGCTTGTACCACCGCCGCCGGAGATGAACGAGCCGGACTGGGGCTGGCGGGAGTGGCTGTGAGAGCGGGGGCGCGTAGCACAGTGGCCAGTTTGTGGGCGGTGAATGATAAAGCCACAGCAGACTTAATGACGGCGTTTTATCAGGAGTTGAGCAACCCCAATTTAACCAAAGCAGAAGCCTTGCGTCGCGCTCAAGTCAGTATCTTACAACAACCGGACTACGCTCATCCCTACTTCTGGGCGGCGTTTGTTTTGGTGGGAAATTGGTTGTGAAATTTGGGTGAACTTGCATAAGCAGACATCTGCGAGAGATATGTAGAGTTGGATAAGCGCAATTAGGCTTTTTCCCAACAGTCATCCATCTACTCACTTTCAATATGAATATCACGAAATTATTCTCATCAGGAATGTTGGGCTTTGTTAGTCTTGTTCTACTCAAGTCAATACCCGTTTATGCTCAACCGATACAGTCTGTTTCTAGCACTTATAACTCGACTTCTGATATTCAAATTCACTTTCAACCCCCTCATTCAACATCCGATGTCGCAGATAATGGAAAACCCAAAACGGACGGAACAGGGACTCGCACTGGAAATAAATGTCTGGCTACAAAAATTCCGTTAACTGTTTTAACAGGTCAATCTAGCTCTTTATCTTTAACGACGAGTAGTCATCCCACTTTTTTTGTTTATGTACCTTATACCTCAACTGAGGTTTCCTATGGTGTTTTTTCGCTCTATGATGAACAAACTCAACAGCAAGTTTGGAATGTTGTTTTTCAGCTATCCAAACAGCCTGGAATTATTAGCATTCCCTCTCCTAAAGATCAAAAACCGTTAGAATTGGATAAGAATTATCGCTGGTTCTTTGAGTTGCATTGCGCGAAAAATGATGCTATTAATCAAGAACCAATGATGGTGAGGGGAAAAGTTAAACGGGTTTCTAGTGAGGGTTTTGAGACGGAGTTGGGTGCCGCAACACCTCTAGAAAAAGTGGCGATCTATGCTAAACACGGCTTATGGTATGATGCTATTGGTCAGTTAGCAACTCTACAACACAGTGAGCCGCAGAATTCTCAACTCAAAACCCTATGGGTAGAACTTTTGAAAACCTCAAATTATGAGCAACTTAAACCGATTTATCACGAGTCTCTGGTTGGAGATATTCTCCTAAATTTGTAATCACATATGAGGTTTTACTCATTTGTTTCTAGAAGGGTTGAAAGAGGGATAATATCAAAAGCAGCAAAATAATATTTCGTCATTATACTGTTGCTTTGATGAATAAAAGTTATTTTTTAAAATACTTTTCTAACAAATCTATCCCCTCATCACCCATCTGTTCTAACTGACGCTGAATTAGCATTAAAGCCATACGAGTCGGTTTTGTGCGTCCGTTTTCCCAGTTGTTAACGGTTTGAAAGACAACACCCAATTTTTGCCCAAACTTTTCTTGCGATAGGCCTAAACGGTGTCTCAGGGTGCGAATAAGAGTTGGAATTTCAGAGGTGGTAACTGACATGGCAATAAGAAAAACTCTATCTTTAAGATATACAATCCAAGATGATAAAGTCAACCGTAGTTCCACTGAACTTTTAGGATTGGGTTTTGTCAAAACAAGAATTCTTTAAGTGAAATTACTGAGAAAAATTTTTTCAGTCAAAATCTATCTTTCTCTCAGGAATGACTAAAACGAACGAGAACCCCCCTCAATTGCACTATTGGCTATGGCTTGTAAGTCTTCTAAGGAGCCGTTTTTCAGCGTTACTCGATAGAGAACCCCCTGATATTTCCACTCTACTAAAGCAGTACAGTACAATCTACAACCTTGATAATATTGTCCTTCGATCCCATTGGCAAGTAATATCGTTTGATATTGACTTCTTGAATCTGACTTCGGCGGGGGCGGTGTCCGCATTCCAGAAGATTCTGCACTCATTCCCCCCTGAAGACAAGCGGTAGCACGGCAGTTCGGTGTTGCGGTAAAATTGATC
>CAZNCM010000340.1:0-1330 GCA_964571155.1 uncultured Lyngbya sp. | reverse complement strand
AACTTTCTCCTCAAAAAATACACTTCCCCGATTCGAGGGAAAATTAGAAGGAAGTAAAATCGGTACTGATGTTCTTCCTTTCATTTTAGTGATCATTTCTTGGACGGGAAATTTAATCTCGGCTTGGGCTGATGGTGAAAAAAATAATGAAGGCGTCACACAAAGACTCAAGCTAGCAAAGAAAGTTAATGCTTTATACTGAAACAGGGTTTTCGTTAATTGAGCGATTTGCAGCATAATTTCTCCTTTGTGATCGTGAAATTGCTTCTACTTCTAGCTTAGAATTCTCAAGGGCAATTAGCCAATCGTAGGATTACTGAACTTTCTGCCTAAAATCTGTATACAAATATGACAAATTCCCGTAAAATTACAGAAGGTTTATCATTGAATGCTGAAATAGATCAAAGCAAACTTCAATTCTCAAAACGCCTTCAACTCATCCCCTTCTTCCTGCCCAAACCCCAACAAGTGAACCCGTTAAACTCAATTCATTACAACAAACTTCCCTAAGTATTAGTCGCTAAAAACGAGGTCAACCTAATCATGAATTCCCCGACTGATCGCGATCGCTATATCACCTTCATCGAAGACATCCTCACCAGTATTCTGAAAGGAAAAATTGCTTCTAAAGAGTTAATCTATAAACGCCTCACCGATGAACTCAAACCCGGAACCGGAGAGATTTTTGAGCGATGTTTGATGGAAAAAATCACAGTTCTAGAGTCTCAGGTTGAAAGTGAATCTGATGAACTCAAACAAGCCAAAGCCACTCGACTACTCCGGGCTGTTAAAATGGTGCAGCAATCTTGGGAACAATGGCAAAAAAAACATCAAGCCCAAAATAAATGTAGCGGTGCAGTTCGACAAATTTTGGAGGTAGAAGCAAGTCAACGGCTTTCGGTTCTCCTACAAATTCTCGATCCCAATCAATCCTATGTTTTCAAACATCCACAAATTCGACAACTAGCGATCGCCCTTCAGCAAGAAGCCGAGGGGTTAACCGATGAGTCTGAAGCCTTTGAATTGCGTCAGTACGCCTCTGGACTTCTCGAAGGTTTAACATCCGTCACTGAGTTAGAACCTCATTTAATCAGTTGGGTGTATGAACTTCCCAACAGCGCCCTCGGTTTTGGAGACGTTTCCGCCACTTATGGCCCTTGGAAAACCTGGGCGAAACAAGTTAGCAGTCCCCTGGCTAAAGAGTTATTCACCAAACAAGCCCAAAATCAATCTGCGGCTTTCGTGGCTCAGGCTCACAATACCATAGACTGGAAAGCTTGGGTGGGGTTAATGCTGTTGATGCGCGACTTACAAACGGGTTTAGTCGCCT